>JAGFIW010000115.1 GCA_024103195.1 Saprospiraceae bacterium | reverse complement strand
GTGCGGGGCCTCAGCGAGCGCTACAACAACGTCATGATCAACAACGTGGTGGCGCCGAGCACGGAGGTGGACAAACGGACCTTTTCCTTCGACCTGGTGTCTTCCAGTGCGCTGGATCGCCTGATGGTGTACAAATCCGGCTCGGCCGATCTGCCGGGCGATTTTGCCGGTGGGGTCATGAAGCTCTACACCGTGGACCATGTCGGTGACAACTTTTTCAAGATCAACCTCGGCGTAGGTTACCGCGCCGGGACCACAGGTCAGGAATACTGGCAGAGTGAGGGATCCTCCACCGATTTCCTCGGTTTCGACAATGGCTTCCGCCGCCTGCCTTCCGATTTTCCGACCACCAAAGGCCTTCAGTCCACAGCCCGCAACTCGGAAGTGCGCCGCGAAGCCGCCCACAGCCTGCCCAATAATTTCAGCCCAAACAAAGGCATGGCCACCCCCGACTGGTCGGCCGGCATCCAGTTCGGTCGCAACATGACGATCGGCGGCCGCAAATTGACCACCGTCAACCACATCAATTACAGCACCAGCTTCCAGCAGTATGCCCGCGATTTCCACCGCTACTTCGAGTGGGTCGATCAGTCCATGCCCATCCTGGAACGCTTCCGCTATGACGACCAGGTCTTTGAAAAGCAAAACCGCGTCAGCATCCTCTCCAACTGGAAGCTGCGCCTCAGCGACAAAGGATTCATCACCTTCCGGAATCTGTTCAACCAGATCGGGGAAAACGAGACCATCCTGCGGAACGGCTTTGACTTCATCCAGCGTCCCGATGACAACCTCCGTAATTACCTGTTGGGATATCGCAGCCGCTCGATCTACACCGGACAGATGGAAGGCGTTCACGAGCTGTCCGAGCGCAAAGAGCTGCGCTGGGTAGCCGGCGGCAGTTTCCTCCGTGAAGAAGAACCGGACCTCCGCCGTTTCCGCACCTATCGTCGTCAAAACCAGACGGACGCCAATTTCACCATGCAATTGCCCCCATCGTCCAACCTCTTCGAGACCGGCCGCTACTGGGGCGACCTGATGGAATTCTCCGTGAACCAGGGTATGGACTACACCTGGAAATTCAACGGCATCGGGGGCAAAGTGTCCCAACTCAAGACCGGATATTATGCCGACTACCGGTACAGGGACTTCAGCTCGCGTTACATCTCCTACCTCTATCCCGGTTTCTTCGATCCCAATGTCGGCCAGCAGCTCGCACAGCTCCCCCTGGAAACCATCTTCAGCAACGAGAACATCCGCACCCAGGACGGATTCGTGATCGAAGAAGGGACGCGCCCCATTGACTCGTATACGGCCAGCAATGCCCTTGGCGCCGGTTATGCCAGTGTCGAATTGCCGGTTCGCCGGTTTGACATCGCCGCCGGCGTGCGGGCCGAATACAACATCCAGCAACTCAACAGCCGGGATGACTTCAAAAACATCGAAGTCAACAACCCCCTCCTGTCGGTTTTGCCCTTCGTCAATACCGGCTATAATTTGTCGGACAAGTCCATCCTAAGGGTGGCCTATAGCCGGACCGTCAACCGGCCCGAATTCCGGGAACTGGCCCCCTTCCTTTTCTACGATTACAAGCTCGAGGCCGGACGCTTCGGCAATCCCGACCTGGTCACGGCCTCCATCGACAATATCGACCTGCGGTACGAGTGGTACATGCGCCCCGGCGAAACCTTCAACATAGGTGGTTTTTACAAGTACTTCACCAACCCGATCGAAAACCGGACCATCATCACCACCGAGCAGCCCAGCTTTACGTACATCAATGCCGATTTTGCCCGCAACGTCGGCGCCGAGATCGAATTCCGCAAATCCTTCAGCGGGATGACCGGCAGCCGCGTTCTCGATCGCTTGTCGATCAGTGCCAATGCCTCCGTCATCTGGTCGGAAGTGGACCTCGGCACCATGGCCAGCGCCCAGCAAAGGGTTCGCCCGCTACAGGGCCAAAGCCCCTATATCGTCAATACCGCCTTGTTCTATGACGATCAGGAACACGGATTTTCGGGCAGCGTGGTGTACAACATTTTCGGCGACCGGATCTACTCCGTGGGTGATGTCCTATTCCCCACCATTTACGAACTGTCGCGCCACAGCCTCGATCTGACCCTGACCAAGCGGATCGGCAAGCGCACGACTTACAAGCTCGGCATCCAGAATCTGCTGGATGCGCCCTTCCGGTTTTTCCAGGATTCCGACCGGAACGAGAAGATCGACGGCCGGGACGACCCCATCTTCACCTTCCGCCGCGGCCAGTTGGTCAGCCTTTCCTTCTCGTATGATCTCAACAAGTAAATAACCAATTCTAACCCTCCTTAACCATGAAAAAGTTTCTTCCTTATTTCCTTTTCCTGGCCCAGTTGGGGACCATCGCCTGTACGAAAGACAATGATGACGATGACGATGACAACACGGATCTCATTGAACTCTCCGGCGATCTCACCACACGCACACTGACGGCCGCCAACAAGTACCTCCTCAAAGGACAGGTATTCGTGCGCAACGGCCAGGTGCTGACCATCGAACCCGGAACCGTTATCCTGGGTGACAAACTGACCCGCGCCACCCTCATCATTGACCGCGGTGGTCGGATCGTGGCCAATGGTACCGTTGCACAACCCATTGTGTTCACCTCCAACCAGCCGGCCGGTATCCGCGACCGCGGTGACTGGGGCGGCCTGGTGATCCTCGGCAATGCAGGCGTCAACCAGATTGACCCGGGTATCGAAGGTGTCAGCCCGGCCGTTTACTTTGGCGGCAACCCCGGCA
>JAGFIW010000058.1 GCA_024103195.1 Saprospiraceae bacterium | reverse complement strand
CTATGATTTTGAGCAATGCGGATTGCCCACCATCATTCAATTCAACGGTTCTGCTTTCTCCACCTACGGCAATCTGGATGGATGGCATTGGACATTTGGTACACTGGGGACCAGCAACGAACAAAATCCGGAGATTACCATAACGGAATCCATGGAACTGGAAGTTATTCTGGTGGTCACCTGGGACAACTTGTGCGCCGATACGGTCGTCAAAGTGATTTCCATTGAGGTTTATGATCTTGACATTCCGGACGGTTTCTCCTTGTGCTATGACAGTTGTACCCAGCTGTTGCCCGTTGCAGAGCCAGGATGGGTGTTTACCTGGTCACCGGCAGAATGGGTCGATGACATCCACAGCGCTCAACCGGTGGTCTGTCCGGATTCGAGTGGCGGGAATCTCACCGTAGAGGTGCTTTTGGTCCAACCTGGAGGTGATACTTGCATCCTTCGGGATACAGTGAATTTCCAAATGCAACTTTGTGATTGGGACTGTGATATCGTTCCGATGGATTACATGACCTGTCTGGATTCCGTATGGATTGAGGTCGGCGATTGCGATGGAGAGCTCGAGCTTATCTGGCTGGATACGGCCGGGAATGTAATCGGATACGGCACAGAGATCCACGTATCCACGACCCAATGGCCTTTTGTGGTGCTGAAAAAGTCAGGGCCATATGGTTTTATGGATTTTGACACCATTTACATCTTCAAGCTGGATTATGCGGTACCTGTGGTCGCGTCCGCCGACCCGGTTGTCATCTTCAAAGGGCAGAGCAGCCAGCTTATTGCCGATGCCCCTACGGCCATTTCGTTTAGTTGGACGCCGCCCGGGACTTTGGATGATCCAACTTTACAGGATCCCGTGGCCAATCCCATGGATTCAACCATATACACAGTGGTGGTAACCGATGCCTTCGGTTGCACGGGTATGGATACGGTTCTTGTCGCTATCCTGGACACCATCTGCGCCTTCCCTTACATTTTTGTACCCAATACCTTTACACCGAATGATGACGGATTGAACGATGTCCTTTATGTCCGAGGCAGCTATGTGGACCGTTTGGAGTTCTATGTCTATAACCGTTGGGGTGAACTGGTTTTCGAGACCCACGACAAGAACCTGGGGTGGGACGGTACCTACAAGGGAGAATTACTCCGCACGGATGTGTACGGATATTACCTCAAGTGTATCTGTTACGGTCAGGAAGAGTATTTCGAACGGGGTAATGTCACATTGTTGCGAAATTGACGGAACCCGACCCGGCTCAAGACGCTACCGGATTTGATTCCGGACAATATTCTATTTTTATTCGTCCATGAGGTATGCGCTCCTTTTCCTGACCCTGGCAGGCCTGTTCCTGGGATATCCCAAGGTAAATGCCACGCACATTGTCGGTGGGGAGATGAATTACCGCTGTTTGGGCAACCAACAGTTTGAAGTCATCCTGACCGTTTATCGGGATTGCTACTACGGGGTTCCTTTCTTTGACAATCCTGCTTCTGTGGGGGTATTTGACGCTGGTGGCAACCTTGTCAACAATCTGCTCATTCCCTTTGTCAAAGATGATACCCTGAAGCCTGTCCTGACAGGTGATTGTTTCATCCTGCCTCCTAGTGCCTGTGTCCATACCACGACCTATCGCAGTGTGGTGACATTGCCCGTCTCGCCGGGAGGATATACTCTGGCATACCAACGATGCTGCCGCAACCAAACCATTCTCAACATTGAGCAGCCAGACAGTACAGGGGCTACCTTCAGCATATTCCTTTCCGAAGAGGCATTGATTGAATGCAACTCCAGTCCTGTTTTCAAGGAATGGCCCCCCATATATATCTGCGTCAATGAACCCATTGCTTTTGATCATTCGGCCATTGACATGGAAGGTGATTCCATCGTTTACCGCATCTGTACGCCATTGGATGGAGGCACGCTCGGTAATCCCCAGCCCATACCTCCCGTCAAACCGCCATATCAGGAAGTTGTTTGGCGAGATCCGCCCTACAATCTGACCAATATCATGGGCGGCGACCCGCTGACCATAGATCCGGCCAGCGGCTTTCTGACCGGCATTCCCAATACCATCGGCCAATTTGTCGTCGGGATCTGTGCTGACGAGTTTCGGGAGGGTGTGCTCATTTCCTCCACAAGAAGGGATTTTCAGTACAACGTCGGTATTTGCGGGATGACCGTAGCGGCTTTTGCCGCCCCCGAGGTGCAGTGCGGACTGACGGTTGCCTTCCAGAATACCAGTGCCAACGCCGATCAGTTCATTTGGTACTTCGATGTGGAAAACGATTTGTCAGCCACCTCCACGGAGGCCAATCCCGTATTTACTTATCCGGATAGCGGGACGTATACCATCATGCTCATCGCCCAACCCAACGATAAATGTGTGGATACCCTGATCCGAGAAATCCGGGTTGAACGTTTATCCATCCACGCAGACTTCGACTTCGCCTTTACCGAATGCGCGGACTCGCTCACCATGGTGGTCACGGATCAATCCACGGACACCATCTCCCAGATCATTCAATGGGATTGGCGGCTTTCAGGCCCTCGTTTATATACGAGTCAGGAACAATTTCCGACGTTCAAGTTGGACACGGCGGGCGTATGGATTCTCCAGTTGATCGTGACCGCCGCCAATGGGTGCATGGATACATCGCGGCAGATTTTTCCGGTGCGGCTGGCCAACATTCCCTGGCCGGATACCTTGGTCCGAATATGCCAAGGCGATACAATCCTGCTCAACCCACAACCTATACCAGGCGTCACCCATTTATGGAGCCCCGGTCAATACTTGTCTGGCTCCAGTATTTCCAATCCGCTGGCCTGGCCGGATACCACCATTACCTATACCCTCAAAACGATCTCCATGAACGGACTTTGCCAGGATGAAAGGCAAATTACCGTTGATGTGGCGCCGCCTTTGGTGGTCCATCCACCCGGGGATACCGTTTTGTGTGAATCTCCGGTGCAGCTGGCCGGTACCGCAGATCGTCCGGCTGAATGGTCCTGGTGGGCAGATGCCGGTTTGACCCAGTTGATGGGGACCGGAAATCCGGCCTTCCTGGAACCGGATTCCAGCATGGTGATATGGGTCCATGTGGT
>JAGFIW010000039.1 GCA_024103195.1 Saprospiraceae bacterium | reverse complement strand
GATCAAAATCCCGCCGGCCTTGATGGCCAACCCTTACAACCGGGATTCGAGGCTTTCCTTCCTCGAAATCACATAAAAAGCGACAGCCGCTATGAGGCAGCAGAGGAAGATGATCATGTGTGGTGTTTTGTACAGGGGTGCGTGAACACCCGATATTTTGATAATGCGAATGTGGGGCAGAAAGTTCCCTTTCTAGACGGCGGGGTCAGCTACAGGTAAACATTCAGTCCCGCCAGGAGCCCCCACAAAATATGTCTGCCCAACGGCTGCTGTACGCCTGGCCGGGACCTTCTGATTTCGGAAAGTCCGGACTGTGCCCGCAGGTCGAGGGAAAAAGTCAGATTGTCGCGTATGGCATAAGCGACACCACCCGTGGCTAGGACATCGGCGTTGACTTTCTGGAAGTCCGCCGTTTCGTTTCTGGATATACTGCCATACAATGTCTCTTCACGGAGGAGGAGGTTGACCGATGCCCCCACACCACCGTGCAACCGCCAGGTTTCTCCTGTGGCATAGCGAAACATGACCGGCAGGCTCAGATAATCGAGCTCGAACTCTGTGGCGAAATCCGGGTCGATGATAACCGGAGGCGGTATGCGGGTTCCCCTCCGGTCAAAATTGATCTCGGCCCGAATGACCCAGTTGGGCGTCAGATAGTGGCTGGCATGTATCCCTGCAATGAATCCCAGCGCATAATCCTGGGAGGATTCACCCCATAGCGAAGACACATGTTCTCCAAACTGTATCCCTGCCGACCAGGGCTGAGAGTTGCCGGGAGCAGGCAGAAGAAGGATGCTGAATACAGCGAACAGATAGGGTTTCATGACTTTCGGTTTGACCATGAAAAAAAGGAGACAGGCCATTGGGCCGTGTCTCCTTTTCGTTATCCTGCGGGCATCCGACAAGGGATTTGGAGGTTTCTTCAGGATTGCATGGCTCCCTGATTGGCGCCGTTGTATCGCCGGGTGACTTCGTGCCAGTTGACCAGGTTCCAGAAGGCCTCCACGTATTCGTTTCTCCGGTTTTGGTAATGGAGATAATAGGCGTGCTCCCAAACGTCCAGTCCGAGCAGCGGATGCCCTTTGTGATCGGCCACATCCATGAGTGGATTGTCCTGGTTGGGCGTCGAACAAATGAAGAGTTTGTCCTGGTTGTCGGCGCAGAGCCAGGCCCATCCCGAGCCAAAGCGGCTCATGGCGGCTTTGTTGAATTCGGCCTTGAATTGATCGAAGGACCCGAAATCGCGGTCGATCGCTTTGCTGATATTCATTTGGGAGGAAGGTTGACCTCCACCATTCGGAGACAGGATCTCCCAAAAAAGGCAATGATTCCAAAAACCGCCACCATTGTTGCGTACGGCCACGGGGTAACGGGAAATGTGGGCTAGTATCTCCCCGATGGGTTTGTTTTCTCCGGGAGTACCTTCCAGGGCACCATTCAGATTGTTGGTGTAGGCCGCGTGGTGTTTGGTGTGGTGAATCTCCATCGTCCTGGCATCAATGTGGGGTTCCAGGGCATCGTAGGCATAAGGCAGTTGGGGGAGTGTAAAAGCCATTTTATCTTGCTTTAAGGGTGAAGGTTCAGGGATGGAACAAGGGGAGGGAATGAAGGTTCAAACGGGTCAACTGATCCGACTCCAGGTGCCTTGGGAATGTCTTTTCCATCGGAGGTGGTTACGCAGAGGCATATGTTCTTCGAGGACGAGTTTTTCGTCCTTGTCGAGAATTTCGGCCGCACAAACCCTGGCTGACTGGAGGATGGGTCCGTCTTCACGGAGATCGGCAATACGGAGGGGTTGGGTTCCGCTTTGACGGGTGCCCTCCATGTCACCCGGCCCTCTGAGACGCAAATCCACCTCGGCGATTTCGAATCCGTCATTGGTCCGGCACATGGTGTGCAATCTCAACCTGGCTTCCTCCGAAAGCCGACCACTGGTCATGAGAATGCAGTAGGACTGATCGGCGCCGCGACCTACCCGGCCCCGGAGTTGATGAAGTTGGGAGAGGCCGAAACGTTCGGCGTTTTCGATGACCATCACCGATGCATTGGGCACATTGACCCCCACTTCGATGACGGTCGTCGCCACCATGATCTGCGTTTCCCGCTTGAGGAATCTGTTCATTTCGAAGTCCTTCACGTCCGCCGTCATTTTGCCGTGGACAATGCTGAACTGGTATTGAGGCATGGGGAATTCGCGTTGCAACGACTCGGCCCCTTTCTGGAGGTCGAGCAAATCGAGGGTCTCCGATTCTTCGATAAGGGGATATACGACATATACCTGTCGGCCCAGGGCGATCTGTTCCTTCATGAACCCAATGAGCCGCATCCGTTTGTTTTCGTACCAGAGCTCGGTATGAACCGGTTTCCTGCCGGGCGGAAGCTCGTCGATGATGGAAATATCCAAATCCCCGTAAATCGTGAGGGCCAGCGTTCGGGGTATGGGGGTGGCCGTCATGACCAGGATGTGAGGTGGAAAAGGGGCGCTTTTTTTCCAAAGCGCGGCTCGTTGGGCTACGCCGAACCTGTGTTGTTCATCAATGATGGCGAGTCCCAAATTTTTAAACCGGACCTGATCTTCCAACAAGGCATGGGTGCCGACCAAAAGGTGCAAGGTGCCGTCAGCCAGGTATTCGAGCGTCATCTTCCGGGTTTTTCCTTTGATGCTCCCGGTGAGGAAACCGATCCGGATACCCATTCCTTTGACGAGTTCCTGCAAGGATTGGAAATGTTGCTGGGCCAGGATCTCGGTGGGTGCCAGCATACAGGCCTGAAAACCGTTGTCCATGGCAATCAGCATCGACAACAGGGCGACGACCGTTTTTCCTGAACCGACATCGCCCTGAAGGAGCCGGTTCATCTGATGCCCACTTCCCAGGTCGCGACGAATCTCCCGGACGACTCTTTTTTGGGCTTCCGTCAGTTCGAAAGGCAGAAATTCCCGGTAAAACCGGTTGAAATGTGCACCTACTTCTTCGAACGGGAATCCGGCGAGGGTAGCATGGCGTTGCCGCTTCAGCAGGAGCAATTCGAGCTGGATGAAAAACAATTCCTCGAATTTGAGACGTTGCCGGGCGGCCCGGAGCGTTGTCTCATCCGGAGGAAAATGTACCTGGCGAACGGCTTGAGGCCGATCGGACAACCGGTATTTTTGCAGGATTTCTGCACTCAGATTTTCGGCGGGATGGTTGCCGGGCAACCGGTCCAGGACAAGTTTGATCAATCGCCGCAGACCACGGGCATCCAGTCCTTTTTTGGTCAGTGCCTCGGTGGTGGAATACATGGGTTCAAAATGGAGATTCGGGCGTCCCGTTTCGGTCACGGATTCCATTTCGGGATGCACCATGGTCGCTTTGTTTCTGAACACGGAAGGTTTCCCGAAGGCGTGGTATCTCATGCCTGGATGCAGCAGGTCCTCTATCATGCGGTGTCCCTGGAACCAAACGAGCTCCACCGATCCGGTTTCATCCCTGAACAGGGCTGTTAGTCGTTTCTTCCGGCCCACTCCCTGATAAACGAGCGGTCCGAGTACTCCCTGGATGAGAACAGGGTCCTGCTTCTTTATCGCTTCCCGGATGGGCAGCACCAGGGTTTTGTCAATGTATCTGTAGGGATAGTGTTCCAGCAGGTCGCCCACCCGCTCAATCCGGAGCTCTTTTTTCAGCAGGCCGGCGCGAACGCTACCAAGCCCTGGGAGCTTTTCGATGGGGTCTTCGAGGAATCCTGGCAACGCATCCGGTTTTTACAAAAATAGCAGTTGCCCCTGCAACAGCAGGGATAAGGCCTATCTTTGCCGCAAATCTACCGGTGTGCCCACCATCCGACAAAATCAGGTCGCCGAGCTGGTCCGGCGCCATTTCAGCATGTTGCTGCTCGAGCAAGGACGATACATCTTTGGTGATGGTCCCCTGGTGACGGTAACGGAAGTCAGGATGTCCCCGGATCTGACACTCGCCAAAGTTTACCTTTCCGTGTACAATACGGACAACAAGCAAGCGGTCCTGCTTGAGTTGGAAGACCAGCATCCCCTGCTCCGTCAACATATGGCCCACCGCGTCCGCCATCATATCCGTCGGGTGCCCGAGCTGGCTTTTTACCTCGACGAGACGCTCGACGAAATGGAACGGGTGGATCATCTTTTCAAAAGACTCTACGCCGAAGACCAAATGGGACAGGCAGCCGGCGGGGAGGAGGAGTAACCAAGCTGCCGAATCATCACCGGCAGGGAACGAAGGAGTCACCGGAAGCCCAGGCATGGAGTGCCCCTTCTTTCAATGAATCCGGACAGGAAAGAATCCGTCTGACAGGCACCCTTGTCCTCACCTGTTCTACCAGCACCATGGCGGAAGGAAGAAGATCAGCGCGCTCCCGGGGAATGCGGGGATCTCCATGTCGGGCGTTCAGGGTCATGCTGGTGACCTCCCCGGCAAATGCCGACAGCCGGACCGGATCCAACTGCCTGAACGGCCCCTCATGGTCGCTGGCCAGATGGCGGGAAAGGATCTCGAAGATGCCCGCAGCCCCGATCACATCCATAGGAGGCATACTGGCTGCATAAGCATACAAAGGACTTAATTGGAGGTCGATGTATGCCTTCATCCGCACGAGGTTGTCCTCCGGCAAGGGGTCTTTGGTGTGAAACCGGTGGTGAAGGACGGCAACGCCTACCGGATAACTGCCTGACCAGGCAAGGCGCTTGTTGACCACATGGATGAATTCCACACTGCCTCCCCCTATATCCATGATGAGGGCCGGATGGTGATCGGATGGCAAATGGGCGGATACGCCGCGGGTAATGAGGGCAGCTTCCTCCATGCCGGAAAGCAGGCAAACCGGGGTTCCAAGGATCTTTTCGATGCCTTCAACCATACGACCCGCGTTGCGGGATCGTCGGAGCGCCTCCGTACCGATCGGCCAGCAACACGTCACCTGGTAATCGTCCATACGCGCGCGAAAAAACCGGCATGCCTGCCAACCCGACGCCATCGCCCGGTCGGAAATACGGTCAATGCCATCCCGTCCCAATTTGACATAAAACCGCCTTTTGTATAGAAACTGCAGCGTCCCCGTAGGATGGATCCGTGCGATGACCAGGTGGAAAGTGTTGGTTCCCAGATCAATAACGGCAACCGGTCCCTCGGAGGACTTCATGCGTTTACAAGGGCACACCGGCGTTGGTGAGGAACAGGACACCCTGGTCGTTCAACCGGGCAGCGTAAACCGGTTTCTCGTTTTCCAGGAACAGGACAAATCGACATTTTCCGGAGAAGTAAAGATCTCCGGTGAGGGCCGTCTGGCCGGAGGCCATGTAAAAGATCCGGCCTACCGGCTTGCAACCATGATTCTGTGGCACCTCCTCCGGGCCGGCTATATGACTGAGATGGGTCATGATGCCGTTGGGCTCGTTCAGGGAGATGCTGTGTTTGAGGTGGTAGAAGATGAAATCGATGTGCGTGATCAATGGCGCGAGGGAATCCAGTAGGGGGGCGGGCAGAACTGGATACATGGGAACAGGAGCTGTCACCTGGGGCGCCATTTCTCTGGGCGAAGGCGGCTGCTCCGAGCATCCGGCCAGGATAAGGAGGCCGGCAAATAGGATGACTTGGAAATATGGGGCACTCATGACCGGAAAGTATAGAGGTAATGCAGGCTAAGATAATATCCGCGGAGCTTGCGGGGCACGGGGAGTGCCTCGCGGTCATCAAAAAGGAAGTTGATGGACTCCGTGTATCGGAAGTGAAAGCTGTTCTCCGGGTTCAGGTGGATCCCGAATCCCATCATCCAGCCGAAATCATTGGCGTTGAGAAGGTCCTCCCTGCCTTCAAAGGGATTGCCGGTCATACGGGCGTGGATCAGGCGGCTGTAGCTTAAGCCCGCCGCAGCCTCCAACCTATAAAAGGCTGTTTCATCCGTCGTTACGGCTGCCCACTCCCTTATCCGGACCATGAATGGCACTTCGAGGTAATGCAGGCTGTACTTGTTGACAGGTGTGGCATTGTCCTTTGAATAGGGTGCGCGCGATCCCCGTTGGCTGTACAACAGATCCATGCTCATTTCCCAGCGGGGGGCCAGACGGACGGCAAACCTCCCGCCAAGACTGAGACCGGCTTTGTCAAAGCCTCTCAATTCATCCCCGTCAATCTGAGCGGCGTTCATGCCTACAAGCAGGCCCGCCCCGAAAGGACTTTGCTGGGCGCCGGCTCTCTGTGCCAACGCCAAAGCCATCATAAGGAACCACAGGGTTATCCCGGGAAACGGGTGCATTGTCTTTCGCATGTATCTTTGCAAAAGTACCGCGAACCGGAAGAAACATGAAACCGACCCCTGCCAACCTGCAAAAACTGGAGGAACTCGTCCGGGCACTTTCCTACACCGTCCGGTACGAAAAGGGCAATTTTCAATCCGGTTATTGTATGGTGGAAAGCCGCAAAATGATTGTGGTCAACAAGTTTTTTGACACGGCCGGAAGGTTTTCCACCTTGCTGGATATCCTGGCTTCCCTGCCCATACAGCCGGATCAACTGCCGGACAAAAGCAGGGAGTTTTATCAACTGCTTCACAGGAACTCGCTCATCCCGTCACCCGAATTAGGATGAGGGTAGCCACCCTGCTCGGGACAGGGACATCCCAGGGCGTTCCCGTCATAGGCTGTGACTGCCGCGTCTGCCGGTCTGGGGATCCCAGGGACCAGCGGTTGCGAAGTTCACTCCATATCCAATGGGACGGGGTCTCCATGGTGGTCGATGCCGGCCCGGACTTCCGGCAACAAATGTTGCGGGAAGGGTTTCGCCGGCTGGATGCCATTCTCCTTACGCATGAGCACAACGACCATGTAGCAGGTATGGATGATGTCCGTCCGCTCAATTTTCTTCACCGGAAGGACATGCCGGTTTGGGGGTCTCCTCCGGTTTTAAAGGAGATCCGGACGCGTTTTGCCTATGCTTTTGATGCCGATCCCTATCCGGGAGCGCCCCGATTGGATTTGAAGCCGTTGGCGGCCGGCTCCGACTTTGAAGTGGAGGGGAAGCGCATTCTGCCTCTCCGGGTTGACCACGGAGGGCTTCCTGTACTGGGTTTTCGCTTTGGAGACCTGGTGTACATTACCGATGCCAAAGAACTCCCGCCGGAGACCAGGGAGGCGATCACCGGGATCCCCTTTCTCATATTGAACGCTTTGCGCCTTGAACCCCACTATTCCCACCTGCATTTGGATGCCGCCATCCAATTGGCCCGGGAGCTCAAGGCAGGTCAAACCTGGTTTACCCATATCAGCCACGACCTGGGGCTTTACAAGGCATTGAGCAGGCAATTGCCCCCGGGATTCCGGTTGGGCCATGACGGGTTGAAAATCCCTTTCTGAATAATCGGTTGAGATGTCCTCCCTGGTGTATGAGGGATGCAATACCTATCTTTGGCAGGTGAGTCAGCAAGTATTTTCCGTGTCATCTTCTCCCGGGGGACGGGTCCGCAAATGGCATTCTCCCCTGTGGGGGTTCATCCTGGCGGTTGCCTGGATAACGGGCGGGGAGCAGGTCATGGCCCAGCAATTACCCCAATATCTTTTCAGTCCATACAGCCGGATCATCGAGAATCCGGCTGCCACGGGTATGCAGGCGGATTTGGTTCTGACCGGAGGGATGCGAAGGCAATGGATGCAGCTGCCGGGTCAGCCGGAGGGATTTCATTTCCAGGCCCAGGCCGGATTGCCCTTTGTGTCTTCCGGCGTGGGCCTGGGCGTACAAAGCGACCGGATCGGGTTGTTTCGCCACCTGGAGGTGGCCGGGAGTTACAGTTACTCCAGGCCCTTTGGCCGGAATGGTGACTGGATGGCCGGTGTGAGTGCGGGGTGGTTCCAATCGTCATTGGATGGTTCCGCCATCCGTACGCCGGACGGGCAGTACCTTCCTGATCAGGGTCCTGACCATCGTGACGATCTGTTGTCTTCCGGCACCATGACGGGCGGCCGGCCCATTCTGCACGCGGGTGTGGCTATCCGATATGGGCATCTGATAACCGGCCTGTCAGTCCGTCATTTGTTGGGTGGCGAAGTCCCGTTGGCGTCGGATCAGGGATCCACAGGTTGGCAACTGCAGCGCCATATATATATGCACGGGGCCTATGCCTTTGGGTCAGGCGACCTTTCCGTACGCCCCATGGTGCAGATGCGCACCGATGCGGTCCGGTGGCAGTGGGATGGTATGAT
>JAGFIW010000024.1 GCA_024103195.1 Saprospiraceae bacterium | reverse complement strand
CCGGCCCCAGCGAAGTGATGGCAGCACAGATTTCGTCCACCGCCCGGTTGGTATAGGCCAGCAATAAAATGTTCTCGGACGAATGTTGGTAAAGATGACCCACCAGGTGTTTGAGCACCATGCTGGTTTTTCCGGTACCTGGAGGTCCCCACAACAGGAAATAATCCCGTGATGCCAGGATGTCCCGAATGACCTTTTTTTGTTCACCGGTGAGTTCATCCGGCAAGGCAGGGTGAGCAGGGATGCCTTGACGGGGGAGGTTCCATCCCAGGAGCAGGGATCTTTTTTCCTCCGGCAAGCGGGCAAAGCCGTACAATCCGCGCGTCAGCTGCATAAAGGAACTGTCCAGAAAATCCCTTTCCAGGTGCCAGAAGGGGTATTTGGTAAAATGGGATTTGTTGAATTGGGGCGCACGCAGTCGAAGCACCACATTGTTTTTGGAAAGGGAAACAATGGTGCCTTTCCAGATCTGTTCACCGGTGGCTGCCGTTTTTCCTGTGTGTGGGTAGAGGACGGCCAGATCTCCATGGCGAAAATTGGCCAATTTGGGCGTACGGCCGGTAAAGGTCAATTCGATTTCCGGTTCCTCTTCATGGCTTCGGTCGGCGGTCAGGTTCAGAAAGGAAAGGATGGCGTGCTGGTCCTCTTTTTCGGATCTGGAGGCTGTCCAGAAGGCGGACTGACCGTCCGTCCGCCCAAAATCCGAGCCTGTTTTGGCCAAATGGTATTCCCGGATGCTGAACGCTGTAAAGGCAACAAAGTAGGCTTTTTCCGGAGCGCTCAAACGCTTCCACGTATCCCGGAAAGCCGTCATGTCCTGGCGTGAAAATCCGAACAGTCCCGGATAATCTTCGGGTTGGACTTCGTTCAGCACTTTCCACGTTTCCGGGATGTTGTCCTTCATCGCGGCCAACCGTTTTTCCAACAGGAGCAGTTCATTGCGTACACGCAGGGCTTCGATCTGGAGGGGTCTTACGGTCGGTGCATAACGCAGGGGCTGGTCAGCTGAGCGGGAGTAAAGGATAAAGGCCAGTGCAGGTCGGCCGGGTCGGAGATTGCGTACCAGCAGCTCATACAAAAGGGTCTGTATATAATGGTTGGCATTCAGGCCATAGGTATTGGAACGGAAAGGCAAACCACTTTTGAGTTCCACAATGGCCGGAGGATCCATAGCGGATTCAGGGAGGTACAGCACATCAAGCCTGCCCTGTAGGCCGAATTCGGGATTGTAAAAGGACGGTTCCAGATAGGCTTTGGCGGGATCAATACCCTGACGGGCAAAGCCGGATTGGACCATGGCGGAAAGGGTGGCAAAATGCTGACGGCATTGGTTCACGAGGTCTCGCACCTCCTCGTCCGTAAGCCGGGCCAGTACAAGCGGCTGCAGACCGAAAACCCCCTGGAAGGCCTGGTCGAAGGTGAGATCCGGCTGGTGCATCAGGCGGTCGAGAAAATAGTTGGCGATGAGGCCAGTCAGAATAGCCGGTGTAGCTACCGATGGCATAAACCGCTTGAGCAGATGCAGGACGGGGAATGCCCCATTGGGCGTAAAGCATTCAGCAATGGCCGTGACATGCATCAAATGATCGGGATCCAGGACAAAAGCACGTGGATGAAAGACATCTTTTTCATCCAGCTCACTATCAATCAGTTGAATCCGTGCTGATGGTCCCATGAGATCCATGAAGGATCTAAGGGCCGGTGTAAAATCTTCATTGCGTTCAGGAATGTCAAACCTGGCGGCAATCTCCTTGTCCGGATCACCATCTTCCCACCCCACTATCAATGTACCTGACCCTGTCAGCCTGATGCCCTGCAATGCCGTGGAAGTCACGAATCGAGGAACAGGAGTTCGCGACTCTACCAGGGGAGGGAGAGGTCCCAGTTTTTCTTTTGCTGTGGCCGGCAAGGCGAGTTGGTACACCTCTTCCAGCAGGATGGCCAGTGTCTGATAGGCCACCTGGATATGACGATTCACGTCCTCCGGGGTGGGGGCATTCATCGCTTCATAGTTCTCCTGACCTTTCCTGAAAAGGTGCAATTGCTTCACGACTGATCTGGAAAGCTGGTGCTTGTGGCCGAGGTACGAAAGAAAGGCATACAACGTCGGAAAATGGAGAGGCTCCTTTTCTGCCAGTTGCTCCAGGAGATGGCGTATCATTCTCACCAGGTCCCTGAGAAATGCTTCCGGATCTTCGGGAGCGGGATCGGTGGAGGCCAGCCATGACAGTACGTTCGCTCCTGCTGAAGGATCCGGACCGTCCACAGTGGCGTTCGGTGACAACCTGGCTAACGGGGGTTCTGTCATACCCACCAAGATATCAAACACCTTTGAGATGTCAGTTTATCCCTCCACCTGCCAATTGGTCGGCAGGCAGACCGTCCGTCCCCTGTCGGCAGCCTATCTTTGTACGCCAATCCCTTGTACATGCGTCTTGTTGCTTATGTGATCGTTGCGGGAATTTTTTCTTTTGGCGCCTGCCAGTCACCCTCCGGCCCCTCTCCCGATTCCTCCAGGAAACGTCAAAGCGGGGCCGCTGAGTCACTCGATCAATGGTCGTGTGTCCGGATCGGGGAGAATGGACAAATCCCCTTATCTGAATGGACAAGGGCATTCTGGTCCAAGCGGGAGGCCTCCCTTCGCCAGGATGATCCCGACTGGACCCCGATAGGTCCCTACAATATCGGTGGCAGAACATTGTGTCTGGCCTTTCATCCGGACCAGCCGTCCACTGTATTCGCCGGTTCAGCCAGTGGAGGCTTGTGGGTGACACATACGGCCGGCAAAGGTCCGGCTGCCTGGGAGCGGGTCCCAATCGGCTTTCCGGTCCTCGGCGTTTCCTCCATATTGATCGATCCCGAAAATCCGGACAGGATGTGGATCGGCACAGGTGAAATGTACAGCAACGGTGTCGTCAAACCCGGAGCCATCAACCGATTCACCCGAGGCACCTACGGTATAGGCATCCTCCATAC
Organism: Saprospiraceae bacterium; assembly: GCA_024103195.1. Taxonomy (GTDB): domain Bacteria; phylum Bacteroidota; class Bacteroidia; order Chitinophagales; family Saprospiraceae; genus JAGNXB01. The sequence goes on along the minus strand of JAGFIW010000024.1, from coordinate 13,658 downwards.
GGAGGACGGTGGTAAAACCTGGAGTCCGTCTCTGGCATGGGATTATGGTCAGATGAAGGGTGTCCAGCAACTCGCCATGAACCCGCAAAACCGGATGTCGCTGTGGGCCGCCACCAGCGAGGGCCTTTACCGATCCTGGGATGGGGGCAATTCCTGGATACAGGCCTTTCAGGTACCCATGGCCGTTGATCTTTACATTCACCCCCAGGACACCAATCTCATCCTGGTGACCACAGGCAGCTATTACACCCAAAATGCAGGTCTGTACCGCTCCATCAATGGCGGTGGTTCCTTTGCAAAAGTGACGAATGGATTCCCGGGAGATTATTCTGGAAAGGCCATGATCTCCGGTGCCCCGTCTGACCCGGATGTACTCTATGCTTACGTCGCGGATGCCCTCGAAGGCAGGGGGCTCTACCGTTCGGACAACGGCGGAAGCGCATGGACCCTTGTCAACAGCATGGATATTTCGCAATGGCAGGGTTGGTATTCCCATGATCTCGCGGTGGATCCCGCCGATCCCGAACATTTGGTCATAGGGGGCATAGATGTCCACGTTTCCCACAATGGAGGCGAATTCCTGATCCAACAGGGCATTTGGGAAGCCGGAGCCTACGGAAAGATACCGGCCGGGGGTCCGGAAGGACCTCCCTATTACGTCCATGCGGATATACACGGGGTCTATTTCCATCCGGCCAATGCCCAACATGTATGGCTCGCTACAGATGGAGGTCTCTTTGTCAGCGAAGACGGTGGAAACGAGTTCCAGGGGCGCAACGGAGGGTATCAGACGCAACAGTTTTATGCCCGCTTCAGCAATTCGGACCAGGATCCTGCCTTTGCCCTGGGGGGTCTTCAGGACAATGCCACCGTCATTTATGAAGGAGATACGGAATGGATCAAGGTCATAGGAGGAGATGGAATGTCCACGGCGATCGATCCCGGCAATGACGAAAGATTGCTGGCCAGTTTGCCCCAGGGCGTATTCCAGCGGTCGCTGGACAGGGGCTTCCAGTTTGCGAAAACCGAACCACCTTTCGGGGAAGGTGAATTGCGGCCATTCAACACGGCCATTTCCCTGGTGCCTGGTCAGGCCGACCGGGTCCTGACCGGGGGACAGCGGCTCTATCGTTCCGATCTTTTTGCTGCTCCGGGATCCTGGGGACCTTTGCAGGATGCTTATCTCGATGGCAACAATATGGTGACCCAGATCCTGGTGAGCTATGAGCAGCCGCAACGCGTGTACGTTGTGACCAGTTCGGATCCGGTATGGCAAGGCGCGATGAATACCGGCAAGTTGTTGCTTTCCAACCAGGGAGGGGAGGGTGATGTCTGGCAGGTGGCAACCGGATGGCCAAGCCGATACAATACCTGCCTGACCATCCATCCCGAAACACCCGCCATCATGCTGGCCACTTTCGGCGGTTTTGGGGCACCGCCTCTGTACCGTTCCGACAACGGAGGCATTTCCTGGCTGCCCTGGGGAAACGGATTGCCGCCCATTCCGGCCAACAGTGTGGTTTTCGATCCGTTCGAACCCACCCACCTATACCTGGGCAATGATCTGGGGGTTTATGTTTCGACGGATGCAGGGGCCAACTGGAGTCCTTTCAGCCAGGGGCTGCCCGACGCCTGTCTCGTCATGGATCTGGCGGTGAGCAGGCCCAAAAAAGTATTGCGTGCCGCTACGCATGGGGCAGGTGCCTGGGAGGTGCCATTGCTCAGTCAGCCCAATTCCCGGGACATTCCGGTAAAATCTGAAATCAGCAAACCCTTCCGGATCTATCCCAACCCGGCTTCGGGACTTGTCTGGTTGGAAGCCGTCAACGGACGGGAATGGGAAGGCGATCTGGTCCTGTGGGACGCGATGGGTCGTAAAGTCATCGAACTCTTGCAGGGCAAACATCCCGCCATCCGGCCAATACCGCTGTCCACGGCACAGCCGGGACTCCATTATCTGGAAGTGCGGCGTACGGACGGTCGCTGGGTCCTGCCTGTGGTCATTCGTTAAAGTCAGGAAACAAAAAAGCCCCTGCGATGGACAGGGGCTTTTTTGTTTAGGGTAAACCGGCTCGCTTACCGGGAAACCGATTCGACGATGGCTTTGAAGGTCGAAGGGTGGTGTAAGGCCAGATCGGCCAATACCTTGCGGTTGAGCGCGGAGTCTTTCTGATGGAGACCGTTGATCAACCGCGAATAAGTGGTGCCATTCATCCGGGCGCCGGCATTGATCCGGGCAATCCACAGGCGACGGAAGGCTCTCTTCTTGTTCTTGCGATCGCGGTAGGCATAACCCCAGGCTTTTTCTACCGCGTTCTTGGCTACGGTGTACACTTTGCTGCGTGCACCGAAGTAGCCCTTGGCGGCATTCAAGATCTTTTTGCGGCGCGCTCTGCTGGCGACTGCGTTTACGGAACGTGGCATATGGTGAATTTGGCGGTGTGCCGGGATCCTTTCAGGAAAGGATTCTTTGACCGGGTGACCTGATTAAACCATTAATTACATACAAAGCAAACGGAGGATGCGCTTTTCATCAGCCTCGCTAACCAGCGTGGACTTGCGCAAACCCAGTTTCTGGGTGGTGGTCTTTTTGCGCATCAGATGGGAATGAAACGCGTGAAACCGCTTGACTTTCCCTGTGCCGGTGAGCGCGAAGCGCTTTTTGGCGCTGGAATGGGTTTTCATTTTAGGCATAGCCTTGAATTTAAGGACGCAAAATTAAGGATAATCCGGATATTTTGCCACAAAACCGGGAGACAGGGACTATTTTTTCTTCTTGGGCGAGATGATGACCGACATCCGGCGGCCTTCCAGTTTGGGCAGGGCTTCTGCGGCTCCATGGTCTTCCAGCTCTTTGAGAAACCGGAGCAACAGCAGTTCTCCCCGGTCTTTGAAGACGATGGTCCGGCCCCGGAAATGCACGTAGGCTCTGACCTTGGAACCTTCCTCCAGAAAGCCTTTGGCGTGCCGGACCTTGAATTCGAAGTCGTGTTCGTCGGTGTTGGGCCCGAAACGAATCTCCTTCATCACCGTTTTGACGACTTTGGCTTTCAGTTCTTTCTCCTTCTTCTTTTTGTCGTAGATGAATTTTCGGTAATCCGTGATCTTGCAGACCGGAGGTTCGGCGTTGGGAGAAATCTCCACCAGATCGAGTTCCATCGCCTCCGCCCAGTTGAGGGCCATACGGGTGGGGAAAACACCGGTTTCAATGTTGCGTCCGGCGGCAGCGCTGACAGCTTCGAGATTGTCGCCGACAAGGCGGATCTCAGGAACACGGATCATTTGATTGATCCGGTAGTCAAATTTCTCTTCCTTCTTTTTGGGAAATTCTTTTCTAGCCAAAGGCTCAGGGGTTTAATGATGATCACTTAGGGGGTTGGCGGCGCAAAGGTAGCCATCTTTCCGGGTGAAAGGGCATGAGGCATTTGCAAACGTACCAGGGCATCAGCCGGCATCGGTCTGTACTTCCCGCAGAAGGGTGATGGTGAGTCCGTCCCCGGCTTCATTGATGTCTGCTTCGAAGGTGCTTCCTTCCTGGGGATTGGCATTGAGGATCTGCTCGGCGAGAGGGTCCTCGATGTATTTCTGTATGGCGCGGTGCAGAGGGCGGGCGCCGAATTGCGGGTCATAACCCTTTTCGGCTACAAATTTCTTGGCCGCCTCTGTCAGGTTGAGATGATATCCCATCCCCGCCATGCGCTGAAGGAGATGATTCAGGGTGATGTCGATGATCTGGAATATATGGTCCTGATCCAGGGTATTGAATACCAATACATCGTCAATCCGGTTGAGGAATTCCGGCGAGAAGGTGCGCTTCAAGGCGCTTTGAATGACCGATTTGGCATTCTCCTCGGCTGCTTCCTGGCGGGCTTTGGTGGCAAATCCCACTCCTTGCCCGAAATCTTTCAACTGCCGAACCCCGATATTGGAAGTCATGATGATCAGGGTGTTTTTGAAATCGACCTTGCGACCGAGACCATCCGTCAGCTGACCGTCGTCCAGCACCTGAAGCAAAATGTTGTACACGTCGGGGTGGGCCTTTTCGATTTCGTCGAGCAGGATGACCGAGTAGGGTTTGCGTCTGACCTTTTCCGTTAGTTGCCCACCTTCCTCGTAGCCCACATAGCCGGGAGGTGCCCCAATCAGCCGGCTGATGGAGAATTTCTCCATGTACTCGCTCATGTCGATACGGACGAGCGCGTCGTCGCTGTCAAACAGATAGCGGGCCAATGCTTTGGCCGTTTCGGTTTTCCCCACTCCGGTCGGACCCAGAAAGATGAAGGTACCTATGGGACGCTTGGGGTCTTTGAGGCCCACACGGTTGCGTTGGATGGCCTTGGTGACCTTGATAATGGCCTCGTCCTGTCCGATGACCATCTGCTTCATATCGTCCGCCATGTGGATGAGGCGGTTGCTTTCGCTTTGAGCCACCCTCTTGACGGGAATGCCGGTCATCATGGAAACTACCTCTGCGATATCGTCCTCATTGACCGGATACCGGCGGGTTTTGGCCTCCTCTTCCCAACTGTTTTTGGCGTATTCGAGTTGACGCTGCAGCTTGGACTCGTCATCACGGAGGTCGGCCGCCTTTTCGTATTGCTGATCCTTGACCGCCTGGTTTTTTAGCTCTTTAAGCTCTTCGATCCGCTTTTCCAGCTCCTCTATGTGCTTGGGCACGTGGATGTTCTTGAGATGGACTCTGGCGCCGACTTCGTCGAGCACGTCGATGGCCTTGTCCGGCAGGAAGCGGTCGGTAATATAGCGGTCGCTGAGTTTGACACAGGCCTTGATCGCCTCCTCGGCATAGGTGACATTATGGAAATCCTCGTATTTGGACTTGATGTTGTGGAGGATATGGACCGTTTCTTCGGCGGAGGGCGGATCGACCATGACCTTCTGGAACCGGCGGTCCAGCGCTCCGTCTTTTTCGATATACTGGCGGTATTCGTCCAGGGTGGAGGCACCGATGCATTGCAATTCTCCTCTGGCGAGCGCTGGTTTGAAGATATTGGAGGCATCCAGGCTGCCAGTGGCACCTCCTGCGCCGACGATGGTGTGGATCTCGTCGATGAAGAGGATGACGTCCCTGGATTTTTCCAACTCGTTCATGATGGCTTTCATCCGCTCTTCAAACTGCCCGCGGTACTTGGTACCGGCGACCAATGCCGCCAGATCGAGCATGATGATCCGCTTGTTGAACAGGGTGCGGGAAACTTTCTTCTGGATGATCCGCAGGGCGAGTCCTTCGACGATGGCGGTTTTGCCCACACCCGGTTCCCCAATCAGAATAGGGTTGTTCTTTTTGCGGCGGCTGAGAATCTGGGAGACGCGTTCTATCTCGCTTTCCCGCCCGATAATGGGGTCAAGCTGGCCTTCCTCTGCCAGACGGGTGACATCACGACCGAAATTATCCAGTACGGGGGTGCGGGATTTGGCGGCACCCTTGCGCTGGAACCTTGTACTTTCTTCCTCCTCCTCAAAGGAATCTTCCGGTTCGGGTTGGGCGGAAGCCAGGGTTTCACCTGTGGCGGAGATATTGCCTTCCTGGAGGACATATTCCAGCTCGGACTTGAAAACTTCGTAGTCGATATCGAATTGCTGGAGAATTTGTGAGGCCAGGTTGTCTTTGTATTTCAGAATGGAGAGCATCAAATGCTCCGTGTTGATCTCTTCGCTTTTGAGGCTTTTGGCTTCCAGGAAGGTGACTTTGAGCACTTTTTCGGCCTGTTTGTTGAGCGGGAGCTGGCCAATATTGAGATCCCCGTTGCCCTGGGTGCCGGGAGGAACAGATTGTTCCAGGGAAGATCGAAGCGCTCTGGCATTGACTTCCAGCGAGTTAAGTACCTTGATGGCCAGGTTGTCTTTTTCCTGCAGAATGCCCAGGAGAAGGTGTTCTGTGCCGATGTAGTTGTGTCCCAGACGAACGGCCTCATCCCGGCTCCGGGAGATGATTTGTTTGACCTGGGGTGAGAACTTGCGATTCATGTTGCAAAATAAAGGATTCTGTAGCAATGAGGCCACATTACGGCTCAAATTTGCCCGATGTGGATGTACAGCGGTTTGACCGAACGGGTTAATGGTGTAACAAACGCAAAAACGACGGGTTCGTTACCGTGTCGTTAAGGGGGTTGGTAGGCGCCGCCATATATGGTGGATTTTCTACATTTGTGCCAGAGGCCCCAGGACTATGAAATACAGTGTCGACAAGCAGGAGAAGTACACCATTCTGCGATTGGACGAGGAAAACCTGAATGCGCTTGTCGCACCGGTCCTCAAATCCGAATTGGTCATCCTGAGCAATGAAGGGATCCGAAACCTCATTCTCGACTTGTCCGGGGTCAAATTTGTGGACAGCAGTGGTTTGAGTGCCATCCTGACCGGCAATCGTCTATGGTCGGAAGGGAAATCCTTCATCATCGGCGGGGCCTTGCAACCCAGTGTGAAGCGCCTGTTTGAAATATCGCGTCTGGACACGGTGCTCAATCTGATTCCCTCCCTGGATGAGGCGGTCGACTTTGTTTTCATGGAAGAGATTGAGCGGGAGCTCAATGCCTCGGAGGAGCCGGACATCGAGTTCGAATAGTATGTCCGCTCTGCGGGTGGCGATGGTAGGATGCGGAGGGGCGGTACCCGCTCACGGACGGCATCCCAGCGCCCAATTGGTAATGTCCGATGAATTTGTCGGGTTGGTGGATTGCGGTGAGGGCACCCAGTTCAGGTTGAAAGCCATGCAGCTGCCCTGGGGTAAAGTCCGGTACATTTTCATCAGCCATCTGCACGGAGATCACGTTTACGGGTTGCCTCCACTCCTCACCACCTGGCATCTAACCGGACGTACCCAGCCACTGGATATCTGGTCTCCTCCCGGGTTGGAAGACATGATCACCCGTTTGTTTGAACACACCCGCTGTCAGCCGGGATTTACGATCCGGTTTCATGAAGTGCAGGAAGGTGCTGCCAGCCGCCTGTTGGTCGCCCGAAATGTGACAGTCCGTTCTTTTCCGCTTCGGCACCGGATTCCCTGCACCGGATTCCTTTTTGAAGCGGAAGTGACATCTGGAGGTGATCGAAAGGCATTTTCCCGTATCGATGTCACAGATGAGCATGAACAAGTCAAAACCATTCACCGATACGCCTATTGTTCGGATACGGCCTTTGACCAGGACATCATCCGTCATGTCCGGGGAGCCAACCTGATGTATCACGAAGCCACTTTCCGGGAAATGCACCGTGAAAAAGCGGCACAAACCGGCCACATTACAGCGCTCGACGCGGCCATAATGGCAACAAGGGCAGAGGTTGGCCGACTTCTTATCGGACATTTCTCCGCCCGGTATCCGGATGCCGGAATTCTTTTAGACGAGGCGAGACAGCAATTCCCCGCCACAGATGGCGCTGAAGAGGGTCAAATTTATATCGTCACATAGTCTTTCATATTTAAAATTTACGATTCTTTTTTTCTTGTGATCTGCATTATGAGCAGGATCATGATTTATGTTTTAATAAATTTATAGTTCATTGTTTTTCATCATGTGTTGATATTACGATAAATTTTATCTTATATTTCCCCATGAGTCAGCTTGATTTTTTGAAGAAGTTGAATCCTGTGTGTCTTACCTTTGGAATAACGGCAGTCCGAATTTTTCGGATATCTGCCCGGGTCAAGGGGTAATGTGACATTCTGACGACCCGTTCCCAAAACACCGGTGACGGTCACTCAAGGCAGGGGAAGTGCCTTGGGGGCCGGAAGGTTGCCATGCCTCTGGGAAGAGAGGTGCGGTAACTGATTGATTATTAAAAGGTTCTACGACGCACGCTATGAGAAACGCTGTCCAGCCTTCATGGATGAAGGTTTTGCCTGTCGGGCTTTTGGCCCTGGTATCCTGTACGGGATTGCTCAATGCAGCTTCCGTTCCCTTTCCCGACCTTTCAAGTGCACCAGGACGTGTGCAGACCGATTCGGTCTGGCTCGGCAGTGGTATGCTGAAAGCCGAAGATTACCTGCGATTGCGCAATGGTGATCTTGAGGTTGAGTTGATGACGCAGCCGCCGGCAAGCTGGGAGTACAATTGCGATGTGCCTTCCAATGCCTACGATTTCGAAGTCATCGGCAAGGGGATCAAATGCCAGAGTTCCGTGTATATGGACCTCCCGGATCCGAGTACCATCGACTTTGCCGTCGTGGAGGTGGTATATAAAGGAACCACGATCAATCCGTCCTCCCTCACCATCAAGAGCAATTCGGAATCCTTCAATGTATCTGGCGTGAGTACTTCGCCAAGCGGAGGATTTTACTATCGCCGGGCCTATTACCTCAGCCCCTCATATATTGAGGTACCCTCCATCGGCAACAAATGCAATGCCCAATCCATACAGATATATATATTCCGTAAAACCGACCGAAATGTATCCACAAGCGGCACGTATGTAAACACGTGGTTATACCAGACCACCAAGTGCCTTACGCTGGATCTGGCCACCGCGGATCACCCCCGTCCGGTATTGGTGACGGTTCCCCTTTCGGAAATCACCAACGACGGGAGGGTGGCTATTGTGAGGGCCACCGCCAAGCCATCCAATACACAAGCCGAAATCATCATCAACAACTACAACCAGGGAGATGCCTTAAACATTACGCCATTCGTCATCGAACAAGTACCGGGAACGGACAACAAAGTGGAGATCTGTGTCATTTCCCCTACCTGCAATTCATCCTATGGTTGTGGCCAATCGCTGGTCCTTGCCACCGGGATTTCGGCAGAATCCAATTGTGAGGCCACACCATACGATTGGTCGTTCGATTGTGCTGATGGCAAGACGGTCGAACTTTTTGGCAAAGGGATCAAGAGCTCCGTACCGACTACGGTGACGATTCCCAATGCTTCCAATGTTTACCAGGTTGTGGCTGAAGTGGTGTACAAAGGAGAAAATCCAGGGCCTTATGTCTATTTTGTGGATGCCTCCAACCGTTTTCACAAAGCGTACAGGGAAACACCTGTAGGTGCAAGTTCTAATGTTTGGGTTTACCGGACATCCATGCCCGGGACATCCAGCGTCCGGTATACCGAGACGGCCAAAAGTTCCTCCGTCCAGTCCATCCTGGTTTATGCCTTCCGACAGAATGTGCCGGCAGTTGTCGAGCAGGGTCGGTACACCAATTTAAGCGGTTACAACGATCTCAAGACCATTGACTTTGCCATTCCTGCCGGATCTGCCAGCCGGAATATCCAGATCGAGCTGCCCATTTCCGAACTCACCGATGATGGTCGTTATCTGTTGGCCAAAGCCACGGCTGGTGGCAAGAGTGCCCAAATGATCATTTATGGTCCGGATCCATCTTTGGGATCCTGTTGCCTGAATATTGTCCGGATGACGATTCCCGACGTTCCCGGTGCGACGACCAATGTGCAGATAACGATTGATACACGACATAAGATGAATGGTGAAACGGTAAATGGCCAGTCCTATGTCATTGCCGGGGTTGTGCGATCTTCCGAGATGTGCATGACGGGTTGCCCTGTCGCCCTCGAGTACGATTTCGATCAATGCTCCGGCAGCAATCCATTTGCACCATCCAAAGGCTTGTCCCCTTCGTATATCAACACGGCAGATTGTCCAGGCCTTGAAGCTTCAAAAATGAAACGCCTGTTGGATATAGGTTCCTCCTGTACTTCCAATACCCCGTTCCAAAGCGGTTATGCCATCCGCCTGCCCAAACACCATTTGTCCTCCTGGTCGGACAATGGACAGAAGGCATTTGATTTTACCATCACCATACCTGAATGCGTTCAAGGAAAACTGACTACCTTCCAGTTTTGGAACAATGCGCCTTACAAATCGGCAGATGGCAACATCAACGGATATCCCAAGAAGTACGGTTTCCGGATATTGAAGAACGGATCGGAGATATACCAAAAAATTGACATTGCCACTTCATATAATGGCTGGAAGCAGGAAGTGCATTCTTTGGAAGGGATAAATGGCCTGGAATATACAGGAGGTGAGGTGTACAGGATCGAGGTTATGGCTTACGATCCCAAGACAAGTGGTGACAACGAGTGGTTGATCGATCAATTTGAAGTATTGGCATGTTGTTCGACCACTTCCAATGAAATAGACTTTACCTATTCCTCAGATATTTGTGTGGATAATCCGGCCTATTTCCTCGCGGATGATGCGGGTCCGGGTACGTACTCCTGGAATTTTGGTCCGGGCGCCATGCCACAGACGGCCACAGGCAAAGGTCCTCATTTCGTTACATGGGGTACGATGGGATTGAAGTCGGTGACCCTTGAATACACCGAAGGTGGCTGCAATGCCTCCGAAACAAAAGAAGTCCTTGTCAAAGAGTGTAATGATATTGAATGCGGGTTGATTTCGGTAACGGTAGAAAGCAATTCCGATTGTTATTCATCTACTGGAGAACTTTATGTCGACGTGTGTGAGTCTTGCGGGACACAATATCCGATTACCGTTTATTACAAGGAGAACGGCATCCAAAAGCAGGCGGGTCCATTTCAAACGGATGGCAAGCTCCTGACCGGTTTGCCACCAGGTGTATACACGGACATTTATATTGTTGATGCCACCGGATGCTTTTCCAATAAAGTGGGTCCTGTCGTGATTACCGCGTCGGGTGTTTCCAATGTATCCAATGAAAAGTGTGAAAAAACAATCTGTATTATCACAGACAAATTGGAGAATGATGGGAAGTACCGGACTTTCTGGATACCTGGATTGCCCAATCTCAGTGATCCCCGTTTCAAATGGCAAACCGAAGGGCGGTTCACGGTATTGGCAAACGGTACAGCGACCCTTACCGGTACGATCGTCAGTGTCGTGAATCCCAACTACGGATTCAACGTTACGATCAATTTGGCCAATCGTAAAACCTGGCCCCAATGGAGCGCCATGGGCAGAAACTATAAGGGATGTTCGGACAATAACCCCAACAACAATGAATACCACAAGGAGTGGGAATACTATGAAATACTCTCCACCAGCAAACTAGTAGGCATTGGCTCCTATTCCGGCACTTTGAATCTGTCCCACCGTCCATCCAATTATACCTACGGTTTCCAGATTGGTTTGGGGGCCAATGCTTTCAATTGTGATGTTCCCGGCGCTTCGGCTTGGTTCCATTACCAGGGTACATTGAACAACAAGTCCTACTCGGGTGAAGGGGATATCAATGGATTGGGTGGTTGTGGCTCGGGCATTAACGATCCAAGCCCGGAAATACCGGTATTGACCTGTCCGCCATGCAAAACGGTACAATGTGATGAGTCCTTGTCGCCCAATTCACTGGGCAATCCGGTGGTGAATTGTGAAAACCTGACCTGTTCGCTCAATTACTCGGATTCCTTCTCGGGAAAATGTCCGCGAATTTTGACAAGAACCTGGACAGCCAGTTGTAGTGGAAAATCGGCATCCTGTATTCAGGAAGTTGTCATTTTGGATACAGAGCCTCCTGTTTTGAATCCCACACCCGGTGATTTGACCGTCGAATGCCATCAGGTCCCTGCACCTCCGACCGTCCAGGCCCAGGATAATTGTGGGGCAAAAGTGAGTTACGCAGAAATAAAGACTCCGGGCAACTGTCCAGACAATTACATTTTGAAAAGGACCTGGTTGGCTACGGATAGCTGCGGCAATACAGATCATCATACACAAATCATCACAGTCAAGGACATCAAGGCGCCCGTGTTGCCACCTTCCATGCCCGATTTGGTGGTTAACTGTGGTGAGGAAATTCCTTGCATTTGGCCTCCGGTTTCGGACAATTGCAGTGAAATTCTTTGGGAAGTTAGTCAAAAAGAAACGCCTGGTTTATGTGAGGGAAGCTTTGTCATTGTACGAACTTACACAGCACGTGACTCATGTGGTAATTCATCATCAGTTACCCAAAAAATTACTGTTAATGGGCAAAATCCCCCAATGATCACTGAATGTGTACCTGATATTACGCTTTCTGATTGTGATTCTCAGGTACCGCCACCTGACTCCACCGGATTGAAATACAAATCCGTCATGTGTATTGATGATGTGGATGATTGCAAGAAAATAGTGGATTGTGTAACTGTAGGTATTATTGATATTGTGGACAACGGTAACACTAAAACATACAATATAAGTGTAAAATCTGCCTGTCACCATGATATCTCCTATGTGGCATTCAGTCTTCCCGGGATACCTGCTCTGAGTCCACCTGACGGCAGCATCTATTCCGGCAACCTGGGGAATTACCATGTTGAAAACCCAACCAACAATCCCTTTTATTCAATAAAATTTGAGTCGATAGGCGATCCTTTTAATCAAGGGGAGACCGAAGTGTTTGTCTTCACTCTGCCCTCCGGGGTTGTGTATGATTCCCTCACTTTCCAGGTAAAAGCAGCAACATATACCTACAAAGGAGGTATTAATTTGAAGGAATGCAGGGAGGAGCCGGTGTATATCGTCGAATGGAAAGGGGATTCACTCAATGCTGGTACGGGTTGTATCGGGAATCAAAAAATCATTTTCAGAAAATGGCGCGTCACGGATGAATGCGGTCAATATGATGAATGCGAACAACGGATCGTCTTTCCCCCGGATACGACACCTCCAACGTTTAGTGAATTCCCGGCAGATCAAACTGTAGAATGTGACAATGTTCCAGGACCTGGTTCACCGAAAGGAAGTGATGACTGTGATAATACCGTCCAAATCACTTATTTGGGTGAAGCAAAGTCAAACGGACCATGCCAGGACAGATACAGCCTCATTCGTACCTGGAAAGCAGAAGACGATTGCGGCAACAAGAGTACCCGGAGTCAAAAAATTACAGTCATTGATTCCAAACCTCCCGTTGTCCAGTGCCCCTCCGACAAAACGATCGAATGCTCGGCCGACTTCACGCCGGCCGGAGCGGGCTTTGCGACCTCGACGGACAACTGTGACCCCGATCCGTTAGAGACCTACACGGATGCGACGATACCTGGCAGCTGCCCGGACAATTACACGATTGTACGGACATGGAAAGCCACGGACCGTTGTGGCAATATGAGCACGACGTGCAACCATTCCATCCTTATTCGTGATAAAACAAAACCGGTGGTCAGCTGTCCCTCCGACAAAACGATTGAATGCTCGGCTGACTACACACCTGCAGGAGCAGGCATTGCAACTTCGACGGACAATTGTGACCCAGATCCTGTAGAGACCTATACGGATGCGACAATCCCTGGCAGCTGCCCGGACAATTACACGATCGTTCGTACGTGGAAGGCCACAGACCGTTGCGGCAACACAAGCACGACGTGCAACCAGTCGATCCTGATTAGAGATAAAACAAAACCGGTGGTGAGTTGTCCGACAGACAAGACGATCGAATGCTCGGCCGATTTCACGCCGGCAGGAGCGGGCGTTGCGACCTCGACGGACAACTGTGACCCCGATCCGGTAGAGACCTACACGGATGCGACAATCCCTGGCAGCTGCACGGACAATTACACGATCGTTCGTACGTGGAAGGCCACAGACCGTTGTGGCAATACAAGTACGACGTGCAACCAGTCGATCCTGATCCGGGATACGACGAAACCGATCGTAAGCTGTCCTACGGACAAGACGATCGAATGCTCGGCCGACTTTACGCCGACGGGAGCGGGATTTGCGAC
>JAGFIW010000007.1 GCA_024103195.1 Saprospiraceae bacterium | reverse complement strand
CGGACGGACACATGGCGTCTCGATCTGCCCCACGCTCCTTATCTGTTCATGCTGGCCATCGGCGACTATGCCGTCACGCATGATACCTGGCGGGGCATTCCGGTCGGTTATTATGTCGAACACGATTACGCCGCCGATGCCAGGGCCATTTTTCCCGAAGCTCCCGCCATGTTGAGCTATTTTTCGGACTACACCGGCATCCCCTATCCCTGGCCCAAATACAGCCAGGTCGTCGTCCGCGATTACGTTTCGGGCGCCATGGAGAACACCACGGCAGTCGTTTACGGGGAATTCATGCAGGCTACCGGCCGCGAGTTGATCGACGAGCGCCGCAACGAAGCCATCGGCGCCCACGAACTCATCCATCACTGGTTTGGCGATCTCGTCACCTGCGAAAGCTGGTCCCAGCTCGTGCTCAACGAGGGATTTGCCAACTATGGCGAATACCTCTGGCTGGAATTCAAATACGGGACGGACGAGGCGGAATACCACCGACGCGACGAGCTCGAAGGATATCTGCAACAAGCGTCGGTGACCAAACACCCGCTGGTCGATTTTCACTATGCCAGCCGCGAGGACATGTTTGATGCCCATTCCTACAACAAGGGAGGGCTTGTCCTCCACATGCTGCGCAAAATGCTGGGCGAGTCCGTATTCAGGGCCGGCCTTCACCGCTATCTGAAACGCAGTGCCTGGGGCGCCGTCGAGATCCACGACCTGCGCCTGGCCCTGGAAGAAGCGAGCGGCAGGGACCTCAACTGGTTTTTTGACCAGTGGTACATGGAGCCCGGCCATCCCGAACTCACCCACACCTGGTCCTGGGATCCCGCCACCCGGCTGGTCACGGTGGAGGTGATGCAGGTGCAGGATCCCGGGAAGAATGCGGAAACCTATATCCTCCCCACCGAGGTGGCTTTTCTGATGCCGCGCGACAGGGTGGTCCGGATGCCCCTCGTCATGACGGAGAGGGAACAGACCTTCACCTGGGAGCTGGAAGAATCCCCCTTACTCGTGGACCTGGACCCTGACCGCACCCTGCTGGCCGTACAGCATCGCGACTGGTCGGGAGAGGAAGCCGCCGCCTACTGGCGCACGGGGCCGTGTCTGTGGACGCGGATCGAGATCATGGGTATCCTGGAAGATGAAGCGGCAGGGCTTGAGCCTTATCCCTGGGGGGATGCCCACTGGACAGTCCGCGCCATGGGGACCTCCGCCCTCGATGCGCTGGACCCGGTCCAGCAACTGACGCTGGCCGACCTGGCCCGCCAGGATCCGCACAGCAGTGTGCGGGAATCCGCTCTCGGGCAATTGGCAGGTAGCGGATTCCCGGGCCTGCGCAAATTGTGCCTCGACCGCCTGGAGGCGGACCCTTCCTACAGTGTGTTGCAGACGGCCATTGGCGCCCTTTCGGCCGACCATCCGGAGCTGGCCCGCGAAGCCGCCGAAAAGCTGGAGGCGGATGGCAGCATCACGGCAACCCTCATTGCGGGTGATTACTATGCGGGCAGCGGCGCCACCGATCGCCTTCCTTTTTTCGAAAGCGCCTGGGAACGCGTCAATGGCCTGCACCGGATGTTCTTTACCCGTCAATATGCCGAGCTGCTTCGCGTCGCGTCACCGGAGCAGTTGCAGGATGGCGCCAACCGGCTGGCCGCCGATGCCTCCGACCAGGGCCTCTCGCCGATACGGCGATTCGGCGCTTTCCGCGCCCTGGCCCATGTCAGGCAGGGTGTCCAGGAATCCCGCCCTGATATGGCCGCCATGATCGGAGCGCTCCTGGAACGCATCCGCACCTCCGAAACGGACGAGGACCTCCTGCGTTATTACGAGCATTACTGACCGGCCCTTCCCACCGGGTGGGCCTGCAGCCACCCCGCCTCTTGCAAGACCCCGAGGGCCTCGGACATCCGGTGCGCCGGGCCGCCCGACAAGATCCGGTAGGGCCATCCCTCCCCTTCGAGGATCCGGAGATGGGCCTCCCACAACCGGTCCCGGTCCCGGGGATTTTCTCTCAATGGGTCGGGCTCCCAGGGCATGTCGGGCCGGCACAACAGGTAAAGGGAGCCGCCATGACGGCGGTGCATCATGGTCAGCCAGGAAGGACACCCGCCGAAGCGATCCTCCAGCCAGATGCGGTAGGTCAAAAGATCGGTATCGGCCAGTACGGGACCGGAAAAGGACCGACGGCGCGTCTCCTGGGTACGGAACTGACCAAGCGCCATCCGGCAGACATCGGTCTCCCCGTAAACGGGATATTCGGCCAATCGTTGCCGGGCCCATTCCGCTACCAAAGGCCATCCGGTATGCGCGGACAGCGCTTCGGCCAGGGTCGTTTTGCCGGAGGATTCGGGCCCTGTCACGACGATCAGCGGATATTCGGGATGGGTCACGCCCCAAGATACGCCGGCCTTTTCCGTGCATGAATGGCATCTTCCCCCGATATTTGTCCTGCATGCACGACATCGAGCCTCATTTTCACTGGCGCGACTTATACGTGGCCTCCGAAGACAAGCACTCGCCGTTTTTCCGCCGGCAGTATGATGAATTCTTTTTTACCCAAAAAGTCTACAATTACTTCATCCATCCCCAATGGGATTCTTTTGGGTCGACGACCCTCTACACCAAAATCCTGTTTGTCGATTATGACGAGGGATATGCCATCCTGGAATTCATCGGTGAATGGAACGACTGCCTGTACAACGATATCGAGGCTTTGAAAAGGCAACTGATCGACCGGCTTGTGAAGAGGGGTATATTCCGGTTTATCCTCATCGGCGAAAACGTGTACAATTTTCACGGCGATGACGACTCCTACTACGAAGAGTGGTGGGAGGACATCCGCGACCAGGGGGGATGGATTTGCATGGTCAATACCGAAAAACATGTCTGGGAAGAGATGGAGGCCACCAAACTGTACCGGTATGTCCATTATGGCCCCGCCTACAACGCCCTCATCTGGCGGCCGAGAAGGCCCGAAGCCTTCTTCCATGCCGTGCGCGAAAAGCTGGCTGCCGAGGTAGGTCTGCTGGATTAATGCTCCCTTCATCCAGGGAATCCTTCACACCTCCTCTTCTTCGTATTCCGCTTCCGGTCCCGGCGACAGGCTGGCCGGCAGGATATGGTGGTCCACCAACTGGCACCAGACACAGGACGCCTCGTGGCACCCTTCGTCAAACCGCAGGGCGCGGATACCCTCCATGGCCCAGGCGATCTGCTCCGTGACCAGCGCGCGGTCCTCCTCCGTAATTTCCATCTCTTCCCGCTCGATATGCCCTTTGCCGTCGGGTTCGACGAATTCCATCACACCGGCCAGCAACGGGCTCTGCGAGCGGCGGTCGGCCCGCAAAAGCAGGTCATAGAAGACCATTTGCCGCCAGTAGTCGCCACCGGGGTCCAGCCGCCAGTCCTCCTGTCCGGGCCGCTTCAGTTTTTTCTTGCCGTTGGCGGGGTTGCCGGTCTTGTAATCCACCACCTTGATCCCGCCGGCATGATGTTCGATTTTGTCGAGTTTGCCATTGATCGGGTATCCGGCCCACTCCACATCCCGGATGGCCACCTCGAGGTCCACTTTCAGGGCGGATCGCCACCGGTCCAGCATCGCTGAAACATATACCGGCAGGGTTTGCCTTCCGTGTTCCAGGGTGTTGATGTACTCCTGATCGGTGAAATGCGAGCGGTATCGCTGCAGGGCCGCCGTAAAAATTTCAACGGCCTGGTGGGCGGGATCCCCTTCCAGATGCGGGTTCTGCCTGAACAGGCTTTCCAGGGTGGCATGGACCGCGCTTCCGTATCCCATATACCGGTTGCGGGCGGCGGGTACCCGCAGGATATTCTCGTAGTAATAGGCCCGTGGACAGGCGAGGTATTTGTTGAGCGCCGTTACGCTGAGCGACAATTGTTCCACCTGTTGTTTCAGCCAGGCTTCTTCCAGCAGAGACGGATTTTCATCCAGGGGATGCAGAAGGGCCTCGAGGGCTTCTTCCCGCCGTGAGGGCGAGGGTTCGAGGGATTCGAGTTCAATACCGGCAACATCCCGCAATTCATTGACAAAACGGGAGGCCAGGTCTTCGGTCGCTGTCCTGCGGTTGTTGGCATTTTTTTGATCCTTGGCATAGCTGATGGTCAGCGATGCCCTGGCGCGTGTCATGGCCACAAAAAAGAGCCGTCGCTCCTCCTCCACCAATTGTTCATCGCTGGCCACATCACTCCTCGTGAGGGTATCCGGCAACTTGAATGACCGGCCGTTGGGTTTGCCCGACCAGTTGCGGGCCGAACAGGCCATGAGGAATACGTGGTCCCATTCCAGCCCTTTGGCGCTGTGGACCGTACTGAACACAACGCCTTCCGGCTCACCGATGTAATGCACATAGGGCAGGGCGATTTGACCCTCGATCATTTCGTCCAGGCGCTCCAGCAGCTCTTCCAGTCCCAGGGCAGGATCGGCCGCGCATTCCGCCTTGATGAAGTCGAAAAGGGTGGTGACCAGTTCGAGCAATCGCCTCTTTTGAGGGTCTTCGAGGATGGCTCCCAACACGCCGCCCCTGGTGAGGACATGTTCGAACAGGGATTGGATGGTCCATTCCGGGGTGTGGGCCAGCCAGTATTCCAGGTCTTCACCCACCCGTTGGACGGTGCGGGGGTCTTCAAGCCCGGCCTGACGCAGGCTGTCTGCATCGTTGAGCATTTCGCGCCAGCGGAGGGGCTTGCCGCCCTCCTGATCGGGTCTGTGGCGGGCTTGGCCGTATCGCAACAGCCGGGCCAGATCGAGGGGCCGGATGCCGAAATAACGGTAATGAAGGAGGCGCACCAGCCGGGCTTCCTCGCTGAATGGCTGGCGCAATTCGCCGGCGAGGTAATGGAGGACATCAAGCAGGCCGAGGATGAAGGGGTCGCGCAGGATGTCTTCCTGCCGTTGTTGGCTGACGGCAATCCCCCGCTGCCGGCACAACCGGATCAGGTTGTCGGCATGGCGATGATTGCGGTAGAGTATGGCGATTCCGGCCGGGGGCACTCCGCTGTCAAGGAGTTCGCGGATGCGACCGGCTATCCAGGCCTCTTCACCGGTGCTGCTGCTGAATTCGAGCAGACGGGGTGGGTGCCCGGGTTGAGGCACCGCCTGTTGCCGGGCCACGAGGCGTTTTTCAAGGGACAGGACCGTATTGAGGCGCTCCTGGTTGAAACCGATGAGGGCGTGGGCAGCATCGAGAAGGCGCTGGCTGGAGCGGTAGTTGTCGGTCAGCATGACGGCGGAGGGGTGGAACCGCTGCTGGAATCCCAGAATATTGCTCATGCTCGCCCCCTGGAAGCGATAGATTGCCTGGTCGTCATCGCCGACAACAAAAAGATTGGGTTCTTCCCAAAAATCGGCCATCTGGTAGAGGAGCTGGTTTTGAAGGCCGGAGGTGTCCTGATACTCGTCCACGAGGATGTACAGGAACCGCTCCTGGTACACCCGCAGGAGGTCCGTTTCGGCGGCGAAGGCGTCGCGCACCCACCGCAACATGTCACTGAAATCATAACGACCCGCCGCGATCAGGGTATCCTGCCAGAGCGGCAGCAGGGAGGCGGCCACACGGGTCTCTTCCATGCGGTCGGTCTCCTTGTCGATCTCCCCCTGTTTGGGGTCGCCGGGCTGGAACTCCTTGTATTTGCGTTTGTAGAAATACCCTTCACGGGTCGGCAGTCCGGACAGGTACCGGTCAATGGCCTCGTGGATCATATCGGGGGTCAATCCCTCGCGCTTCATGAGGTCGAACAGGGTGGCCAGCCGAGGGACGTGGGCATAATAATCTCCCCGCAGACGGCGGAGGGAGTGCGTGGCGGGGAGGCTGTTGACGAGGTCTTTGAGCAACCGGCGTTGTTCGAGTTCGGCGAGGGGCTGCAGGTCGCGATACCCGCCAAATACCGCCGGGTTTTCCTGGATGACGAGGTTGCAAAAGCCGTGAAAGGTATGGACGGGAACGCGGTGTCCTTCCGGGCCCAGGAAGTCAATGAGACGCCGGCGCATGGCTACCGTACCGGCTTCGGTATAGGTAAGACAAAGGATTTCGCGGGGGTCGGTATCGGTAAGGCGGAGGATGTTGCCGATACGGGCGGCGAGGAGTTG
>JAGFIW010000006.1 GCA_024103195.1 Saprospiraceae bacterium | reverse complement strand
TCAAAGCTTTGCCGGGTGTGAATCCCAGGAAACCCCATCCCAGAAAAAAGGCCAGGATACTGATCACGATCACTACCGGCACAAACCAGGCGCTGATCTTGTCCGCCAGGCGGTGGATGGGCGGTTTGTCGGATTGTGCGGCCTTGACCAGACGGATGATCTGATTGAACAATGTATCCGCTTCATCCACATCCGCTTTCAAAACAAAACTTCCGGAGACCACCGTTGATCCACTCAACAACCGGTCCCCATCCTGCTTTTTAACCGGGATGGCCTCACCCGTCAGCACGGATTCGTTGACCTC
Organism: Saprospiraceae bacterium; assembly: GCA_024103195.1. Taxonomy (GTDB): domain Bacteria; phylum Bacteroidota; class Bacteroidia; order Chitinophagales; family Saprospiraceae; genus JAGNXB01. The sequence continues at coordinate 23,055 of JAGFIW010000006.1, read as the reverse complement.
TCCATTCCCTTCCATGACGGTACCATCTACCGGGACAGCCTCGCCATTGGCCACCATGACACGGTCGCCTTTGCGAATATCAGCTGCTTCTATCTCCATGACGTGATGCTCACCCATCCATAAACGGGCTTTGTCCACGCGCATTCGTTGCAGATCATCCAGTGCAGAGGTGGTCGTTTTGAGCGCGCGGTTTTCGATCCAGTTGCCGAGCAATACCAATGTGATGATGGAGGCGGCGGTCTCGAAAAAGTAGTATTCGGGCTGGCGAAGGACCAAACCAATCATACTGTAGATGAATGCTGCCGTACTCCCGAGGAAAATCAGCACATCCATATTGGTTTCACGGGCCCGGAGGGCCCCCCAGGCACTCCGCCCAAAATGAAGAAACCCGATGGTGTAAACGGGCAACGTGAGACCTAATTGAACCCAGGGGTTGTCGAGATAGGGTATCTGAACGCCGGCGGCATGGAGAACATGGCCGAGGATCAAGGGCAAAGTGAATGTGGCGGCAAGCAGCAGTTTTCGGCCCAGCGTCCAATAGGAAGCTTGCCCGGCCTCCTTCACCACCTTGTACCCTATCCTGTGGATGCCATCTGCCAGGTGTTCAAGGTCAACACTCCGCTTTTCGCTCCGAAAACTGACCTTTCTGGAAGGCAGATCAATATAGACCTCTTCCATGCCCTGTTCCTCCAGGAAATTTCTGACTGTACGGACGCATGCCGAACATGTCATTCCCTCCACCTGGATCTCAAATTCGTGCTGGTCCTTTTCGGTCATGAGCCAATTCCTTTCAAAGATATGAAACCGGCAACGGACCCTTTCGGTTGTCAACGACCCACCCTTCATCGCGACGGATCATCGCCCCCTTCGTTCTGCTTGGTAATGGCATCCGGTCATTGTCACTTCACAGAAAATGATTACCTTTGCGTGCCTTTCTATCTGGTGGTTATAGCTCAGTTGGTTAGAGCGTCGGATTGTGGTTCCGAAGGTCGTCGGTTCGAGCCCGATTAGCCACCCCAACCAAGCCCGGATTTCCGGGCTTTTTCATTGGACGATGCGACCCTGGTTCTCCTTGCTGCAATGGTATTTCGGGGCGCGAACCGCGTTTGACCTCCACTCCCCCCTTTTGTATTCCTTGTGCCGGGAGGTGGTCGAAAATCCACTGCGATTCCGGACCGGTCCCTCCCTCCTGGGAGGCGGACATACCCGTCAAAGACAAACGGATATCGTCTTCCGGGTGGCCAAATGGTGGCAGCCCACCGGGATTTGGGACCTGAAAGGAGATCCGGCATGGGTGGCTGCCGGCATGGCCGGAGCGGGTCCTGCCTGCCAGGTCATTTCCCATGGACCCGTATGGACTGAGGCCGGTCCCGGCCAAAGCATTGCACCGCGCATCATGATTTTGTTGCCCCAACCTGATCAATGGGCATCCCGCGGTACGTCCCTGGATGAGATTCTCAAGACAATGCCACCTCCTTTCATGGCACTCACGGACCTTCGTGGTCAGAGATCCGTCATCGGGAGCCTGGTGGCCCAAAAGCTTTCCCGGCCGGGTGCATGGATAGACTTATATGACACCGGCATCTGGATGCGGGATGAATCGTTTCTGGAGCCCGTTCAAACGGGCATGATTCACCGGAATTGGAAACCATTGCGCTGCGGCTGGGTTTGAGTCCATCCGCCGTTTACCGAAAAAGAAACACCGCCACCGCACGGGCTGAATTCTGGCCATCCATGGCAGCAGAGAGGATTCCGCCCGCATATCCGGCTCCCTCGCCGGCCGGAAAAAGGCCCGGCAAATCGGGATGCATCCGTGTTCCTTCGTCCCTGGGAATGCGGACCGGCGAACTGGTACGGCTTTCGGTGCCAATGACCACAGCTTCCCGGGTGAGATACCCCGGCATTTTCCTGCTGAATTGGCGGATGCCTTGCTGCAAGGCGATCGCCACCCATGGCGGCAACAATTCATTCAACGGTGCCGCCCAAAGCCCGGGAATGTAGGAAGTGCCGGGCAGAGAGCTCGACACTTTCCCTTCGAGGAAATCCGTCATCCGCTGGGCCGGTGCTTTTTGCGAGCCGTCACCGGCTCCAAACAACCGGGTCTCCACAGCTTGCTGCAGAGCCAGGCCGGCGAAAATGCCTTTATCGTGGTAGTCGGAAACGTCCTTCCAGTCCACGCTGACCACCGTGCCGGCATTGGCATAAGGACTGTCCCGCCGGGACATGGACATGCCGTTCACCACGATTTCACCCGGGCTGGTTGCTGTGGGGACCACCAGCCCTCCCGGACACATGCAAAAGGAGAAAACGCCATGGCCGGGTACCTGACAAGTCAGGCTGTAACTGGACGGCGGCAGAAATTCGCCTTTTCCGGCAGGGCCGTATTGGATCTCATCAATCAGCGGCTGGGGGTGTTCGATACGCACACCCAACGCGTAGGGTTTGAAAAGGAGGGCGATCTGTCGGCGATGAAGGAGGGCAAATATGTCTCTGGCACTGTGCCCGGTCGCCAGGATCACGGCTTCGGCTCGCAGGATGGTGCCTTCCCTGAGTATGACACCCGACATGCGGTCCTTCTCGATCAAAAAATCTTCCACACATGCATTGAACCTGACCTCTCCTCCGTAGTGCCGGATGGTGGCACCGATGTTCATGACCACGGCGGGCAATTTGTTGCTTCCGATGTGCGGGTGTGCATCCACCAAAATATCCGCCGGTGCCCCATGCTCAACGAGGAGCCGCAACACCTGGTCCATTTTGCCGCGTTTGACGGATCGCGTATAGAGTTTGCCGTCCGAATAGGTGCCGGCTCCTCCTTCCCCGAAACAATAATTGGAATCGGGATGGACCTCGCCAAACTGCTGGATGGCCCGCAGGTCCTTGCGTCTTGAGCGAGCATCCTGTCCACGGTCGAGTACCACTGGCCGCAAGCCCACCAATAGGCATTCCAGTGCTGCAAAATAACCGGCAGGTCCGGCACCAACAATGATCACTGGTGGGGCATCGTCCACCCTTTGAAAACGCCCCGATATAACAGGTTCAGGATCAGGTAGTTGCTGGTGCCAAATGGCGCACCGAATCTGGTAAACGGGAGGACGTGGGCGTGCATCCAGGGATCGCCGGATGATTTTCCAGGAAGTGATTTCCTCGTTGGACCAGCCGGTCTGCCGGCGAATGGCAGCCAGCAGGACTTCCCGGTCATTCTCTTTCCCCGCCGGGATGCGTATGTCCACTTCCCTGATCAAGCCACAGCATTCAAATCGCCGGCGTCTGCCTAATAGTTGATGGTCGTTCTGCTTTTCTCTTCGGTACGTATCCATCCCCCTGCCTCGTCGGGTGCAAAATCAGCGGGAATAAAGATCCTGTGGAGCACTTTTTCCTCACAATAACCCCGGGGGGTGTTGAATCCCCCACGATCGTTGGATTGCGCTACCACGGAAAGGCGGGTGCCCTCCCGCCTGGCTTGCAGGGCATAACGCCCGCTTTCAACCGCATGCCGGAGTATATGGGAGGCGCAACCGCTGAGTACGATTTCGGATTCGACGAAAATGGCGCTGTTGTGCCAGGTCCGAACGACGATACTGTCGGGTGCCTCCAGGGTAAGATGCGTCACGGAATCTGCGGGGAACGAGGTAAAAACCACCTCTCTGGATTGGGCACAGCTGTCCTGGACCAACCAGGCCAAGCCGCACATCAAAAGGATTGATCGCATGAAGAGAAGACGGTCCATGGGCGGGAAAGGTTGCGCAAAAAATGTCATTCGGTACTTTTCATGGCCTGCCGGATCCTCACCAGGCGCTGAAGCAGGGGTTCTAGTTGGTTCAATGGCAGCATATTGGCCCCATCGGATTTGGCTTCGGAAGGTCTTGGGTGCGTTTCGATAAAAAGGCCATCCACTCCGGCGGCAATTCCGGCTGCGGCAATGGTGCTGATCAGGGCGGGTCGACCTCCCGTCACACCGCTGGCCTGATTGGGTTGTTGGAGCGAGTGGGTGACATCCAGCACTACAGGTGCAAACTGTTGCATGACAGGTATGCCCCGGAAATCCACCACCAGGTCCTGATACCCGAAGGTGGTTCCCCGCTCTGTCAAGAGCACCTGGTTATTGCCGGATTGCCGGATTTTGTCCACGGCAAATTGCATGGCTTCGGGACTCAGGAACTGTCCTTTTTTCACATTGACGACCTTGCCGGTGTCGGCGGCAGCCACCAGGAGGCTGGTCTGACGGCACAGAAACGCCGGAATCTGCAGGATATCGACATATTCGGCGGCCAGGGCAGCCTCTTCATCGGCATGGATGTCTGTTGTTGTAGGCAGACCGAATTGCACACCCACCTTCCGGAGGGCTTCCAATCCCTCCCTATCCCCTATTCCGGTAAACGAGTCGAGCCGCGAGCGATTGGCTTTGCGATAAGAGGCTTTGAAAATACAGGGGATACCCAGGGACTCGCCGATTTCTCTGATCCTCCCGGCTACCTCCTCGAGCAATGACTGGCTCTCCACCACACAGGGTCCTGCAATCAGGAAAAAAGGATAATCCCGGTGTGACAACCGTTTCCAGACGGGAGTGAGAGCTTCGGAATACATGGGGCAAAGGTCGTCAAATTCCCGGTCACCGTTCCCGGACGATCCAGGCACCTGGATCAAAAATGCGGCGCACTTCCCCAAGTACCTCTTCGGCCGACAACCGGTTTTCGTCTACATGGACAATGACCCGGGTCAATTTGCCCCGAGGCAGGGATTCACCCTGCCATCCCAACTCCTCCAATTTTTCGAGGACACGTCGGGCGTTGGCCGGATCGCCGAAATGGCCTACCACGATATAGGTACCGGAAGGAGATACACCTCCCTTCGGTGCCTCCGGGGCCACCGCCGATTCCTCTTCCATATCGGCGGCTATCTCTTCTTCGGGCTCCGGATCAGTGAGATCGGGATCGATGATGACATCCGGCTGCATCCGCAGTCGGTTTTCGTCGATAGCGGCTGGCGGGAGGGAGGTCTCATCCTCAGGATCGGTCGCAGGGATTGAGGCCACATCCATGGTGGCCGGTTCCTGCCGGAACACCAGCCAAAGGGACAGTCCCAGCGCAAGAAGCAGCGCTCCGGTGGCCAAGGGTAAAAAATAGCGGTCCCGTGCCCGGTACACCGGCGGCAATGCCGGGGCCAACCTTCTGCCCTCCCTTTCCTGTCGGGCCTCCTGGGCCGCTTCTGCCGCGCTGCGACGGAGGACCGGTGAAGCGCTTACCGGTGAGAGCCCATACATGTCCAGGTCATAATTGAATTCTGCCGGCGTGAATTCCGGAGCAGGTCCCCCATGCCACCGCCATTCACCCACTGCTTCGAGCAAAACGGTGCGTCCCGCCTTCCCTTCGGCGACCATCTGCCGGCAAAGACGGGTCAAGGCATCCCTTTGCTCCTCCGGTACCAATTGCCGGAAGCGGGTTTCCAGCCCTGGGGTCACTTTGCGGGTGCCGGCATCCGGAAAAAAAACGGGCTTTTTGCCCGGAGGAAAAATGCGGGCACCAACGCGATCCAACCGGGCAGGGTAGGATTCCGTGCGGAGAATTCCGATGCCCGGCAGAGATACTTCGCCTTCCGAGAGGAGAACATCCCGGACAGCCAATGCCAGTTCCGAATACGGACTACCGGTTTGAGGGTTGTTCATACGGGTTAAAATTAAGGCGGATAAACCAAATCCGGTGTGATGCGACGGTTCCAGGGAGCCATAGGGGCAAGTCCAGTCCTTACCTTTGCCCGACCTCCATGAAGGAAAACCGACACGTCCGGATCCTGGCCGGATTCACCATTGCTTACATCCTGCTGGCATTGAGCTGGTGGAGCGTCCTCCTTTGGCAGAAAAACCGCCAGGTCCATGAATTGCAGCTAGTAGTACATTCGCTCCGCGAAGATCTCGGAACGGCAGATCCGTCGGACCGGGCCAGGATCGATCTGCGACATCGGCGTCAATCGCGCATGATCCTGGGAGAGAGTGTCTTCATACTCCTCAGTATTTCCATCGGTATCTGGTTGATGCTGCGGGGATTCATGGCGGAATTCAGGATCGGTCGCCAAAGGCGGAACTTTCTTTTCGCCATCACGCATGAACTGAAGACACCTGTGGCGGCCATACGCCTGATTCTGGACACATTCCGCCGGAAGGACCTGCCCCCGGAGAAATCCGGACCTCTGTTGGATTCCGCCATCCGTGAAACGGACCGCTTGGCAGACACCCTGGACAATCTCCTGCTGACGGCCCGGATCAGTCACACCTACCAACCTCGTCCGGAAGAGGCATGGTTGGACGACCAGGTCACCAAATGGATGGCGGGTCCGAAACGGCAATTTCCCCAACGCGTCATCGAATGGGAGCTGCCTGAAGAACCCTTGCCCCTACAGCTGGATTGGGCCGGATTGGAGGTGGTGGTCCGCAATCTGATCGAGAATGCGATCAAATACAGCCCTGAGAAAGGGAAGGTCATGTTGGTTGTCCGACATCAGGACGACGGTCTGCAACTGGTAGTCAGCGACGAAGGACCCGGGATCCCTGACCTTGAGAAAGGACGTATCTTTGACATGTTCTACCGCTCAGGAAACGAAGACCAGCGGGAGACCAAAGGAACAGGTCTCGGGTTGTACCTGGCGCGGGAGATCACCCATCGCAATGGAGGGACCATACGGGTGGCTGATCAACGGCCCCACGGCTCTCGTTTTATTGTTCACTGGCCCGTCCATCATGAAGCGTCTGCTGGTCGTCGAAGATGAAGAAAGCCTGAGAGAAACGCTTGCTCTCAATCTGGAACTCGAAGGGTACGAGGTGGTCACCGCCACCAGCGGCGGCCAGGCTCTGGAGTTGCTCGGCCATCAGCGGTTTGATCTGGTGCTCCTGGACGTCATGTTGCCCGGAATGAGCGGCATGGAGGTATGCGCCGCCATCCGGCTTGCGGACCGCCATATCCCTGTTTTGATGTTGACGGCACGCGGCGCACCAGAGGACCGCATTGAGGGCCTTCGCACCGGTGCCGATGACTACCTGGTCAAGCCTTTCCATCTCGAAGAACTTCTTATCCGGATCGGCAATTTGCTCCGGCGCCAGGACATGGGAAAGCCCGAAGACCGCACCTTGTCCATTGTCCGATTCGGGTCCAATACCGTTGATTTTCAGCGACTGGAAGCGATGACGGCAAAGGGGGCCGTATCCCTCACCCGCAAGGAATGGGCTTTGCTGCGGCTGCTCGTCGACAGAGAAGGAGAGGTGGTTTCACGCCAGCAAATCCTCCAGATCGTATGGGGATACGATGTCATCCCCTCGACCCGAACCATTGACAATTTTATTCTCAATTTCCGGAAATACTTCGAGGCCGACGCCAGGGAACCCCGGCATTTTCTTTCGATCAGAGGTGTGGGTTACCGGTTTGTCGCTTGAATGATATCCAGAATCACTACCGAACCGGCCGGTCATTTTGTTGTCCCCACCGGTAGGCATCCAGCGTAAACCCCGCCAATTCAAGCACGCGATCCACGACGGTAGCCACGGCCTCCCGGATGGTTTCAGGCCGGCTGTAAAAGGAAGGAGATGCGGGCGCAATCACCGCACCGGCTTCGGTGAGCTGAACCATGTTGCGAAGATGGATGAGGTTGAGCGGCGTCTCCCTGGGCACGACGATCAACCGTCGTCGCTCTTTGAGGATCACGTCGGCCGCGCGGGTCATCAGATCATCGCTGACGCCCTGGGCCAGCCGGGCCAACAAACCCATGGAGCAAGGACAGATGATCATGATGTCGTACTGCGCTGATCCAGAGGCAAACGGGGCAAAAAAATCCTGTTTGTCGTAGAAGGTAAACGGATAATTGTCAAAGTCCGCCGATCCGATTTCAATCTCCCAGTTGAGTCGTGCATTGGCACTCATGACTACACCCACATCACTCCATTGTTCCGGCATGGCGGCCAGGCGATCCATGAGTACACGGGCATACAGGCTGCCGCTGGAGCCTCCTACTCCCAAAACCACTTTATGCTTCATGCGTCAGATGGACCGGCCATTTGCCGGCCTGCCTGCCAAAATTAACCGCAAAGCCGGGTTCGGGTTCATGAACAGCGGAAAGGAACAGGAATCCATAGCCGTTTCAACGGGTGCGTGCGTTGACGCACCGCGCATTTTGTCCGGCCGACAGTACGCTTCCCGTGAACACAGGCACCACGTCCCCAGGTCAAACGGTATGGGTCGCTGGCTGCAAAAGAGAGTGGTTGCCACCGTGCCTGAAAAGGGATCGGACCTGATCAGCCGAGCAGGTTCATGCCGTCGAAAGCCTCCATGACTTCCCGGACATGACCGGCAGAGGTGTTGAGCAGTTCTTTTTCGTCCTGATTGAGCTTCAACTCGATCATCTCCCGGATTCCGGTGTGGCCCAATTTGACCGGTACGCCTACGAATACGCCATTGAGTCCATACTGTCCTTCCACCAGTGCGCAGCAGGGCAAAATTCGATGCTCGTCCCGGACAATGGATTCCACCATCTGGGCAGCGGCGGCACCAGGTGCGTACCATGCGGAAGTGCCCATCAGTTTGACGAGCTCCCCGCCTCCGAATTTGGTGCGTTCGATGATGGCATCCAATTTTTCGCGGTCGATGAGTTCGGTGACCGGAATACCCGAAACCGTGGTGTAGCGCGGAAGGGGTACCATGGTGTCGCCATGACCGCCCAAAAGCATGGCCTGAATGTCCTTGGGAGAAATATCGAGCGCTTCGGCGAGGAAGGCCCTGTATCGCGCTGTGTCCAGAATGCCCGCCATGCCGAAAACCCGTGTGGCAGGAAGACCCGATGCCTTGTAGGCCGCATAGGTCATCACGTCCAGTGGATTGGATACCACGATGATGATGGGATGGGCGGAATGCGCCATGATGGACCTGGTCACCGATACCACGATCCGGGCATTGGTGGCGATCAGGTCATCCCGGCTCATTCCCGGTTTGCGGGGGACCCCTGCTGTAATGACGACAATGTCAGAACCCTTGGTCAGCGCATAATCATCTGTACCGGTCACCCGGGTACTGTAGTTGTCAACGGGTGCCTGTTGCCAGGTATCCAACGCTTTCCCTCTGGCCGTATCACCGGCAATATCCAGCAGGACGATCTCCTTGACCAGATCCTTGTGTGCCAGTACATTGGCGCATGTAGCACCTACATTTCCCGCTCCGACAATCGTCACTTTATTCATGGCCTGTGTGTTTGAATTTGCGCCGCAAAGGTAGACGATTGACCGGAATCCCAAGGAACTATTCCCGATTTCCGGCTGTTAATCATCCGTCCCGAGTGGGGGTTGCAAACCCGCGAGGGGTCATATCTTTGATGTTTGATCGCCATTGATTTCAAAATCTTCAACCTAGCCTGCATGCGCTCTTCCCTTCTTTGCCTGGCGGCGGTATTGCTGCTCTCTCCGGACCTCTTTGGCCAACACCACGACCATTCCGCTCCCTGCGGCACATCCAGGGAGGATCTGGATCAAATCACCGAGCAGTTGGTGCAAAACCTCGCTGTATTGGAGGAACGCCCGGTAGACCTGCGCAACGGTGCCATCACTTATGTCCCCATCAAATTTCACATTGTCCGCAAAAGCGATGGCACAGAGGGTGTGGATACCGAGTTTGTGTTGGCCATGCTTTGTGGTCTCAATGAATTTTTCGCCGACCAGGAAATCCAGTTCTTCATTAAAGGCGGATTCAACTACATCAACAATTCCGTGCTTTTCGACAATCCCAAAGGAACGACCGGAGTCACCGTGATGAACAACAACAGGGCCAGCGGTCACCTGAATATTTTCCTGACCAACCAGACCGGGGAGGCCGATGTACTCGGTTATTACACGGCAGGCCAGTCTTACTCCCAGGATTACATCGTGATCCGCAAATCCGAAATCGGTTACAAAAAGAACACGCTGGAACACGAGGTGGGTCATTATTTCGGGATCCTTCACCCGTTCAACGGCTGGGAATGTGATCCCTGGGATGCCGTCAAGCATGGCAACCCGCTCAACCTGACCACCGCTCCCTGCATTACCATCAAGCCACCCTTCACCAATTATCCGCTGGTGGAATTTGCCGACGGGAGCAACAGCACCACAGCCGGTGATCTCGTCAGCGACACCCCGGCGGATTACAACCTCGGCCTGGGGTGGAGCAACTGCAACTACAACGGAGGGGCACGCGACAAAAACGGGATATTGCTCAACCCGGACGAAAAGAACATCATGGGCTATTTTCTCAACTGCGCTCCCTATACCTACAGCCCGATTCAGAAGCAGCTTATTGCCACCGATCTCACCAACAGAAAGAATGCGGTGTCCAGCAGCAACCGCAAACTGAATACGGCAGCCATACCCATCCTGGAGCCCAACAGTCCGGTGGTTGCTCTTTCACCGGTGGACGAAGGTTATTCCAACGGCACGGTGGACATCAAATTGGAATGGGCCGCCGGTGCCGGTGCCAGAAATTATATCGTGCGCATAGACCGCTTTGCCAGCTTTTCCTTCCAGCCCCGGTATTACTATACCGATCAGCCCGAGGTCGTTCTCGATTTTGTCCTCGGTTCTTCGGGTAAATACTATTGGCAGGTTTATGCCTGGAATGACTACAACACCTGCCCGGTGTGGGGAGAGGTCTTCTCCTTCACCGTTGGTTCGCCATCCGCGATTTCTGCCCTTCCCGGCCTCGACAACCTGGTGATCATGCCGCAACCCCTTGGTGCCGGTCAGCCCTTGCAGATGCAATTGGCAGCCACCCGCCCCCTGGAATTGGATCTGGAGATCTACCATGTCAACGGGCATCTTGTTTACAGGCAGGCCCGCCTGCAGGTGCCGGCCGGTGAACATGCCCTTTCACCGGGATGGATCCCTGCCCATCCGGGTATGTATGTGGTCCGGCTTTCGGCAAATGGTGGGCAATACACCGGACGAGTGGTGGTCCATTGATCCCTGCCAGGTTGTCCATCACCCTTCCCTTATGGGGGTCAGGGGCTTCCACTTCTTCCCTGAGGAAGCACCCATAACCTCCTGCCAATCGACGAGGAGTATTTCTCCACAGCAGAATGCGCCTCTGGTTTCGCGTTCATTCCGGCCAAATCAGGTACAGCCATTGGTGGCTCGCTTATCTTCGTCTCATGGAGGATGCAATCCGGCTGTCCCGGCTGATGGACCAATTGAAAAGGGTGGTCAGCCTCAACTTTCCCTCTTCTTGCTGGATGTTGGCGGAAATCGCCCAATCAGGCCAGAACAGAGGCCATGTTTATCTGCAATTGGTAGAAAAGGATGAGGAAGGAGAGCAATTACTGGCACAGGCATCGGCCGTGCTGTGGGCTAATCGGAAATCCGCCATTGACCAGCGTCTGGGATCCGATTGCCTGGCCATCCTTCAGCCCGGGCATTCTCTTCGCTTGTTGGTCAAGGTGGATTTTCATTCCGTGTACGGCCTCAAACTTGTTGTAGAGGACGTTGACCTGCAGTTCATCCTGGGCCAAATGGCTCTGCGCCGCCGTCAAATGGTGGACGATCTGAAGAGCAAAGGGCTTCTGGACTTGAACCGGCAACAACCCATGCCCGCTGTCCTGCAGCGGATTGCCGTCATCACCTCCCCCCAGGCAGCGGGCTGGCAGGATTTTCGTCAACAACTCGACAACAATCCCGCGGGATATCGCTTCCAACTCACCTTGTTTCCGGCCGCCATGCAGGGGGAGGCCGTGGAGACGGAAGTATGCCGGGCCCTGGAAGGCATTGCTGTCCGTGCGCATGATTTTGACGTAGCCGTGTTGATTCGCGGAGGCGGCAGCAAAACCGACCTGGCCTGGTTTGACAACCAGCGAATCGGAGAAACCATAGCCATGATGCCGCTCCCTGTCCTGACCGGAATTGGTCATGACGTCGATGAAACCATTGCTGATCTGGTGGCCTGGCATTCGCTGAAAACCCCAACCGCTGTGGCCGTTTGGATCCTCGAACATCAAGTGGCCTTCGAATCCACCCTTCTGGACCTTGCCCGGCAAATCAGGGAAGCGGCACGTCACCGGTTATCGGAGGCGTCTTTCCGGATCCATGAAATGACCTTGCGGCTCCATCACAACGGGCGTCAGAGGGTGGAGAAAGAGAAATGGAAAATGGCGCAAATCAAAGAGCAGTTGGTCCAAGGTATCCAAGTCCGACTGACCCGTGCCGGTGACCGTTTGGATCATGCCGAAAGCTTGATCAGGCAGATGGACCCGGCCCAGCAATTCGCGCGGGGTTATTCCATGACCTTGTTTCAGGGCCGGCCTTTGACCGATGCTTCGGTCCTTGCCCAGGGGGCGCTTTTGGAAACCGTGGTCGCCAAAGGCCGCATCACCAGCCGAGTCGAACATTATGAAACCTGACACCCTTACCTATGACCAGGCAGCGGAAGAACTCCGTTTGATTCTGGAACGCATGCAACAGCCTGAAACCGGCCTGGAAGAATTGGGTACCATGACCCAAAGGGCCCAGGAACTCCTTCGGGTTTGCCGCACCCGGCTCCGGCAACTGGATGGCGAACTCCATCAATTGCTGGCGGAGGATCCCGAACCTCTGGATGACATGTAACGGCGGTGCGCCAGACCCAGGAACCAACCGATAGCCAACCCGGCCACCATCCCGAGCAATACGTCCCGCAAAAAATGCTGGACCAGATAAACACGACTCGCTCCGACCAGAACGGCCAACAGCAATGCCACCATCCAGGATCCGCGTTTCAGCGGAATCAGGTAGGTCATGAAAACGGCGAGGGCGAAGGCGGAAAGGGTATGGCCGGACGGCAGACTGGTCGCTCCCGTCAGTGGCCGCACGCCATCGACCAAAATCAACTCATGAAACCATGACTCTCCATGATGGGCCCCGGGTCTGGGGGCCTGGAACCAGGATTTGGCGAAGTAACTGGTCAAGGTGACGATGACGGCAGCAACGGGGATCCAAAAGAAGTCCCGACGGCGCCAGAAGAAGAAAAACACCCCCAACGCGATGTATGGATGCTCCTCACCCAGCCGGGTAGCCCAACGAAAGAAGGTATCGGCCCAGGTACCTTTCCACCCATTGAACAAAAGCAGATCTTCTCCAGCCCCCAGATCCAGCCACCACAGGCCAACCACCAAAACCAGAACTGCAATGGAAATGGCGATCCAGCGGGTGCGCTTCCACACCAAATGCATGCTTGACTTCCAGGATTCGGTCATTATTGCTTTTTCCATCTGTTCAACAAACGACGCAGGGGAACACCCAGTTTGTCGGGATCAAAAACACGGGCATCATTCATGGCCCTCACGGTCAGGAACAAACCCAATGGCGTCAGGATGAGATTGGGCATCCAGGCGCCCAGCCACGGAGTGATGATCAGTTTTTCTGCCAGGCTTTTGAAGAGCATGTTGAGGATCATGAAAAGCATGAAAAAGCCAATGGCAACCAGAAGAGGATAGCCAAACCCACCTTTGCGGACTATGGCGCCCATGGGAGCGCCAATCAACAGGAAAATCAGACAGATGACGGCCAGGCTGTACTTGAGATGGATCTCGAGCGCGTATTTGGCGAGGTTCTTTTCCAGCTCCGTTTGGATGCGGTTGACGGAAATGGCTTCGCCCTGCACGCTTCGGGCCATCACCCGGGCTCTCGACAGCAGTTGGGCCTGGTCTTCCGGTGCATAGGTGTCCAGGATCCGGCTCACTTTTTCTGCCCCGGGCAGGACGGGCTTTTGTTGGATGATGACAGGCTCTCCCCTGCCCAACCTGTCCTTCCACGCTTCGCGGATTTTCTCCAGATCCGGACGCAGCTCGTCGGGCACCTGGGAGGGCGTATCCGGAATGACGGTCACAACCCGTTTTTTTTCAGCCTCAGAGGTATCCTTCTCCGGACTCAGGGTAGTATCAACCTGCGTCAAGGCAGATGGTAATTCGGCTTCTTGTCCGGGGACTGCCAGAAAAGGGCTTGCCTGGCGGCGAAACTGCGCGAGTCTTTCCCGCTGCACAACATATACGGAATCCATGGCTTGCCGGATCTGGGGAATGGTCAAAACGGTGGAATGGGAGCGGAAAGAAGCTTCATCGGAACGCTCGAGGTTGAATTGCCGCAAGTCAAACAACTTTTGCCACTTGCCGAATTCGGTCCTAAGGAATGCCGTTTTCCCGGAGGTCCCTTCCTGTTCCATTTCCTGGTATTGATGACCGTTCTCCAGTTCCATGACCATGAATTGGTCATCGGGCGTAAGATAAAGCTGCCCTTTCTCTGCCGTTACCACCTGAAAAGCCCTGGCGTAATCGGACGTATATATCATGACATCGTAGATATGCCGCCCATCCTGGGATTTGCTGCCGGCATAAATGACATACCCTTCAAAGTCTTCGTTAAAGCGACCCGCCTCCAGGTTGAGATTGGGTTTTTGTTTTCTCACGTCATACAACCGGGTTTTGCCCTTCAGATTGGCAATCGGGATCAGGTAATTGGAACTCACAAAGGAAAAAAGACCTACGAAGGAGGTAAACACCAATAAAGGGAGCATCACGCGGCCCAGGGAAACGCCGGCGGATTTCAGGCTGGACAATTCGTACCGTTCTGCCATATTGCCCAATACCATAACCGAACTGATCAAAACGGCGATGGGCAAAGCGAGCGGGATCAGTGTCATGGAGAGATAAAACACCATCTCCATGATAAAGAGAAGACTAGACCCTTTGCCGATGATGTCGTCGATATAGACCCAGAGAATCTGGAGAATGAGCACAAACACCGCAATGAAAAATGTGGCCACGAAAGGCGGAAGGAAGGACCTCAGAAGATAAATATCAATGCGTTTCATGCCGGAACTGGCAAAGATACGCGTTCAATATCCGCCCCCGAAAATACGGTCATGCGGTTATCTTCACTGGATGAACCAACACCTCGTAATGGCCTGCCGGCAAGCATGCTGGTTGTTCCTGTTTCCGTTGTGGGCGGCCGCGCAGCCTGCTGTCACGCCTTTTGCCGAACGCATGGCCGGATTCCAGCAAAAGCAAACGCTTCTGACCGAAAGCTGGTTTAGCGACATCAGGTTTGACAATGTGGGACCCAGGGTCTTTTCCGGTCGCGTGTCGGATATCTGCGTCAACACCTCGGACCCTACCGAATTTCTCGTAGCGTATGCTTCAGGAGGACTCTGGCGCACCCGCAACAACGGTGCCTCCTTCGAACCATTGTTTGACCGGGAAGCATCGCTCACCATAGGGGCCATAGCCGCTGATTGGGAAAGGGGCACCATATGGGTCGGCACGGGAGAAGTCAATGCCAGCCGGTCTTCCTATGCGGGGACGGGCATTTATGTCAGCCGCGACACGGGAAGGACATGGACCTGGGCCGGGTTGCCTGAGAGCCATCACGTCGGCCGTATCCTTCTTCATCCCGATAATCCCGACATCGTTTGGGTCGCGGTGATGGGGCATCTTTATTCGGAAAATCCGGAAAGGGGTGTTTACGGGACAACGGACGGAGGAAAAAACTGGCAACAAGTCCTGGCCAAAGATGCGCGTACCGGTGCGATTGACCTGATCGCCGACCCGCAACATCCGGATATCCTGTACGCGGCCATGTGGGACAGACAACGCCAGGCCTGGAACCTGGAAGAAGCCGGTCCGGGCTCCGGCATTTACCGGTCGAAGGATGGGGGTGATCAATGGGAGCATCTCTCCGGTAGCGGTAGCGGATTTCCTGAGGGCCCCGGATGCGGTCGTATTGGTCTGACATCCGGGGTGAAAAACGGTCAGACCGTTGTGTATGCCGTCGTGGACAACCAGGCCCCCCGTCCGGACAAAGACCTGCCTCCCCGACCTGAAGGTATCCGCAAGGAGGAACTGCGCGCCTTGGATACGGCATCTTTTTTCCGGCTGAAAGAAGAAGACCTGGAGAAGTATCTTCGTGACAACGGGTTTCCGGAAAAATATTCCGCCACAGCCGTCATCCGGTTGGTCAAAAGTGGTAAAATTCAACCTGTCGATCTGGTCCATTATCTGGAGGATGCCAACGCCGCTCTGTTTGATGTCCCTGTGGTTGGCGCCGAGGTGTACCGATGGGAAGAAAGCAACTTGCATTGGGAGCGCACGCACCCGGGATATCTGGATGACGTCTTTTATTCCTACGGATATTATTTCGGCCAAATAAGGACTCCCTTGCATGATCCCTCGGTGGTGTATGTCCTGGGCGTGCCCATCCTCCGCTCTTCCGACGGAGGCAGGACCTTTGCTTCCGTCAATGCCGGTAATGTTCATGTGGATCACCATGCGTTATGGATACATCCCTCCGATGCCCGTCATCTCCTGCTGGGAAATGACGGAGGACTCAACCTGAGTTATGATGCCGGAGAGCACTGGACGCGACTCAACCGCGTTGCTGTCGGCCAATTTTATTCCGTGGCTGTGGACATGGAGGAGCCGTTCCGCATTTATGGAGGCCTTCAGGACAACGGTGTTTGGCAGGGACCCAGCACCTACAAAGCGGATCCCCGCTGGGAAATGAACGGCCGCTATCCCTATGTCAACCTGCTCGGCGGTGATGGCATGCAGGTCCAGATCGACCCGCGCAGTGAACGGAAAACGATCTATACCGGCTACCAATTTGGCCATTATTTCCGGCTGGATGGCGATGAAATGAAGCGAACTTATATCTCCCCGAAACCGGATCTGGGACACCGGCCTTATCGCTGGAACTGGCAAACGCCGATTCATTTGTCCCTACACCAACCCGATATCCTGTACATGGGGGCAGAACGGGTGTTGCGTTCCCTCGACAGGGGCGCCACCTTCAAATCCATCAGTGCGGATCTCACTGCAGGCGGACGAAAAGGGGATGTACCCTTCGGGACCCTGACCACCCTGCATGAATCTCCCCTTCGGTTCGGATTGTTGTATACCGGTTCCGACGATGGACTCGTGCATGTCAGCCTGGATGGTGGACATTCCTGGCAGCGGATCACCCAAGGACTTCCGGAGGGATTGTGGGTGAGCAGGATTCAGGCTTCCCATTATCTGGAATCAAGAGTATGGGTATCCCTCAACGGATACCGGCAGGATCATTTTGATGCCTGGATTTACCGTTCGGATGATTTCGGTCAAACCTGGACGCGAATGGGGAGGAATCTTCCGGCCGAACCTGTCAATGTCATCAAGGAAGATCCCCGTCATCCCGGCCTCGTTTATGCCGGCACTGACCATGGTGTTTATGCCAGTCTGGACACGGGAAAAACATTCATGCCTTTAGACAACGGACTACCGCATGTGGCGGTCCACGATTTGGTCGTCCATTCCAGGGAAGGGCAACTGATATTGGGGACGCATGGCCGTTCGCTGTACAGAGCAGACGTGCGACGGATACAGTTTTTGACGGATTCTGTTCGCCAGCTTGCCGGATATCTTTTTGCGCCCGAAGACCCTGTGCAACTGGTCAAGCGGAGCCCGTCCAACCAATGGGCAAAAGTCGAAGTACCTCAGGTGTCCTTCTGGTTGTTCAGTCCGACATCAGGCCATGGGCGTTGGGCGGTTCGGCCCAAGGATCACGATGAAATCCTTGCTGAAGGAGATCTGGCATGGCATCCCGGCCTGAATACCTGGACCTGGGACATGGCATTACGGCCACCTCCCCCGGGAACGACCGTCAAAACCCGGAAAAGGAAAAGCAAGTCCATGTCCAAACCCTGGACCTGGCCAAAGCCCATAGACGGTCATTATTTTTTACCGCCAGGTGAATATATCGTCCGCGTGCAATTTCCCGACGGGACGAATTACGAACAGCCGTTCACGGCAAAACAGTGAACGGCTGTGCATGATGACAAGAAGGATCAGAAAGGAAGATGATCCCGAATGCCTGCTTCCGGTTTAGTCGATCCCGTCTTTTTCAGTGAGGAAGGGGACCGTGCTGAAGAGATTGGGTTCATCGTCAGCACTGACGGCAATCCTCGAGCGAGGCTCTTCGGAAGAATGAGCCGTATCGTCTAGGCGGACCCCACGGCGCAGGTATGCCGGTTCGTTCTCCAGTTCGGAAATCACCTTGGGAGAACTCAGCTTGACCGGGATGGTGTCCGTTCTGGGCCGCATAGGACCCTGGACCGGACCCGGACTTACTGTCTTGGTCACTGTGGTAGGTCGTGACTTCAGGGGATCCGAACCGCTCAAATCGATGGTCGCACCTGGGTGGAAGGAGACGTCTTCGTCGGTGATTGAGCTGATATTGACGCCTGAATGGCCAGCGCGTCCGGGCACATCCACAAACACCACTCCGGGTTTTGCCCCCGAAACATGCGCATTCCGGCTTTCGAAACCCGTAGCAATAAGGGTGACCGACAATCTGTCGCCCAGGGCCTCATCAAAGCAATTGCCCCAAATCACATCGGTACCTTCACCTGCTTCCTCCTGGACAAAATCGGTGATTTCCATGATTTCGTCCATGGTCACTTCCCGGGTTCCGGAGGTGATGTTGAGCAGGATGTGCCGGGCGCCGCGGATATCGCTTTCTTCGAGGAGCGGGCTGGTCAATGCCATGTCTATGGCTTGCCGGGCGCGATCGGCGCCTTCGGCAACGCCGACCCCCATGATGGCGACACCGCTGTCGCGCATGACGGTATTGACGTCGGCGAAGTCCACATTGATATATCCGGGGACCGTAATGATCTCCGCAATAGCTTTGGCTGCTGTCGTCAAAATGTTGTCGGCATGTCCGAAAGCCTCGCGGAGGCCCTGGTCGCCATAGATCTCGCGCAATCGTTCATTGGCGATGACGATCAGCGTGTCGACATTTTTCTTGAGTTGTTCCATGCCGTTCATGGCTTGCTCAATGCGGCGACGTCCCTCGAATTTGAAAGGAAGGGTCATGATTCCCACCGTCAGAATGCCCATTTCACGCGCCAGCTTGGCAATAATGGGTGCAGCCCCTGTGCCCGTGCCACCGCCCATACCGGCTGTAATAAACAACATCTTGGTGTTGTTCTCAAGCAGACGGGTCAGCTCTTCGCTCGATTCAACGCAGGCTTCTTTCCCAACTTCGGGTTTGGAACCTGCGCCGCGACCTTCCGTGAGTCCGGGACCCAATTGCACCTTGACCGGAACCGGACTCATGGCCAAGGCCTGATTATCGGTGTTGCAGACGATAAAATCCACCCCGGTAATACCTTGCCGGTACATGTGGTTGACAGCATTGCTCCCGCCACCTCCCACGCCAATCACCTTGATGATGTGAGATGTGTTGTCGAGACTCAAGAATTCCATGTCCATGACGGTTGGTGTTTTATACGTTCACAAAAGGGATGCAATCAAAGGGAGGTATCCGCTTCCTCCTTGAACATTTCGGTCGCTTTTTCAAGGAAGCGATCCAGCCAGCGTTTCTTGCCCGGCTCGGGCGAAGCACCGGACGAATCAACCGGGGGTTGATCGGTTTCGGCCTTTGTGGCGTTGAAAATCTCCTGGTTGTCTTCTTCCGGAAGATAGGGCTTCTCCAGGCCGTGGATAAGGAGACCCAGGGCTGTGCTGTAGACGGGACTGGCAAGATCGGCATGATAACCGTTGGCCAGGATGTCTACCGGAAGTCCGATCCGGGTGGTGAGTCCGGTGTGGAAGGCCGTCAAATGGTCGATGTGCTGCAACAGACCACCTCCTCCGGTGAGGACAATACCGCCGGTCAATTTCCTTTGATACCCCACCCGTTTGATTTCGGCCATGACATAATCGAGGATTTCTTCCACCCTTGCCCGGATAATGCGGGCCAGGTTTTTCTGGGAAATTTCCTTGTGCTCATGCCCCTTCAATCCGGAGATGGACAGGATGACATTTTGATCGACTTCGTCTTCCATGGCGGATCCATAGCGGACCTTCATATCCTCCGCACGGTCAGGCATGACATTGGCGGCTTCTTTGATATCTCTCGTGATGGCATTGCCCCCGAATGGAATTACAGCCGTATGCCGTAAAATTCCCTCCGAGAAAATGGCAATATCGGTGGTCCCTCCACCAATATCCACCAGGACAATACCGGCTTCTTTTTCCTCTTCGCTGAGGACGGCATGGGCAGAAGCCACCGGTTCAAGCACGATGTCGTCTACCTGCAGGTTGGCTCTTTCGATGCAACGGCGCAAATTCTGAATGGCGGTGATCTGGCCGGTCACAATCACGAAATTGGCTTCCAGGCGGACCCCGGACATACCGCGCGGGTCAGCGATGCCCTGTTCATTATCCACAGTAAACTCCTGGGGGAAGATGTGGATAATCTTTTCGCCGGGAGGCAGTGGCAGTTTGTACATGTCGTTGATCAGCGCCTGAATATCCCTGTCCCCGATTTCTTCATGGCTGTTGTCACGGGTCAGGATACCGCGATGCTGGATGGCTTTGATGTGCTGCCCGGCAATACCGACATGCACTTTGGTCACGGGCAGGCCACTGCGGCGTCGGGCTTTGAGCATGGCATCCTGAATGGCAGCCACGGTTTTTTCGATATTGGAAACCACGCCCCTCAGTACGCCCTGGGACTCGACCCTGCCTTGCCCGATGACTTCCAGTTTCCCGTAGGGATCCTTTCTTCCGATCAGGACACAGACCTTGGTGGTCCCAATATCCAGCGCAACGCTGAATCCCTTTTCTCCGGCTGAATTGTTCATGGCGTTCATAGTGGATATTCTGAGTTTTGGTGTTTGACGCGTGTCGCTGCGAAGATAGGGCTTAACATTACAAGTCATTTTAATATCCGGAGAAAAAGCCCCGATTTTCCGGATATTTTTTTCATACCGACTTTTTACATACGATCTGCCCTTTATAGCGCAAATCCACCATCTGGTAGGTGTCCCATCCTGAAGCGGGAAGGATATCCCTGTAGAAGGTCCGCATCAGCGCCAGCTGATGATCGAAGGAGCTGTCGGCGCCGAGCAGGAATCGGAACCTGCCCATCTTGGGCACTATCGTGAAAGTGCCTTTCCGGCAGTCGATCTGTTCCACGAGGGCGGAGGCAAATTCATCTTGGCGGATGGCTGCCGCGAGGGCCATCAACTGGGCAAACACATGACCCGGCTGTTGCGCCAGGCTGTCCGCAAACAGGGGCAGTACGCCGGTCACCACCGGAATGCGAGGGGCATGATGGCGGGACACCGGTGTCCGCTTGCCTTCGTCGCTGATATAGTAATGGGCACCCCGTTGATCGATGACCCTGACAAGAAGTTCGGGCTGTTCGATCCGGATGGATAGCCGGTTGCGTGCGTCCACAAACACATCAGCCCGCGCCACATGGGGATGATTCCTCAACAGGGCTTCCATCTTGTCGACTTCCAGATCATCCAGGATCCCTGCAGCACCATCCTTGCCTGCCGGCAGCATCTGCTTCACTTCCGCCTCCGTCAGCAAATACCCCCCATCCCGCATCGGATCAATGTCGATGACCCACTCCCGGGCCATGTCGTTGCGCTTGTGGTGCATGGATGACATCAGGATCACTCCCATGAAAATGAAAACGATCAGCCATACCAGCTTGGACCATTGTTGCAGTGTTTTCCAGATCTTCATATCAGCGTTTGGCTTTTAACGTTTGGAGAATTTCGGGGATCAACTGATCCACATCGCCGGCCCCAACGGTCAGCAGGACATCCACCGGATGCCGGGCGATGTATCGGGTGAGTTCGCTTTTCGGCACGTATTGACGGTCGGGATGTTTCATCAGACTCATCAACCAGCGGGTATCTACGCCCGGTATAGGTAGCTCACGGGCCGGATATATGTCGGTCAGGACAGGACGGTCGAACCGGTCCAGGACAGCCGCAAACTCAGGGGCGAAATCCCGGGTACGGGAATACAGATGAGGCTGAAAAATGGCGGTAATGGTCCTTCCCGGGAATCGCTGACGGGCTGCCTCGAGGAGACCGGCAATTTCCGCCGGATGATGGGCATAGTCATCCACATAGGTCATACCCCTCTCGTCGAAATGGACCTGAAACCGACGATCCACCCCCTTGAACGACCTCATGCCTTCCCGCATGCCTTCTTCATGGGCTCCACTGAGC
This sequence comes from Saprospiraceae bacterium, assembly GCA_024103195.1. Classification (GTDB taxonomy): domain Bacteria; phylum Bacteroidota; class Bacteroidia; order Chitinophagales; family Saprospiraceae; genus JAGNXB01. Next base: position 1,015 of record JAGFIW010000006.1, on the reverse strand, counting down.
AGCCCGGCGGCAAAGGCAGCCGCTGCATTCATGACGTTGTTGCGACCGGGCAGGGTAAAACGCAACTGCCGGTAGGCCCTGCCTTCATGGTGGAGATCAAACTCAACGACAGGACCTGCATGGCTGATCCCTGACACTACAAAATCCGCCTCTCCGTCACCAAAAGTAAACACCCGCACATCCTGGCCCTGCCAGACCGAGTCCGGTATGTCAAGTTCATTCCGGTAGAGTACGATCCCTCCTGGCATGACCTGCCTGATCAACTGGAAATATGCTTGACGCATGGAAGCAGCATCTCCATAGATATCGAGATGGTCAGGATCAAGGGCATTGAGAATTAATAGGGAAGGGTGCAAATGCAGAAAGGACCGGTCGTATTCGTCAGCTTCCACAACGACCTCGGAAGAGGCACCTTGCAGGAAATTGGTGCCGTAATTGGCCGGAATACCTCCGAGGAAGGCACTAACCTCCACCCCTCCGCACCGCAACAAGTGGGTAAGGATCGCAGAGGTAGTGGTTTTGCCGTGCGTACCCGCCACGGCCATACAGTAATAATGCCGACTGATGTCTCCCAGGACCTCCGCCCTTTTCTTCAGCGGAATCCCTCGTGCCACGCAAGCGCTGAACACAGGATGGGCAGACGGAATCGCCGGTGTGTAAACTACCAGGTCCGTATCCGCCGGAAGCGGATCCCCTTCCGAGTAAGTGACAGCAATCCCCTCCCTGGTTAGTGCCCGGGTCAGAGAAGTTTCCGTGCGATCATACCCGGAAACCCGAATCCCTTCGTGCCGGAAAAACCGGGCGAGCGCACTCATCCCGATGCCTCCAATCCCGAGGAAGAAGATGTGTTTCCAGGTGGGTTCGTTCATTGGTTTCGGTATTGAGCCACCTTGTAAATGACCTCGGCCACTCGGGCGGCGGCATCGGGGAAAGCCCTTTGCCGCAATGCTAACTGCATACGCAGAATCCGTTGCTGATCACCGAGCAATAATTCTGCTTCATGAAAAATCCGTTC
>JAGFIW010000283.1 GCA_024103195.1 Saprospiraceae bacterium | reverse complement strand
GCCAAGCGGTTGGAGGAAATTTATTTTCCGGGCGATCCGTTGCCGTTGTACATCAACAAAAAGTCCGAAGCCCTGAAACTGATCCAGCAGGCCAGAAATGAAGCCCATCGTTTTGCCATCACCTTCCACCGGCAATTGCGCTCCAAGGGACTCCTGCGCACTTCCCTGACGGACATCCCCGGCGTGGGAGAAAAAACGGCGGAAAAGCTCCTTCAGCGCTTCGGATCCGTCAAAAACATGCTCGCTGCCGGGCCGGAAGGCTGGACCGAAGCGGCCGGCGCCCGGGTGGCGGCCCGAATGTCCGATGACTTCTTCGGTGAATCGGAGGCGAAAGAACCGGAAGAGCAGGCCGGATCTGTGTCGGATCCGGAATAGCAGGGGAGGATATCTTTGGCCGACATTATCTGGCCGCATGACCCACGCCATTCCCGGAGAAACCCTGATCCGGCCCAGGTTCAAGACGGTAATCCCCATGCCGCCCGAAGCGGTCACACTGGCGCTGCAGGCAGGATTGTCGGATCCCCATTGTCCCGTCCGGGGCCGGGTCATACATGCCTTCGTCACCCTGACCTTGCCGGACAAGGACCGGGCGATATGGTCCCCCCAGCTGACGCTCTCCTATGGACCGGAGCCGGGTGGGGGCACCCGGCTCCGGGGGGTATATGGACCAGCTCCGGGGTTGTGGACCCTGTTCATGTTTTTGTACACCGTGTTGTTGACCACGTCGGGCATCCTGCTGGTTTACGGCCTGGTGTTGCGACAATTACAGCTGGATGCCGGGGTGTTGTGGCTGGTACCGGTATTGTTGGCCCTGTTTGCCGGTCTGTGGGTGGCCGCTTCGGTGGGACAGCGGCTTTCCCGGCATCAGATGGCCACCCTGCAAAGTTTTGTCCGGCAATGTCTGGACATAGATCTGTCATCCTCCTCCGGGTATTTGTCAGCATGAATCGGGCAAAGGCATTATCTTGGATCACCAAACCTTGCCTATGCGCCAGATGATTTTGGGCGTTGCTGCTCTTTTGTTCCTCCTGGCTGGATGCCGGAAGACGTCCGATTGTCCACCTTGTGGCTATTATACCGGACTGTCCACCAAAGTGGATTTCATACCCGGCACGATGACGGGCAGTTACACGACCTCAACACGGACGTATGAGGTCAAGCGTTCCGGTGACGGTTACTCGGCGGCCGGATGGTATTACCTTCCGGATGTGAACGGGTATTATACGGACACCGCCGCGCTGTCCGAACAGCAGGCCAAGGGATACATCACGCTGACGGTATGGCAGTCGGAGGATACGCTGCGCTTTGACGTGCGCCAGCCCGAGGGTTTGTCGGAATATTTCGAAGGGCTGAAGATCAACTGATCCCTTCCGTCCCGTTCGGGGAGTCCGTCTTAGATTTACCTGTATGAATGGGGATATCCCTGATGGTTATGTCGGTGTTTTGCTGCCATTGGCCGTAGAAAAACCGTTCACTTATGCCGTGCCTGCGGAATGGCGGGACCGGGTGGCGTTCGGCCTCCGGGTGGAGGTGCAGTTCGGACGTTCGCGGCATTATGCGGGGCTGGTGGTGGAGACGGGCCTGGCCAAGCCGGATGTCCGCCACATCAAATCCGTCCTCGGTGTTTTGGACCAGCGTCCGTTGGTGACCACCCGGCAATATGATCTGTGGAAATGGATGGCCCGTTATTACGCCTGTTCATTGGGGGAGGTGATGGCCGCTGCTTTGCCGGGGCATCTCAAGCTGAGCAGTGAAACAAGGATCCTGGCCGGTGAGCGGTTGGAGGAGGCATTGCCCGAACTGTCGGATGAGGCCTATCTCGTCGCCGAGGCGCTGCAGATCCGCGGAGAATTGGGCATCGAAGACGTGCGGATGATTCTGCAACGCAAGCAGGTCTATCCCTTGCTGCAAGAGTTGGTCCAGGAGGGTGTCGTGTCGTTCCGCGAAACCTTGCAGGAGCGATTCCGGCCCAAAACCGTAACGGCGGTAAAAGCGGGTCCTGCCCTGGTGGATAGGGAAAATGGTCTGCAGGTTTTATTGGCTGATTTGTCCCGATCTCCTCGTCAGACGGCGGCGGTACTGAGTTTTCTGCAACTGGAAAAAGAAATGCCCTGGGTGCGGAAAAGCGATCTGGTCGAACGGGCAGGGTTGGGCGATGCCTCTTTCAAAGCGCTGGTGGACAAGGGTGTTTTCGACACCTATGCCCGGGAAGTGTCGCGTCTGACGGGGCCGCCGGAGGAGGACGCTTCGACCTGGACCCTTTCGCCGCACCAAAAGGAGAAGCTGCATCAGCTCCGGCTCCAAATGACCCAAAAGCCAGTCCAGTTGCTCCAGGGCGTGACCGGAAGCGGAAAGACCTTGTTGTACACCGATCTGATCCGGCAAACGCTCGGGCAGGGCAAGCAGGTGCTGTATCTGCTTCCTGAAATTGCGCTGACCGCCCAACTGCTCATCCGGCTGGAGCAACTCACGGGCCGCAAAGTGCTGCCTTACCACTCCCGGCTCAACCAACACGAGCGGGTGGAGATTTGGGAGTCGGTACTGACCCGTCCGGATGCGATGGTGGTAGCACCCCGCTCGGGGTTGTTTTTGCCTTGGTTCTGTTTGGGGCTGGTCATCGTGGATGAGGAGCATGATCCGTCGTACAAACAACAGGACCCGGCTCCACGATACCAGGGGAGGGACACGGCCATCATGCTCGGGCGCTTGTTTGGCGCATCCGTCATTTTGGGTTCGGCCACGCCGTCTCTGGAGACCTGGCATCACGCCCGGGAGGGCAAATATGGCCATGTGCAACTGGAGGAGCGGTATGGGGGCGCCGTCCTTCCCGAGATCCACCTTGTCAATCTCAGGCAGGAGGTGATCCGGGGGGAGCAGGGTTTGTTTTCGGGCACATTGATGAGGGCCATCCGGGAGACGCTGGACAGGAAAGAGCAGGTCATTTTGTTTCAGAACCGAAGGGGATATGCGCCCAGCCTTCGCTGTGAAACCTGCGGTTGGGTGCAGGAGTGTGTGCATTGTGATGTGGCATTGACGTACCATCGGCAGGGTAGCCGGATGCAATGCCATTACTGCGGCTATCAATCGGGCATACCGGTCGAATGTCCCCAATGTGGCCAACGAAAGCTGACGCTGAAGGGCGTGGGTACACAGCGCGTGGAGGACGATCTCGGGCTTTTGTTTCCGGATGCGAAAGTGGATCGCCTGGACCTGGACACGGCGAGGAGCAGGAGCGGACTGTTGAGGCTTCTGGATGATTTTTCCGAGGGGCGTATTGATATCCTGGTGGGCACGCAGATGTTGGCCAAGGGGCTGGACTTCGATCAGATCGGTCTGGTCGGGATTTTGCAGGCCGATGCTTTGCTGTCCTATCCGGATTTCCGCGCTGCCGAAAGGGCTTTTCAGTTGATGGTTCAGGTGGCTGGCCGTGCGGGTCGGAAGAAAGGGAGCAGCCGTGTCCTGATCCAGACCTGGGAGCCCGGACATCCCGTTATCCGGGATGTGGTACAGGGCCATCTCGTGGGTTTTTACGAGCGGGAGCTGGAGGAGCGGAAGATGTTGGGGTATCCTCCGTTTTGCCGGCTGGCCCGGTTGATGGTCAAGCACAAGTCGGAAGAAAAGGCGGAATGGGCTGCCCGGCATTTGGCCGACTTGTGCATCAAGTGGCTGGGGGCGGACAAGGTCGCCGGGCCTGCCTCTCCGCCGGTAGCCCGGGTCGCCGGCTATCATCTGCGGACGGTCCAGGTCAAGTTGACGCCCGGGTCCCGGCGGGCGGATCCCTGGAAGCAGGCGGTGGCCCAGGGGTCTGCATTGTTGCGCCAGCGCTCCGGAATGTCCGGTCTGGTGGTCCAGATGGATGTAGATCCGGTATGATTTTATGGCGGCAGATATGCAGGAAGTCATTATCTTTGCATCCCTGATTCTGGCCAAAGGGCCGGGAAATGATGAAATAATGCCCGCCTTCGCTCCTGCGGAGCTTCGGGTGTGACAAGGAAATAGTGCCCGCCTTCGCTCCTGCGGAGCTTCGGCGGGCGATGGGGGATTAGCTCAGTTGGCTAGAGCGCTTGCATGGCATGCAAGAGGTCACCGGTTCGAATCCGGTATTCTCCACAACGTTGATTGTAAACGTTTGTTTTACAATCAATTATGAAAAGGGTCACTCATCTGCGGTCGCATCTGCGGTCGGAATGATGGGTGACCCTTTTCTCGTTGAGGATCAATCTTTTAACCCCAAAAGGGCCTCGAAAGTTCCTTGAAGCCCATCCTGAGGGACTGCCTCTAATGTGGCATAGGTTCAGACGCAAAGATCCACAGCCAAGGAGACTCAATTCCCCCACAGAAGTCACCTGCCAGCGGAGTACCCACATCCTGAGGCCCCGGTGAGGAATCATTCCACAGTCTCTTCCGAAGGCTTCACTGACACCTTATAATATGGTATCAAGCTGAGGAACCTCCCGACCACCACATCACCAATCCCACCCATCTACCCCATTCACGGTATCTGATTGGAGAAACACCTGCAGGACATGTCCTCGACCCCTCCCATCACAGGTATGGGTGTACTGGAGGGGGGCGGGGGGTATATTACCCGTAAACGGAATGGGGGTAGGGGTCCTGACAGTAGTGGTCAAGGGGGCTTTCATATCGTGGACCAGTTTTTCATAATAGGGTAGTCCCCTCTCAGAGTTAGAGGAATGGAATGGTACGAGGTGGACAGCCTAAGGGCTAAATGACAGAACTTGAACAAAATTGAAGACCTCAACATATAGATTATCAATATATAAGGTGCCTGAGGGTATGCCACACTGAAAATATTCATTCCAAGGGCTTGGGAATTGTCGAGAACAAGTCTAACTTAGCCCTGATGATTCGTTCATCAACCCAGTTTAACCTTTGTATGAACCATGAGTTGCTGCGACACATGGAGGACGAAGCCGTATCGAAGTGAACCAATATACATGGATGCAGTCATTGATTTTCAATACGATACGCACCCACCATGGATAAAATCATTCATTCGATCATGACAGCTGCCAGGTACAATGCCCTTTATCGTATCCCAGTCAATAAGTGGCATCAGGACTGGAACACAACAATAAAAGGCAGTGGGCAAGATGGGCCAAAATACGGTCCCGGGTCCTTACCTCAGGGACTAGCCGTGGCATAATTTTCTAACCCACCAGACGAACTTGATGATCAATATCCGTTTCATTCAGGATGTGCCGGTCCAAAAGGGTAACGAGACTACCTTTATATACACCTATGTGAGCACAAAGATCCTGGAAGCCGTTAAGAGTCCTCGCGATCAGCAATCGTTGGGCACAAATAGCTGGAAAAGCGAAACGGTGATACTGAAATGTAGCGGATATAAGGAAGTTGGGCTTAATTTGAAGAAATGGCAAAACCAAAAGCAAAATCGCTACAACAGAAGTTAGGTTTTTTTGACGATGACCTAAAAAGTCCGGACCATGACTCAATTCTGAAATGGTTAGATAAGAATAT
>JAGFIW010000246.1 GCA_024103195.1 Saprospiraceae bacterium | reverse complement strand
CGGACTCACGGATGTCTCCCCCAGCCGCGCCAAGGCCCATCACCTGCGCGGCCCGACTGGCGATTTCTCCCCCCCAACCCGTCAGCCGGACATGGTAGGCCATCCCGCCCTGATGCAGATTGGATCTGAATTCGCCGTCCTGGGCCACCCGTTTCATGGCACCCGCCACTTCACCATCCACAATAAATACCCGGACGTCTTCCCCCCTGGCTTCCGATACAAATTCCTGGATCAATGCCGGTTGGCCCATATTGAAAATCCCCTGAAGCGCCATCCGGAGTTCGGGCAGCGCATGCACCAGTTGGACACCGATGCCGTGCGTGCTTTCCATGGGCTTGACCACACATGGGAATCCATGCACCTCCTCGATCACAATGGAAAGATCCGCCTCCGGCTCGGCCAGGATGGTGCGTGGAATGGCCATGCCCTTGCTGGCCAGACGCTGAAGACAATGCCATTTGTTGCGGGCCTGGACAAGGGCCTGGGATGGCGTAGTGGTGACGACGCCCATGCCCTCAAAGTGACGGATCAAGGCCGCACCTTCTCCGGTCAGGGTAGCCCCGATACGGGGAATGATACCCTGAGGAACTTGCAGCATCTGATCCCGGAAATATATCCGGCTGTCACCATCTCCGAGCAGCAGACTACACCGCCCGTAGTCAATGATCCTGGTCTGATGGCCTCTCTGTATGCACGCCCGGTACAAACTCTGGGAGCTGTATAATCCCGGACCGCGGGTGAGTAACGCGAGTTCCATATTGCTTTGACCCGTCCCGATCCTGGCCGCGGAACGCGCTTGTTCAAATATACCGGGTTTCTTCCATTCCGGACATTCCGATTCCATTGGCTACTTTTGAACAATGGATGCAACCGCCCAGCCCGCCTCTCCGGGATTGCTCAATGACCGGCGGACCATTAATGGTTGGGCATTATTTGACTGGGCCAATTCCGCTTATGCCCTCGTCATTTCATCCGCCATCTTTCCGGCTTACTATGTCAGCGTTACGGCCGATCAAATCCCTATCGGTCCTTTTACCCTGTCCAACAGTGCCCTCTACGCCTACTCCGTCTCACTAGCTTACATTCTGATCGCTCTTCTCTCTCCGGTCCTTTCCGGCGTGGCCGACGCCTCCGGTCGAAAATTGATTTTCCTTCGCTTTTTTACCACCATCGGATCCATCAGTTGCATGGCCCTTTATTTCTTCAAAGGCATGGACGAAATCGCGATTGGTACCGGTGGGTTCATCCTGGCCACCATCGGTTTTACCGGAGGTTTGGTGTTCTACAATTCCTACTTGCCCGAGATCGCCACTGAAGACCGCTTTGACCGGATATCCGCACGCGGATTTGCTTTCGGCTATATCGGCAGCGTGATTCTCCTGGTGGCCAACCTGGCCATTATTATGAACCACGATGCCCTGGGCCTTCCATCCCGAAGCATGGCCACCCGACTGGCATTCGTTTCGGTAGGCATCTGGTGGCTGGGATTCGCCCAAGTTACTTTTGCGAGATTGCCCAAGGACCGGAAAAGCCGATTCGCTACCCATACCCTCCGGAAAGGATTCCGGGAATTGCACAAAGTCTGGCAACAACTGAAAGCCATGCCCAACCTGAAACGTTTCCTTTGGGCTTTTTTCTTTTACAGCGCAGGGGTACAAACGGTTCTCTACATGGCCGCCACCTTTGCCGAGAAAGAACTCCACTTCGAAACCACCCTTCTGATCCTGTTGATCCTCATTCTTCAACTGGTTGCCATAGTCGGCGCCTTCCTGTTCGCGCGGTTGTCCGAACGATTTGGCAACAAAGCCTCCTTGATGACCATGCTCCTGATCTGGATGGCCATATGCATCAGCGGGTACTATACCTACACCCAAACATTCTTCTATGTCATCGCGGCCTGTGTTGGACTGGTCATGGGCGGAATCCAGGCCATGTCCCGGTCCTCGTACTCCAAACTCGTTCCCCCCGATACCCCCGACAGAACCAGCTTCTTCAGCTTTTATGATATCCTGGAAAAAGTGGCCATAGTTTTGGGCACGTTCACCTGGGGCGCCATGGAAGAACTTACCGGCGGCATGCGACCGGCCATTCTCACGTTGATCCTCTTCTTCCTGATAGGTCTGAATCTCCTCACCGGCGTTCGTATCCAGAAAAACGATCCGGATACCGCTCAGGCCTATTCCCCTTCATAACACCCCATATCAGGGGCTACCGGATCCCTGGGATTTCCCACCAGATCCCCGGGCACATCCGGCAATGGCAGGGCACCCCCTAAAAAAACGGCCAGCGAATCGGGCCTGAAATCCCCCTCGTCCGGCGCGCGGAACAAACGGTCGACCGCCGAAACTTCCAGGCATTGCCGACAATGATCCCGAAAATCAGGCCATTGATCCGGTTGCAAGAGATCATCGATACGCACAAGGCAATGATCCATGTCAAAATAAAACCCGGATGGTCCACTCTGAATGCCATCGACAAAAGTGATTTCGTCCTTTTGATTACCTGTGATGACACAGTTGATCATTTCCAGTTTCAGAGGAAGGGTATATGCCTCTGAACAAAGCGGATCCAGACAGAAAATGTTGCTGGCATACAAAGCCTCATTGGTGTTCCCGTAATTGGCAAGGGTACAATACCTGAAACGGTGTACCCCACCAAGCGACAATTGTATGCCGTTCCGCCCGTTGTCATGCAGCAGTAAATTGTCCCCGGAGATGTTTCCGGCAAAGGAAGAAAGTCCACTGGAAGCGCTGTAGGCAATCTCCGTATTGCGTATGGTCAGGGAGGTGCTGGAATCCACCAAAACACCCACTACAGGGTGGAGTATCCGGGCATGGGAAATCGTATGCGATCCCGATCCGGGTCCCAACCGGATTCCCGCCCACTGTCCGGGCACTTCGTCAAATCCGCTTTCCAGCCGGTCTGATCGGAAAATGACGGGTTGCTCCGGAGTACCTTCCACCTGCAAACGTCCATCGGGTTGGGTGTAAATCAAACCATCCGAATAAAAACCGCTACCGCTGTTGACAACTCCCCCGTGGACATGAATCCGCATACCTTCCCGGATGCGCAAAACACAGGAGTCGATCAACAAGACGCCGAAAATCACATAAGGTTTGGGGTCTGCCCAGATCACCTCCCCCATATCACAAGTCAGTCGCGCAACGCCACCTGCATTCTGGTTGTTGGGAATGTAATTTGCGTTCTGTCCCCACGCTTCCAGTACCACCTTCAAGGTTTGTCCCGAAGATTCGAACAGCACATGCTCCTGAACGACAAAAGGACTGACGGAAACATCCTGGTCTGGATCAATGGTCACTTCGACAAAAACATAAATACTGTCTTTGGCCAGAATCTCAACATCGTGAAAAACATCGCCAGGTACGCCATCCACATTCAACCGGAAAAACCCGGGAGCCTGCCCCGCCAAACGTATTCCGGGAATCCGGATGGCCTCATCCTGCGGATTGAATACCTTGAAGATCCGTGTGGCTGATCCTTGGGTTGTAAAAACCGTGTCAAACCTCAACGTATCCGTAGAGAAAACCAAAGGAAGATCATCTCCTTCATAAAAGGGCTCCGTCCGTATGCAGGCACTGAACCAAAGTGCCGATCCCAACACCCAAAAAGACAAAAACACACGTAATGTCATCCGTCAAAGATAGAAATCCCGATTATGGAAATCTTGCGGAATCAAGGCCGCAAAGATCGCCCCCTGACAAAAAAAGGGCCGGATTGCTCCGGCCCTTTTTGAAGATTTGAGGCTTGGGTCAATATGACCAAAGATCGTGCTCGTAGTGGAAGATCTCCTGCTTGATTTTCTCGCCCTCCAACAACAGATCGATACCGGTATAAATGTCCTTGAGACCAAGGTCCAGCACGTTCCGCTGTTTGTAGATGTAACTGGAGAAGAACCGCATCTCGAGCAGGTCTTCCCAGGTCAAGGGGCTGGCATCATTACCCGTTCGGAACGCACGATGGCGCGCCAAAGCGTATCTGGCATCCGGATAATACACCCAGAACATGGGTTGAACGCCCAGGAAATTGCCGTATTCATCCTTGATCTCCTTTACCGGAGCAATGCCCAGTATCCGCACCTTCACCGTCGAAGTCTGCTTGTCGAAATACCATACCTCCTTCAACCGGAAATGCTTGATATCATCCGGATTAAGGTCGTTCTGTACAATTTCGATCACATCTTCATACGTCTCCGGGTCCATCCGCAGGATCGTGTCCGGTTTTCCTTTTTCCTTGAGAAGCAGTTCTTCAAGAGAAAGTGGTACCGTGAACGCCTCGTCGTCATAAACCGTAAACTCACCTGCTTTGGCTGCCTCGAGCAGAATGGTGATAAACCGGCCATCAGGATTTTTGAAGGGCAGATTCATCTTTTCCCGGATGTCGATCAGCCGCCAAACCCGTTTCTCCCAGTAATAATCCGCTTCACGGACATGGGCGTACGGGAGCACCCTCTTCTCGGAAGTCAATGTGCGTTCCACGACACCATCGATCGGTGGCTTGCGGTCCGGATCACTCGATTCCGTGCGAATTTCCTCGGGTCGTTGAGCCTCCACGGGAGCCAAAACGCCGATGAGAAACAGGCAGGTGAGGAAAGAAAGCAAGGATTTCATACCTTAAAATTGAAGTGGTTAGCGGATATCGAATACCATCGGGTTGATGGGACGTGCTGCCTTGTCACCAGGGCAACGCGCCTTGATATCCTGGAAAGTATAACGGTCACCCGGCTTGGCCTGGTTGACCAGTGCTTGAGCCTTGCCACCAAAACGAGGCCCTTCATTCTGTGCATCCTGCAGGTCCTTGCGGGGTTCTGCCCGGTACAGGGTAAAGCTCTGGATCTGGCACTTGGCATCAAAGTCGAAATTCTCCAAATGAGCGGCTACACCCAACTGGGCACGAAACTCGCCATTCCCGATCGATCCGGAGGCAATGTTACCCAATTTGGCCACCGGGTCGGGAATACGCTTGGCCCGGAAGGGCTTGGAATCGCGCAATCCAATGGAGGGTGCGGAAATGTTGATCTTGACGTCGTTGGACTGTTCCGACACATTCACGACGTAGTTGGCCGATCCGACTTTTTTGATCGTTCCGCCCCCACCGGAAATCGAAACCTGAAGATCATTGGAGGACACACCGGCCGCCGAAACGGATACCGGGTTGTCCACGCCGATGTAGAAAACGTTCATCTTGTCGGCGGAAACCGTCACACTGCGCTCGCCGACCTCATACTCAAACGTCTTCTTGTAGGATTTTTCTTCCCCGGTCAAAGGGTTGACGACCTTGATCTCAACGTTGTACTGCTTGGTACCGATTTGGGAGGTTACCGTTTCGTAAACCGCCTTACCGTCCTTCATGGGCAGATTGGCGCCGTTGACATAGATCTTGGTATTATCCCCGGCAGATGTACTGAAAGCACTCAGGAAAACGTCGGCCGTATAACGCTCACCACGGATCACATAACCCTTGGCGGCGGAAACGACAGGTTCAAAAGCATCAAACTTGATGTCTTCGCCCGAAACTTTCTCGAAAAAATAGTTCAGCACCGCTGCGTTGGAGGCCCTGGCGTCATTCTCGATTTTGCGAAGAATGGGGAATACGGCGGCAACCGGCATTTGCATGAACATGAAGTCCGCCCAGCTTTTCTTGTCCGACTTCTTCCATTCCTCCGTAATATCCAGCGGGAGGGACGAAGTCAGATTGGCGTCGTTCTCGACCAGGTTCAGATAGGATTTCCGGAGATCCAGAATCCGTTGTTCCAAAACAGGACCCAAACCGCGACCCTGCGGTGGTTGCATGACAAACAGACGCGTAGTGACGTCTTTGTCTTTGATCCGTTTGGGTTGGGCCGGATCCTTTTTGCCGGGTCCTCCAGCTGCTTCGAAAAGCTCTTTGCGCACTTCATCCACGTATTTGGTGAAGGCCAGCGTCAGCGAATCGGAGGTGCGGGCCGCGGCGAGATAAGCATCATTCTGCTCATTCTTGTAAGCGTCCGCCTGCTTGGAAATCCCGTTCAGGATCTGGGTATTGGAGTTGTCAATAATGGCATTGGAGTTCTTGATACCCGTATCCAGGGTAAAGAAAGCATTCATCACTTCCGCGGAGATGTTCAGGGCCAACAATGCTGTCAGCACCAGATACATCAGGTTGATCATCAACTGCCGCGGTTCCTTTGGAATCGACATGCGTTTTTTCTTTTATCGTTGGTTAAACCTTCGGTTGACGTACGGCTTAACGGCCGATACTGGACATGGCGCCAAGAATGTTGCCATATACGTTGTTGAGTGAACCGAGATTCTTGTTCAACGCCGTGAGTTGGTCTTTGAAAGCCCGTGTGTCGTCCAGAGACTCAGACAAGTTGGCCATGGCATCCGTCATGTTTTTGTAGAAGTTGCTCATGGCACCCAACTGCTCTCTGGTACCCGTGAAATCCACCTCCTGCAGCGCTTTGAGGGCACCCAGGCTCTTGGACATCGACTGCAGTTCGGTAATCATGCTGCCCAACTGGCGCTCGACAACCTCGCCGTCCAGCGGGTGAGACTCTCCGATTTCTCCGGCAGTCAGCGGGGCGATGTGGCTGTGGTACTTGTCCAAACCGGGATAAAGCTTCTCCCAATAGTAATCCTTCTCCGGGCCAATAATTCCCAGGAAAAGAAAGATCAGTGCTTCCACGGAAAGACCGATAATCAGCATTTCACTGGCGCCTTCCCAACTTTCCAGTTTGAAAAGTGCACCGAGAAGCACGACGGCGGCTCCGACACCAATAGCCAGGTTCTTGATGTATTTGAACCCGGGAGTTTTCACAAAACTTTGCAAGCCCATTTTTTGCGTAATTTAAATTTGGTTAAGCGAATAGGAGTACAGGTTTATCCTTACCGATCAGACATGCCTGCCACCGGGTAAAACACACTCCCGATGCTGTGCTGGACACAGGCAATATTGTTCGGACAGTTGATGCGTTGGTTTCCTTCCGTTAGAAATCATTGATGGAACGACCCAGGAAGGTAAGGGCACAACGGAAGCCCAGATATGACTTGGTCGTATCCTGAAACTCCCAGGTCCGTGTTCCGGTCTGGAGGAAATGGCCTACATCCTTCCAGGAACCACCGCGAACCACTTTGCGCTTGTAGGCCTCCGGATCGTCGTCGGCAGCATCATAGCGCAGGTCAGGGTTCAGATCGTGATAGAAGGAATAGGCATTATCATCATATGCCGTCGCCGTCCACTCCGCTACGTTGCCCGCCATGTTGAACAGGCCGTAATCATTGGGGAAGTAGGCATCGGCTTTGACGGTATAAAGTCCACCGTCTTCCGGATAGTTGCCACGACCCGGCTTGAAGTTGGCCAGGAGACAACCTTTGGCATTGCGGAGGTACATGCCGCCCCATGGGAACGGGGCCATGTCCTTGCCACCACGGGCAGCATATTCCCATTCAGACTCCGTAGGCAGTCTGAATTCTTCGGTATTCACTTCCCCTTTCGAGGTGGCCCGGTAAGTATTCCAAAGCTTGGTCCGCCAGTAACAGAAGGCATTCGCCATCTTCCAGTTGACACCCACTACCGGGTAATCGTCGAAAGCAGGATGCCAGAAATAGTTGCGGGTATAAGGCTCGTTATAGGAATAGGCATAATCGCGGATCCAAACCAGCGTGTCCGGGTAAACTTTGACTTTGTCCCGTTTGATGAAGGAAGTCCGGGGTGAACGGCCTTTGTCATGCGCAGCTGCCTGCCAGTCCATCCACTCATAGTTGTAAACCAACTTCTCTACATTCAACTCCTTTTTGCCGGCAAACCGGTCATTGCCCTGGTAGAACAACTCTCCCATGGTCTCTTCGTCCTCCCAATCGAGCTCCATCTCCCAGTCAATCATTTCAGAGCCGTCTTCGTTCTCCATGTAATGGTCCATCAGACCATGAGCGAGGGAGTCGCGGACCCAATAGACAAACTGCCGGTATTCATTGTTGGTGATCTCCGTGTCATCCATATAGAAACCGACAATGGAAATGCTTTTCGACCGCGAGAGGAGATTCCGGCTGATATCCGAATCCGCCGAACCGATGTGCAGGGTCCCGGAAGGCACGTAAACCATCCCGTAGGGGTTGATGCCTTGCCAACTCGGCCGGTCTAAAACACCGACCAATTGTCCACTCTCCTTTGAACCACAGGCACTTAGCTGGATGAGCAGACCTACGGCCACGACAAACTTTACAAGGTTCTTCATGTCCTTTACCCGTATTTTCCTGATAATAAGTAGTGTTG
>JAGFIW010000216.1 GCA_024103195.1 Saprospiraceae bacterium | reverse complement strand
AGGGGAGGGTGGCATTGGTCAGGGCGATGGTGGAAGTATAGGGTACGGCTCCTGGCATGTTGGCGACGCAATAGTGCACGACATCATCAACGACATAGATGGGATTGTCGTGCGTAGTGGGGCGGGTGGTTTCAAAGCAGCCTCCCTGATCGACAGCTACATCAACCATGACTGTGCCGGGACGCATTTCGCTGAGCATTTCCTTGCGGATGAGGGATGGCGCTTTGGCCCCGGGAATGAGCACGGCCCCTACGATGAGGTCGCTGTGGCGTATGTGTTCCAGAATGTTGTATTCATTGGAATATTGGGTGATAACATTAGCCGGCATCACATCAGACAAATACCGAAGCCTCGGCAGGCTGATATCCAGAATGGTCACCTGAGCGCCCAGCCCGGCCGCCATTTTGGCCGATTGGGTGCCCACTACTCCTCCACCCAGCACGAGTACTTTGGCAGGTCGAACCCCGGGAACACCACCCAACAGGATGCCCCGACCACCGGAAGGCTTTTCCAGATACTTGGCACCCTGTTGCACTGCCATGCGACCCGCTACTTCCGACATGGGGACGAGGAGGGGGAGGCTGTGATCGGAAAGCTCCACCGTTTCATAGGCCAGACAAACGGCTCCGCTGTCAATCATGGCACGGGTTAACGGTTCATACGAGGCAAAGTGGAAATACGTAAACACCAGTTGGTCGGGACGGATAAGGCTGTATTCGGAAGCGATGGGCTCCTTCACCTTGATGATCATTTCCGCAATGCCGTAAACCTCTTCGATGGTCGGCAAAACACGTGCGCCGGCCTTGATGTACTCCTGATCGGGAAATCCTGATCCGAATCCGGCACTGGCCTGGACATAGACAGTATGTCCGCGTTTCACCAGTTCCAGCGCCCCGGCGGGAGTCAGGGCCACGCGATTTTCATTGCTTTTGATCTCCTTGGGGACACCGATGATCATAGAGAGTGTATTTAGGGTTTTTCCGCTGCGAAGGTAATACCCCAGGGAGGATATGGACGCTGAGTAGATGAATAAACATGGCGCCGAATGCACCTGTGGGCCTGTACGGATACCGTTGACCATCATCCGCCAATAAAAAAAGCCCGTGACGTTTCACGAGCTTCTTTTTGGACAAAGGGTATTACCCAAAACTTACACGATCGGGATCATGACAATTATCATGCCATATATATGAAAAAGTGCTAATATGTTCAAGGAAAAGTGGTTTCACCGCAGAACAGGGATTCCGGTGCAGGGGGCAAGAGGTTTCTGGATGTGGCTTCGGCGTAGAATCGGCGAATGGCGGAACGGCCATGCTCCCCCAATGATTGGCTGAAGTCGTTGACATACAATCGGATATGCTGATCTCTCACTTCTTGGGCCATTTCCTGGGCATGCAGGCCGACATACGAGCGCGAGGCTTCCGGGTTTTGGAAAGCATAAGCCACGGAGTCAGCAATCGCCGCCTGGATGGAAAGGCGGGTATCGAGAGGCAAAGACCGCTTGACGGCAATGCCGCCCAGAGGCACAGGTGCGCCGGTGAGTTGCTCCCAATAGGCTCCGAGGTCCCTGATGGCTACCAGGCCTTTGTCGTGGTAGGTGAACCGGTTTTCATGGATGATGACTCCGGCATCCAACCGGCCATCAAGTACGGCCTGTTCGAGGTCGGAAAAAACGAGTTGGCCGGGAGGAGGGGCCTCCGGATACGCCAACCGAAAAAGGAAGTGAGCGGTAGTCCACTGTCCGGGTAGTCCAATACGCATGTCCGCTATTGGCCGGTCCCTGTTTTCGGGACGGGTGATGAGGAGGGGGCCACAACCGAATCCCAGTGCGCTGCCGCTATCGAGCAATTCGTAGTTCTGCCAGCATTGGGAGAAGGCAAAAAATGAGAGCTTGGTCACCTCGTATCGGCCTTCCATAGCATGGCGATTCAATTGTTCGACGTCTTCCAAGTGAGGGCGCCAGCGTACATTTGGGTCCCCGACCAGGCCATGCATCATGGCGTGGAAGATAAAGGTGTCATTCGGGCATGGGGAAAATCCGATCGTCCGTTCTGTCATACCACCGCCGAAATGTCGCGAAAAGTAGAACCCTCGCCCCAGATCGTTTACGAAGATAACCACTTGCTCGCGATCAGCAAGCCGCCGGGCATGCTGGTGCATGCCGATGTGACGGGAGATCCAACACTGGAAGATTGGGGAAGACATTATCTCCGCACCCAGTACGACAAGCCCGGCAATATTTTTTTGACGCCATGTCACAGGCTGGACAGGCCGGTCAGTGGTCTTTGTCTGTTTGCCCGGACCAGCAAAATGCTCCCCCGGATGCAGGAGCTCTTTCGCGAACGCCAGGTCGAAAAGACCTATTACGCCATTCTCGAGGCGCGGCCCGACCCGTTGGATGGCGTTCTGGAGCATTATATCGACAAGGCCGGCCCCGGGCAACCGGTAAAAGTCCTGGCTGGCAAAAGCCGGCGATATCCGGATGCCAAGTACGCCCGTCTGGAATATGCGTTAGCCGGTGAAGTGGATCATCACTACCTGGTTAGAGTTAGGCCGGATACCGGAAGGCCTCACCAAATAAGAGCCCAGTTGGCGGCTGCCGGATGGCCCATTCGCGGTGATCTGAAATACGGCGCCCGGATCAAGGCCGATTTCAACGGGATTTATCTCCACAGTTACAGCCTGAAGTTTGTCCACCCGGTGAAAAGAATAACAGTCCGGATGACAGCCTCTCCTCCTGAAATGGCTCTTTGGCCAATGGTGGCCGGATTGATGGACAATACCGAAGACCTGCATGTAGGATAACCTTCGAATTTTCCTGGTGATATGCTGGCGGTAGGCAGGTCCATCCAGGTGGTCCTGATTGCGCCAGTGAGGTATGACCAGTACGGCTTAGAGGAGTTCGCCTTCGCTCCTGACGGAGCTATGGCGAGCGACGCTCGGCGGGGTATTTCCTGCGGGTATGGGGCCGAAAAAGAATGGCAGATCAACAAGGCTCGCCTTCGCTCCTGACGGAGCTATGGCGAGCGATGCTCGCCGGGGTAACTCCTGCGGGCATGGGGCCTAAAAGGGATGGCAGATTAATTAGGGCTCGCCGTCGCTCCTGACGGAGCTATGGCGAGCGAAGCTCGCGATGAATCGGATAGGGATTGAGAATGAACTGGATAAAACTTCCTTTCTAAACAAGGTGCCTTCGCATAAAAGCCCTACCGGATCCTGATTTGAGATATTTTTCAAATTTGTATGCTTGGTACTTGTTCTCAAAACAATAATAGGAAAGCAATCTAACCGGTCTCCTCAATTTAGTTGAAATCACTTTCCCTTGCTCGTGACGGTTAAGTCTTTGCAGCAAGTTTGATGTGCATCCTGTATAATAACTAACGTCGGCACACTGCAATATGTATACCGTGTAATTGAATGGCGGACGGTGTCCGCCGAAGCTCGCCGGGGTATTTCCTGCGGGCATGGGGCCTAAAAGGGATGGCAGATCAACATGTGCTCGCCTTCGCTCCTGACGGAGCTACGGCGAGCGAAGGCGGAGGAGGAGGGATTCGAACCCCCGGTAGGCTCGCACCTACGACGGTTTTCAAGACCGTTGCAATCAACCACTCTGCCACTCCTCCAAAGAGGGGCAAAGATAGGTCAACCGGAGTTCTTATACCTGAGCTCCGAGCCGGGTCATATCCCTGATCAGGATGCTCCGGCGTGTAAAATGGATGCAATTGGCTTTTTTCAACTCGTTGAGGACCTGCGTAACGGTTTGCCGGGATGTACCGGTAATGCTGGCAATGTCCTGTTGCGTCAGTCCGTGTTTGAGATACATCTCAAAACCGATACGTCTTCCCCGTTTTTCAACCGTGTCCTTGAGGTAGTCCACTATGCGTGTACGGGCGTCTTTGTGGATCAAGTCATCAGCCCGGTGTTCGGCGTTGCGAAGCCTGTCGGCCAGGGCATGCAAGACGATTTGTTGAAGCCTCCGATTGCCACTCATTTCACGCAACAGGCTCTCGGAGGGGATAACAAGCATCCGGTTTCTGTCGCCCATGGTCATGGCAAATCCTTCTCGTTCAGGGATTCCGGCAAGAGACAACTCCCCAAAATAAGCATTCGGATGGAGGATATCCCGGATTTGCTCCTTGTAGTCGCGTTGATACACACCGAGCTTGACACTCCCCTCAAGGACAAAAAAGAGTTCGGTACTGGAATCCCCTGGTACATAGATATACTGGTAGCGGGATTTTTCGATGATGCGGGCTTCCCGGGCGAGGGATTCGAGGACGGCAGATTCCAAACCCTGGAAGAGCGGGATCAGATTCATGGCCTGGATGATTGGATGCGCATTCATGGCTGGCACTTTATTATAGGACCAGCCACCTGGCAGGAACCCCCATGTCCGGGTGAAATTTTTAGGGGCGGGGAGGCACGGGAACAGCCAGCAAACGGGAAAGATCCACATGTTTGCGGATCATTTCTTCGGCCAAATTCACCTTCCAGGGCGTACGCGTATTGATTTTGACCTCAATCCGGTTGATCTTGGTCGCAGATCCGTAGGTATCGTACAAGGTGCTTACGACGGGAATCCGGTTGGCCAGGATATACGTTTCGATATGGGCAGGAATGTCCACCACGGACGCATGCGTACCATCGCCGGTAATGATGATCCCCGACAAGGGGCAATTCTCAATATGGAGGTAGGATTGGATCTCCATGAGCTTGCGAAGCGTGGCAGAGAGCCTGTTGGAACTGGAAACCAGCAGGATGTTCTGCAGTTTGCCGATCTCACTGGCTTCCATAAGGGATCCTGCCATGACATGTTCGACCCGGTTGTCCATTTCTTCCGGATTGTACAACACCTCTCCTTTGATGGCATGGCTGATGGTGTCCATGATCGGGTTGGCAAGACTGCTGTCATAGGGCAGGTAGCCAAGGATGGGGGGGCCATGGTTGCCCAGTTTTTTCTCGAGGTAATACCGGACCTTGTCCAGTTTGTCGGGTTGTACTTTATTGATAATGTATCCGGCAATCGGCACGCCTTCCATGCGGAAAAGGGCGGAACTCATATTGATCTCGTCAATGGTACTCCCTATGCCTCCTTCGACAATCAGAATGACTTCTGCTTGCAGCAGTTTGGCCACAGCAGCATTGGAAAGATCCACCACACTGCCTACGCCCGGATGGCCGGTGCCCTCGTAAATCACCGCATCATATTCAGCCTCAAGGGAAGCGGCAGCCGCCAGTATCCGTTCCCGGAAATGGTACTTCTCCGGGTGCTCCAGGAAATCGGTTGTGGTCCCGGGGCCCAAAATGACCGGACTGTGGACGGCGCTGTCGAGACTGAAATGCATGCTCGACGCGAAGAGCACCGCATCCTTGTCTGCCCAGTGATTCTTCCAGCCCAGCGCCTTTTGTCCCACGGGTTTGCAATAGCCAACTTTGAAGCCCTGGCTGCGGAAGGCCTTGATAAGGCCCAAAGTAGAAGTGGTTTTGCCGACGTGCTGACTGGTAGCCGCCACATAGTATTTGAGCATTCCACGGGTATATCGCCTACAAGAATAATTCATTTCAGCGACTGGAACAAAATCCGGTGGGTGGAAAAATTCCGTTCCAGGGAGGCCGGCATTGCAGGAATATGATAATTATGCTATTTTTATCCTTGATTTTTGCACTTACACCAAACCCAAATCCTATGAAAGCTCCTTTACCGTTACTTGTTGCATTGCTTTGGTGCCTCGGAACGGCCCCGTCAGCCCATGCCCAGCTGGCCCATGGTTCGGATGCTCCGGACTTTACCGTTACGGACCTCAACGGTGTGACCCACAACTTGTATTCCCTTCTGGATCAAGGGTATACAGTGTTTCTTGAATTCTCCGCTACCTGGTGTGGTCCCTGTTGGAACTATCACAGCGGAGGTCACCTGAAGGAGTTGTGGAACCAGTACGGTCCCAACGGCACCGATGAGGTATTCGTCATTTTCATAGAGG
>JAGFIW010000213.1 GCA_024103195.1 Saprospiraceae bacterium | reverse complement strand
CGGACTTCCCAGGGCTTTTTGCCGGAGATGCGGAGCATGGCCGGTAGCGGCAATCCGTGCATGATCATCCGGCGACCGAGATATGGCACATCGAATTCACGGATGTTGTGCCCGCAGAGGAAAAACCTGTTAGTATCCGAGAAGTGGAGGTCCAGCATATTGGAAAAGTCGGCGAGGACTTGCCGCTCATCCTCACCAGCAAAGGATTTCAAACGAAAACCATCGCCGGCAGGGTCCTCCCCCCGGGTGATCAAACCGGCGGAAATGCAGACGACCCGTCCGAATTCGGCCAGAATGGCTGCACGGTCGCGGTAGCAGTCGGAAGGCCCGGCAGGGTCGTCCCCGTAATCCTTGAGCCAGTATCGCGCCTTTTCCTTCCACAATGCCTGGCCGGCAGCATCCATCTCTTCGAAGGCTGCGTGCGCGGAAACCGTCTCGATATCCAGGAACAGAATGTTGTAGAGGGGGAATTCGTCCATCATGGCATGTGTTTGGCGCATTAAGATAGCCAATGGCCATGATTTTCCCATGGTAGCGGAATGCGCCAAACATATGGTAGATTTGTGCAGGCAATATGACAATGGTTTGCCGCGTTTTACGTACACTCATCAAAACCACGACCATGAATTCCCCCAAATCAAATTCTTCGCGCTGGATGAACATCGGCATCCTCGTCATCATTGCGCTGTTGGGTCTCAATGCCTGGCTCTTTTACGACAAGTATCAAAACGAAAAGACGATCGAAACCCAAACGGAGGACATCGCCGAAGCTGAAAAGTTGAATATGGAATTGGAAAAGCAGTACTACGAGACGCTTTCCCAATTGGAAGAGATGCGTGGCGACAACGAAGAGATGAACCTTCTGATCGAAAAACAGAAGGAAGAGTTGCGGACACAGAAAGACGAGATCGCCCGCATGATCCGGACGACCAAAGACTACAGTTCGATCAAATCGCGGCTTCGTGACCTGGAGGTTCAGGCGGAGGCTTATCTCGCGGAGTTGGATGCCTTGCGGGAGCAAAATGCCCTTCTCACCGAAGAGAATGTCAAACTGGGCGAAGAGAAGCGCAGTCTGGAAGAAAACCTCACCCAACAGGTGCGTCAAAATGAAGACCTCTCCGCTGCCCGTACAGCCCTGACGTCCGAAAAAGCCAAACTGGAAAGCCAGAATGTCGTGCTCAGTGCCAAGGTCAACAAGGCCAGCGTCATTCCCGTGACCAACATTGAAGTCAACGGCTACAAAGTCAATGACTCCGGCAAGGAATCCAGAAAGCGCTATGCCGACAATATTGATCGGCTCAAGGTTTGCTTTGATGCCGGCGCCAATGATGTCGCCGAACCGGGCAACGAAGTCTTTTATATCCGCATCATATCCCCATTGGGCCAGACCATTGCCATGGATGATATGGGATCCGGCATTCTGACGACAGCCGAAGGAGATGAAGTCCGGTTTACCGTGACCAAGTCCTTTGATTACAACCAACAGTCGGTCAACACCTGCCTGTCCTGGGATCCCGGGATTACCCTGGAAAAAGGTGTTTATCAGGTAGAGGTCTACAACAAAGGCTATCTCACAGGCGCCAGCACGTTCAAGCTGCGTTGATCCTTTCCTGCACAGGATAAAAAAACCGGCCTCTTTCCAGGCCGGTTTTTTTATTTCCCTACCCGACTTGCCCCCGATCTGCGGAAATCGCCGACAGCCTGCAAACCGTCCGTCCTGCGGTGTACGGCATTGACCCCGCCAAAAAACATGGAAGGACTTTGCCAGCAGACGTGCGGTGCGGTGTAAGGGCCGGCCAGGACGGCATCCGGCCAACCGGGTTCCAGATGAAGGGTGTCGCGGTCGCGGTGCAGGCGGGGTGCGGCAATGGCATCCGGGAGCGCGCGCTGGCATCCCCACAATTGCCGCATGACCTGCGCCAGCACAAACGGGATTCGCGCTGCACCACCTGTCCCCATCGCCAGGTTGATCCTTTCGCCCACAGGGCCGGCCAGGATTGGGGCCATCATCGAACCCAACCGGGTTGCCGGTGGCCAGCTGAAGGGTCCTCCGGGCAACAAGGCGGGCTCCCCCAGGAAATTGTTCATATGGAT
>JAGFIW010000205.1 GCA_024103195.1 Saprospiraceae bacterium | reverse complement strand
CCAACACCCCGAATGGTTCTCACTGACAGCTGACCTTTTCGATGCCTCCGCCCGCCGGGTCTTGGGCCGGTCTGCACCTACCGCCTGGCTTTTTCCTGAGGGACCTCCGCCCGATCCCGCCCCTTACGACGGCTTGGTGTACCGCCATTTGTTGCACTGGTTGTGGCAACAGCCTCATGAAAGCCGGGCATGGATGGCGCGGCAAGGCCGCCGGATGGATGCCACATGGTGGGATGGCTTCCTGGGCGAATGCGGTCATTTGCTACCTCCTCCCGGCGCGGACGGACCGGTCTGGCTGCCGGAGGTGGGGTCCGTCCCGGCCCCCGGTCCCTTGATCCGGGCCCGCATCCGTCAGGGAGATACCGCCCTGACCGCAGAAGCCACGCAACTCCTCGGTCAATGCATCCGCGTTGACAAGGGTGTCCTCCATCTCGAATTGCCGGCGCCCGAACCATCCTGGGGTTCCTTTTGGCCGGAAACGATGGATGCCCCGCCGTCCCGGTCAGACCTGTTCAGCGCGTTGGCCGGCAGCCTTCCCGCACCGGCATGGACGGCGGTGACCGGCATGGATTGGGCGGCAATGGTCCGTGGGGCTTTCGAATCACCGGATGGCGTCCTGTTGGCCGAGGGCATGTCTGATGCACTGCGCTATCATCCCGATCCCGAAGGATGCGCCGTCTGGTGCGAAGCCCGGCTGAGACATCCGGATTGGGCAGGTCAGGCACCGATGACCGCATTGGCCGAAGCCATGGGGGGAGAAAGGCTCAATCGTTTGCTGCTGGCGTATTTCCAGTCCCGGCGCCCCATAGGATCCTGGGCGGATCTGGCTGGCAAATTGTTGACCGGCCCGGTGTTTTTTTGGTCTGAAGCGCTGACTAATGAGATCCTCACCCTGTTGGTGCTCCGCCCGGAGTTGGCCAAAGACGCTGCCCGACAGCAGGATTTCATGCTCACCCTGGCCTGGAGAGGGCATTTGGGGCGGCTGTCAAAAACGCTGGGGAATCCCAAACCGCTGGATGAACTTCCCCCCATACTCAAAAACCACCGGAACGTGTTGGTGGCCGTGCTGCAACTCCGCATCGCCTTCCATCAGGTGATGCGCAAATAGCGGACATCCCAAGGGGATAATGGCTAACTTTGCGGTTTTGTACGGCTTACCGACTATGACAGCTACCCTTTCCATTGTCATTCCGGCCTATAACGAAGGCCGTACCATCCACCTCATCCTGGACAAGGTGCGACAGGCTCCCTTGCCGGAAGGCATCCGGCGGGAAGTGATCATTACCAACGACTGTTCGACCGATGACACGGAAGCCGCCATCCTGAAATACCGGGACGCCCATACCGGTTTTCCGCTAACCTATCTGAAGCATGAGGTCAATCAGGGCAAAGGAGCCGCCCTGCATACCGGCATCCGACACGCCACCGGCGATTTTGTCATTATCCAGGATGCCGATCTCGAGTATGACCCCGACGAATACCCCATCCTCCTGAAACCCATTCTTGACGGGGTGGCGGATGTGGTGTACGGATCCCGTTTTATGGGCGGACGCCCGCACCGCATCCTCTTCTTCTGTCACTCCATCGGCAACAAATTCCTGACTTTCCTGTCCAACGCGTTTACCAATCTCAACCTGACGGACATGGAGACCTGCTACAAGCTCTTTCGCAGGGAAATCATCCAGGCACTACCCCTGCGGGAAAAACGGTTCGGGTTCGAGCCGGAAGTGACTGCCCGGATCGCCCGCATTCCCAGGATCAGGATCTATGAGGTGGGCATATCCTACTACGGCCGTTCCTATGCCGATGGCAAGAAAATCGGTTGGAAAGACGGATTCCGGGCTATCTATTGCATCCTCAAGTACAACCTGTTCGCCCGATGAGGCGGGAGTTCCTGCTCAATGTCTCCTTCCTTGTGGGCGTGAATCTGGTCATCAAGCCCCTTTACATTTTCGGTATTGATCTCCAGGTCCAGAACACGGTCGGTTCGGCAGCTTATGGCCTTTTTGCCGCTTTGTTCAGCCTGACCTACATCCTGCAGATCATCAACGATGCCGGGATCCAGCAGTACAACAGCCAAAGCCTGTCGACCGACCGGTCCCTGCTGAAGGAGCGCTATCCCCTGTTGACCTCCCTCAAAATCTGGCTCGGAGCCGCCTACCTGCTGACTTGTCTGGCCGCCTCGCTGCTTTTAGGTTACCACACCGCCATATGGCCGCTGATGCTGCATGTCGCCGCCAACCAGATGTTGCTGTCCTGGCTGCTTTTTTTGCGCTCCAATGTCGCCGGAATGGGGATGTACCGCCGTGACAGCCTGCTTTCCGTTTCGGACAAGATATGGATGATTGCCTTGTGCGGTTTCCTGCTCTATGCCCCGGGATGGAGAGACCATTTCAGGCTTTCCCATTTTGTCTGGGCACAGACGATCTCCCTGGTGCTGACCATACTTCTGGCTCGCATATTCCTGCAGGGGAGAGGTCTGACCTGGAAGGGCCTGTCCGGATGGAAGCGGCACTGGCCTCTTTTGCGCCAAAGCCTGCCCTTTGCGTTGGCTGTCCTCCTGATGGCGGGATACAACCGGATGGACACCTTGCTCCTGGAGCGATTGCTCCCGGATGGAGCCGCCCAGGCCGGGATTTATTACATGGCCTTCCGGTTATTGGATGCCCTCAACAATTTCGCCTTTCTGTTTGGCGCCCTGCTCTTGCCCATGTTTGCCTATCAGTTGGGACAAAAACAGGACACGGGCCCGCTGGTAAGTCTCAGTATGAAGCTGCTTTTCACGGGCAGCATGGCCGTTGCCGCAGCCGTCAGCCGGTTTTCCGGAGAATGGATCCGGCTCCTGTACAAGGAGGCGCCTCAGGAAGCGGGAACAGCATTGGGGATCCTGGCCTGGGTATTTGTCCCGGTCTGCATGATGTACGTTTTCGGTACCCTGTTGGCGGCCGGTTCGCGGATGCGGATCATGAATGCCGCCCTCGTGGTGACGGTAGTGATCAACGCCATTCTGCTTCTCGTTCTGATTCCTTCCCGAGGTATTGCAGGCGCGGCCTGGACAGCCCTGGTCACCCAGAGTGGCGCTGCATTGGCCATGATGTTTCTGGCATTCCGGCATATGGATGTGCAACGGGAACCCCGGGATTGGATCCGCATGGGCCTTTTTGCCGTCATTTGCCTCTTTATTCTCGTCGTCCCCATACCAGAGGATACCGCCTGGCAGTTTAATTTTGCAGCCGTGTTCGCCGGATGCCTTCTGGCGGCACTGCTCCTCGGCCTGCTTCCCCTCCGACCATTTTTCCAGATGGTGCGGGCGAGGGGGAAAGGGTTCGCGGGTAACCTTCAAGACGCAACTCCACCGGATGGCCCCTCCTGACAGCCTGCTTGACATCCTGCGCCTGCTCTATCGCTGGCGGGTAAAATTGATAGGCGCGGCACTGGCCATCGCCGCCCTCACCGTCGTCATCACCCTGTTCATGCCCGACTATTACCGGTCCGAGACGGTGTTTTACGCCGCCAGTACCGATATGGCCAATCCCGATGACCTCTTCGGGCCCGTTGGTCGGGGCATCGAATATTTCGGAACGGGGGCGGACCGCGACCGGTTGCTGACTATTGCCGGAAGCACCCCTTTCCTCGACCGGATGATCGATTCCTTCGAACTGATGACGCGATACGACATCGACGCCAGCCATCCCAAAGCCAGAGAACGGGCCCGTCTGCGGTTTGGGGACCACTACGAAATCATCGAGACCAAATACGACGGTATCCGGATTTCCGTAGAGGACAAGGAACCTGCCATGGCTGCCGCCATGGCTAATGCCGCCCGCACCTTCATTGACCGGATCGCTGTGGAGTATCTGCGTGCCAATCAGGAACGCATGCTCCTGACGCTCAACGGCAGTATCAACACCAAGCAGGCCTATCTCGTCACCCTCAGTGATTCGCTTTCCAGGACTCAGCAGTCATCCGGCGTCTATGATGCGCGGGAACAAGGCCGCCAGGTCGGATTCCTCGTATCCCAGAAAACCGTCGAACTGGCCGGCGACCGGGCAAGGTTGGAGATGTATCGCAAAATCGGCTACCAAAACAGGGATACCATTGCCAATGTCACCGCACGCATCGCCAGCCTTGAGACCGAATTGGCCGACCTGACGGGAAAAACCCAGGGACGCGATTTTGACATCCACCGCTTCAACGCAGCAGCCGGCCTGGTCGCCATGTTGCAACAACAATACGAAAACACCAAAAATCAACTCAGCTACGAAATCGAAAAGGCCAACCATCTCCGCGCCATCCTGGAAGGAGAGATATCGGCCATTATCCCCTTCGAGGAAGCCATGCCCGCCGTCAGCAAGCACAGGCCGAAACGCGGTGTTCTCGCCGGCATTTCTTTTTTTCTGACGCTCTTGTTTGGCGCTTTGTTCGTCCTCATCAGGGAGCAATATCGCCGGGATTCCGCACCACCGGAAAATCATGGCGGCCATTGACCGCATCCGTCATCTGATCCGGGTACAGCCCGATTTCCCGGATTGGGGATTATTCATATCCGCCACCGGGATTTGTATTCTGGCCGGCGTTTATCTGAGTGCACCGGCATGGATGGTTTTGCCGGCCCTGTTCCTTTTCCTGTTTTGGATGGTCAGGGATTACCAGCCGGTCTATTTCCTCCTGCTGGGCACCCTGCCCCTATCTTTCGAATACAGTTTTTCAGAAAGCCTGGGTACCGACCTGCCCTCGGAACCGCTCATGCTCCTGCTGGCGGGCGTTGTGATCCTGAGGGCCGTTTGGCGGCCCGGGGAAATCCGCATTCACCATCTGTTTGATGGGCTGCTCCTGGTCCATGTATCCTGGATTGCCGCTACAGCCGTCTTTGCGGAGATACCCCTGATCGCCGTCAAGTTTTTATTGGCCAAGACCTGGTACATCCTCGCCTTTTACACCCTCGGAAGGATCATGTTGAACAACCCGGCCAGATGGGAAAAAGCCGTATGGTTTGTGCTGGTACCCCTGGTCATTACCCACGTGATAGCCCTGATCCGGTTTCGCTCCTATGGATTTGCTTTTGCCGATGTCAACCGGGTAGTGACTCCTTTTTATCGCAATCACGTCACCTTTGCGGCACTGGCCGTCGTCCTCCTGCCTTATGCGTGGTTTCTTTGGCAACGACTCCATGGGCGGCTCCTCCTCAAGGGTCTGGTGGCGGGTATGGTCCTTGTACTACTTGCCGGG
The DNA here is from genome assembly GCA_024103195.1 of Saprospiraceae bacterium. GTDB lineage: Bacteria > Bacteroidota > Bacteroidia > Chitinophagales > Saprospiraceae > JAGNXB01. The sequence goes on along the minus strand of JAGFIW010000205.1, from coordinate 6,134 downwards.
GTCCAGTTTTCCTATACCCGGGCCGCCTACGTAGCTCTATTGGGTGGTGTAGCGGCTTTCTTCCTGATCCGCTGGCGTCTCATGAAACCCGCCATCGGGGTGGCCCTGATCCTGGCAGTGACTTTTCTGGGATCCATGGTCCGCGACAACCGGTATCTCGATTTTGCCCCCGACTACAACAAAACCGTCACGCATTACGAATTCTCCGACCTGGTCAACGCCACTTACAAGTTGCAGGATATCTCCACCATGGAAAGGGTGTATAGGTGGATAGCCGGTTTTTATATGGTCGGTGAACGGCCCTGGACAGGGTTTGGCCCCAATAATTTTTATGAAAACTATCAGTCCTTTACCGCAAGGGCTTTCCGCACTTACGTCAGTGACAATCCGGAGCGATCGGGCATTCACAATTACTACCTGATGACCACTGTCGAACAGGGCATACCCGGCTTGTTGATCTACCTGGGCCTGATCCTCACCGTGCTGCTGGCAGGTGAAAGGGTGTACCACCGCACCCGGGAACCACATCGCAAAGCACTGGTACTTACGGCGCTGTGCAGCCTCGTGGTGATCCATCTGCTGCAAACCATGAACGATCTCGTGGAAACCGACAAAGTGGGTCCCTTCTTTTTTCTCAACATGGCTGCGATCGTAGGCGTGGATCTCTACAACCGGGGCAAGGCTTTGTCCTAACGTTTTTCCCGGAAAAACGACTTCAACAAGGCGGAACATTCCTCCTGCAGAATCCCGCATTCCACTTTGGTAGCGGGATGAAGCAACGATTTGCCAAAGCGCATGAATCCCCGTTTTTCATCGTCGGCGCCATAGACAATACGGCCGATCTGCGCCCAATGCAGGGCGCCGGCGCACATCACACACGGCTCAAGGGTCACGTAAAGGGTGCATTCCTGCAGGTATTTGCTGCCCAGGTGTCCGGAGGCGGCCGTGATGCAAAGGATCTCGGCATGGGCGGTGACATCGAGAAGCTGCTCGGTGGTATTGTGGGCCCGGGCGATGATGCGATCGTTGCAGGTGATCACGGCACCCACCGGCACCTCATCGCGCTCAAAGGCCAGACGGGCCTCCGCCAGCGCCTGTTCCATGAAATAGGCATCGTCATAAACCCGGATCATGCCTCAGTCTTCCGGGATTTTTCCGGTGTCGGGATCCCGGGGCAACTGAAAGGCCACCGGAAGATTGAAGCGCACCGCCACGGGCTTCCCGTCCTTGTATCCGGGGCGCCACCGGATGTTTTTTTCAGCCATCTGGCGTACCAACCGGGCAGCTTCTTCACCCAGTCCGTCTCCCGGATCCCGGACGATTTCCACAAACTCCACCTGCCCGTCTTCTTTCACGATAAACTGGACAACGGCCTCACCGGAGGTTTCTTTGGCTTTCGCTTCCGGAGGGTAAGTCAGGTCCCGCCCCAGGTAATCCATGAGCATCTGGATGGAACAGCGGTATTTGGCCATGTCGTCCGCGCCGGCCAGGTCCTCGCAGCCGGGGAAACGCGGCATGACTTCTGCCTTGTCCACGACTTGGCGGTCGGATGAAGGGGCGGGCGGGGTCTCCTGGCTTTGGCAGGCGGGAACCCCGGTGCCCATAATGGCCACGAGGATCAGGATCGCCCAGGATGTACTTGTCCGGTTCATCCTGCAAAACTCGTAGAATCCTGCGATTTGCCCATCTGTCCCCGCAAATTGGTCGTATGCGGACATTCCGTCCGGTTATCCCGAAATACGGGGAAGGAAAATCAGCAATCCGATGGCGACAGCAGCCACAGCCATGACCAGCACGGCACCGGCGAGGATATCCTTGGCCTGGCCGATCAAGGGATCATGATCCGGATGCAGTTTGTCCAGGGCTCTTTCCAATGCGCTGTTGATTAATTCCAGACTGATGACGGCTGCCGATACCAGCAATACCGCTACCCATTCCCAGGATTGAAGACCCAGCAGGATCCCGGCCGCCATAACAACAGCAAAGGCAGCCATATGGACCTTGATGTGCCTATCCTGTCGGAGACAGACCACCAGACCACTCGAGGCACAACGAAGGCGATTCAGGAAGGAGTATGGCCTTTGCATCCTGTTTTTCCTGCAATATCGTCAAACGGGCAAAGAGTCCGGCGAATCCGTGCTTACCTTTGTCGGCTCGAGCCAAGCCCATGCAATTCCGCCAACCTGTTCCTGTCAAGGAGATCGCCGCCATGATCCGGGCCCGCATCATCGGTGATCCGGATTTTCCCTGTACCGGCCTCAACGAAATCCATAAGGTCGTACCCGGCGACATCCTTTTCGTGGATGTGCCCAAGTATTTTCAGCGCGCCCTCCAGTCTGCCGCCAGCGTCATCATCCTCAATCAGGAGGTCGAACCTCCTCCGGGAAAGACGCTGTTGGTCGTCGACCAGCCTTTCGAAGCCTATGATTTGCTGGCCCGGCATTTCCGCCCGTTCACGCCGCTCACCGCAGAAATTGCCGATTCGGCGCAGATCCATCCTTCGGCAGTGATCGAACCCCGTGTCATCATTGGACCCGAAGTGGCTATTGGTCCGGGGACATATGTCCAGGCCGGCGCCATCATTCACAGCCACACCCGGGTGGGTGCGCATGTGCGCATACAGGCCGGTGCCATCATCGGCACGGACGCGTTCTACTTCAAGCGGTACCCCGAACGGCACGCCAAATGGCATACCGCCGGCCGGGTCATCCTGGAAGACTTCGTGGATATCGGCGCCGGTACGACCATTAACCGGGGAGTCTCAGGCGATACGATCATCGGAGAAGGAACGAAAATCGACTGCCAGGTACATATCGGACACGGGGCCGTCATCGGTAAAAGATGCATACTCGCCGGACAAGTAGGTATCGGCGGCAAAGCCATCATTGGCGACAACGTGGTTCTGTATGGACAGGTAGGTGTCGCACATGGCGTCCGCATCGGCGACGGTGCCACCGTTCTGGCCTCTTCCGGTGTTTCCAAAGACCTCGAGGGAGGAGCCACTTATTTCGGTGCACCCGCAGCAGATGCACGGGAGAAGTTTAGAGAATTGATCACCTTGCGTCATCTGGCTTATCCAAGGAGTAAATGATGACCATCCCCACAGATATAAGTGGATTGGTATTGAGGCCGCTCATGCCTGCAGACGCTCAGCCCATGGCCTTCGAAGCCAATACAACCCGCATTTTTGAAAATGTCCGGGATCGCTTCCCGTTTCCTTATCAGGTCGGTCATGCCGAGGCCTTTATCCGGGAACAAATGGACTTTGATCCTCCCCGCCATTTTGCCATCTCCTGTCAAGACCGGTTTTGCGGTGTCATCGGCTATTTCCCTCAGGAGGACGTGTACCGTTTTTCCGCAGAGATCGGTTACTGGCTGGGAGAGTCGCATTGGGGGAGAGGGCTGGCCACCGCCTCCATCAAAGCGCTGGTCCGCCACATTTTTACCGAAACCGAGATCCTGCGCGTGTACGCCATGGTCTTTGCCTTCAACACCGCCTCCATGCGCGCATTGGAGAAAGCGGGCTTTCAAAAAGAAGGTATCTCGGTCAAACATGTCTTCAAGAACGCCCGGTTCTGGGATGAACACCGGTATTACCTTCTTCACCCGCAACTCCAGCAATGAAGCCCCGTGCCTATTGCCGTGGTCTGGCGCAACGCATGGAAGAAATGGCCGATCCCGAGGTGGCGGCCGGCCAGAAAGCCTACATGCGGCATCAATTCGAATTCTACGGCCTCAAGTCACCGGTCTGGAAAGAACTGGTCCGCGATTATATCCGGAAGGAAGGCGTTCCTGCACCGGGCGATGACCTAGAGACAGTGACCCGGCTTTGTTTTCAATGGCCCTACCGCGAAATGCAATACGCTGCCCTTACCCTGCTCGAAAAGTCATGGCGACAAACCGGCCCGGACCATATCCGGTTGCTGGAAGAATTGATCCTGACCCGTTCCTGGTGGGATACCGTGGACGCACTGTCCAAATGGGTGGGCTGTCATTTCCTGCGGTTTCCCCGGCAGATCCGGCCGGTGACGGAATCCTGGATGGCCGGCCATGAAATGTGGCTGCAAAGGGTGGCCATTATTTTCCAATTGGGCTACCGCGAGAAAACGGATACCGCGCTTTTGTTCGACTATATTCAGCGGGTGGCCGACTCCCGGGAATTTTTTCTGCAAAAGGCCGCCGGGTGGGCGTTGCGGCAGTATGCCCGCACCGATCCGGACGAGGTCCGGCGCTTCGTCCACACCCATCCCTTGCCGGCCCTTACCCGCCGGGAAGCGCTCAAGCACCTCTAACTACATCAACGAACCCGGATCGGCGTGTCGCTGATGGGTCGGTGTTGGCGCCATCCCACCAACCATACGCCAAAGAGGACCATCGCCGTCCCCGCCAGGTGAATCCAGGTGACGGGTTCTCCGAGGAAAAGCCAGGCCAGAAATATGGTGGCCACCGGACCAACACTGGCTATTATGGATGTATTTCCTGCGCCCAATCTCCGGATGCCTTCGGAGATCATGAAGATCGGAATCACGGTACTGAGAACGGCAAGACCCAGAAACAACCCATAAGCCTCAATGGGGAGATACAGCGATGTGATGTCTCTCGTCAGGGCAAAGTGGAGGAAGGTCATCACCGTGGCCAACAACAAGACAAGGCTGGTGAAAAGAAGGGTGCCGAGACGGGCAATGTAATCACCGACAAAGAAGAGGTACAGGGCAAAGGCAAAAGCACTGGCCAGCACAAACAACGCACCGATCCCGACGGATCCCGAAGGGTCCCAACCAGGGATGAGTACCAGCAGAATTCCGCCATACGTGGACAGCAAGGCAGCCGCTTGCCATTTGGAGACAGGAATGCCTTTGAACGCCGCCATCAACAGGACCACCATGGTGGGATAGGTAAACAGGATCAGCCTTTCCAAACCGGCTGTAATCGTCTGCAGCCCGACAAAATTGAGAAAACTGGCCCCGTAATAACCCAGAAAGGCAAACAGGCCGAGCATCCTCCAGTCGCGAAAGGAAAGCCGGATTTCTCCTTTCTTCCGCCAGCTCCACGCCGCCGCCACACCGAAAAAGGGCAGAGAAAAGGCCAGACGCAAGGTCATTACTGTCGTGGCGTCTACACCGAATTGGAAGATCAACTTGGCAAAAATGGCCTTGGCGGAAAAGAGCACATTCCCCAGGATGACGAGCAAAATACCGAGTTGACGATTAGCCTCCATGGACAGAATGGCGTTTGGCCCTTTGGCGCAAAGGTGGTTGTTTCTGTGTATCCGTGACCGGCCAGAGGCCACAGATCCGGGTCGGACAAATGGGCACAAGCCAAATTTTTGTCATCACTTTGTTTAAGAAAAATTAGAAAAAATGACTAAAAAGTTAAACAAAAAGATCAAAGATGTCATTCCTACGATATCGCTAACCAAAACGATTACACATGAGAAAGTTCACACTGCTTCTTCTGCTCTCGGCGATCCATCTGGGGCTTGCCGCCCAAACCGCCAGGTTGCAGGTCATTCACAATTCGCCTTCGCCGACTGTTGACATCTGGGTCAACGGGGTTCCTTTTCTTCCGTCTTTTGAATTTCGTACCGCCACCCCGTTTGTGGATGTACCGGCCGGCATGGCCCTGGAGATCGGGATCGCTCCCTCACCGAGCAGCAGCCCGGCCGACATCATAGCCACCTTTCCGGTGACGTTCTCGGAAGGTGGTACTTATGTGGCCGTAGCCCACGGGGTGGTAGGCAACATGACCACGCCCTTTGACCTCGCCATCTATGACATGGGGCAGGAATCCTCCTCGGGAGGTCAGACGGATCTACTGGTTTTTCATGGCGCACCGGATGCCCCATCGGTGGATGTTGCCGTGAGGGGGTTGGGTGACGTGGTCACGGATCTCGGATTTGGCGTCTTCACCGGTTACTTGTCGGTGCCGGCGGCGGATGTGATTCTGGATATCAAACCGGCCGGAGAGGAGACCGTTGTGGCCTCCTTCAGTGCGCCGCTTTCCCTGCTGGAAGGACAGTCGGCCACTGTTTTCGCATCCGGTTTTCTGTCCGGTGATCCGGGTTTCGGTCTTTGGGCCGCCCTGGCAGACGGAACGGTCATCGGGTTGGAGGCATTGACCAATGCCCGTGTGCA
>JAGFIW010000166.1 GCA_024103195.1 Saprospiraceae bacterium | reverse complement strand
GTCAAAACTTACGCACCCGTTGGGTGCCGAAGTGTTACTCCAGTAACACGAAGGCACCCCACGCATACGGATTGAAAAACCGGTCCCGCATCTCCCGCTGCGTTTGGCGGAAGGCGTCGGGAATGGTCATTTTTTCCTTTTTGCCCGCCAAAGCATCGGTGTCTGAAGGCAGCCAGTTTTTATAAAAAGTCGTCATGAATTCCATGGTCTCCCGGTCAGGCACCTGCCACAGGGACATGATGAGGTATTTCACCCCGGCGATTTTGAAGGCCCGTTGCAATCCATAGACCCCTTCATTACCCTCGATGTCGCCCAGCCCGGTCTCGCAGGCGGAGAGAACTACCAGTTCCGTATTGGACAGATTCATCTGACTGATCTCAAGGGCAGTAAGAATGCCGTCTTCACGCCCGGGATCCGCAGGTTCACCGTTGCGCCAGGCATGATTGCCACCCGCCAAAACAAGCCCGGAGCGGATCATGGGATTTTCGGAAAGCTGATACACGGGTGCCGTAGCCAGGTCCGGGTTTGGTCCTTCTGTCTGTTCGTGCGGATCAGGAAAAAAGTATCCGTGGGTAGCTATGTGGAGTACCCTCGGGGAAGATTGACCGGCCATGTCCATGGATTTGAAATCTTCCTCAGAAGCGTCATACCGCGATAATGAACGTACCATAAACCCCCCTGCGCGCAAGGTGCCGGTTATTTGGGCGGACTCTTTTTCCGTCCATCGAAGAAAGGACCAGCCTGACCTGGGGTTGTTTTCCATAGGCACCTGGCTCTCTTTTCCTTCCAGAGAATCGACAGCTTGGTCGTATTCGATGCCACCCAGCACCACCGCATTTTTCCCCTGGAAGGTCCATGGGTCCGCCGGAAGCAACTGGCGCGCGCTGGCCAGTTGTACCCATCGGAGACTGTCATTCCACACCCGTTCTTCATCCAGGGGAATGACGGGAAGATTGATGCGATGCAAATGGCCGGAAGGCACAAAATAGACCGTGTGAATGTCCTTCAAACCCGTTTGTTGAAGGACATCGTGCAACCATTCCGAAAGTGTGCGGCGCGCACTGCCCAATGCAATCATTCCACGATCGGGCCATGCGTACAAATCATTGACATAATCGGCCCTGCGGTCCTGATGGACCTGGACAATGGCTTCCCATTCATCGGCATTGCCAGCGGGAATCCACCGGGGGTATTCGTCCTCCTTCCGCAAAGTCAATGCGACCAATTTCCTGTGTCCCGTCAGGTCGGGGTCATATTCCGTGTAAGCAATGAAATCCAGTAATACCTCGCCCGGTTTCAGGACTGCCTGCAATTCCTGCCATCCTGTTTCTCTGGCCTGATGGACCGGCATCCTGTTGGCCAATTCTTTCTCCAGTTGTCTGGCCTGCTGCTCCAGTTCCGCCACATTTTTTCGCTGGCTGGTCGGTCGGGCATATTCCTGTGCCAAAGAAGTTTTGACCTGCCGCCAGGCCTGGAAAACCGGTCGGGTTTCCGGATCGTGAAGCGCGCGGGCTCTCAGCCGTTGCGAGGCATCCAGGACCATTCCTTTGTAAAAAAGGGACAGGTCGAGACAGCGGGCCACCCACTCGCCGGATGACACCTCCTGTCGGGCAGCAAATGAGTAAAACTGGTCAAGGTTTTCCAAAAACCGGGCGGCGTACAACACCTGTTCCTGTTCGGTCAGGAACCGGCAGGCATCCCCCAACAGGATTTTTTGTATCCGGGCAGCCTCCATCAATTGCGCTCCGGCCTTCTCCATCCGGCCCTCCTTCCAGTGCAGGAGCGCCAACTGATTGCAGGTGTTGGCCACATCCGGATGATCGGCACCCAGCGATTCTCTCCGGACCGCCAGGGCCTCTTCAAATTGAACCAGCGCATCGTCCGTTTTCCCGCTGGCGGCGTAAAGCTCGCCGAGGTTGTGCACGACCTGCGCGTATTTGGGATGCTCCACACCAGGCGATTCGGCCCATATGTTTTTCGCTGCGCGGTAAAGGCTGTCAGACCGGTCCCAATCCTGCAACCCTTTGTACACATGACCCAGATTGTTTTTTACGGTCGCGACATAATCGTGCTGTCCCCCCAGTTTGGATTCCATCACGGCCAGGGCGGATTGGAATCGCTGACGGGCATCCTCAAATCGATTCAGCTTCAAATACAAATTGGCCAAATTGTTCTGGGCGACAGCCCACGAAATATGGTTGTCACCCACCTGTGCCAGTCTCACGGCGATGGCTTCCTGATAATACGCCTCGGCCTGTTCGTATTGGCCGATCCGGTTGTACAACACCGCCAGGTTGTTCAGACTCCAGAAATAATCGCCGTGATCACGTCCGAGGGCCGCTTCGCGCCCTTCCAGGGCCAGCCGGTGATATTTTTCGGACAGGCGGTAATTCCCCTTCCGGTAATAATGGTCGCCCAAATTGTTCAGACTCCATAGATAATCCCGGTGTCGGTCACCCAGTACCTTTTGGCGAATTTCCAGAGAGCGTTGATACAAGGGCTCCGCCTCTTCAAATTGCCCTTTGGCCGTGTAAAGCACAGCCAGGTTGTTCAACGTCCACGCCAGATCCTCCGGAAAGGGGAAATCGGCATTTTCCTGGATGGTTAATGCTGACTTGTATTTTTGCTCTGCTTCCTCCCAACGATTGAGGCGGTCCAGTGCCCTGCCATGGTTGAAAAGACATCGCGCAAATCGCGACGGATCTTCATGGGCAAACGGGGTAGCCAACAGAGTGGCCGCCTCAACCAGCCCCAGTGCTTCAGAAGGCTGATTGCGGGCTACGGCGTCCCGACTTGCCGCGACCAGTGAGTCCACTTCTGCAGACCACCCAACGGGTTGGGCGCCCGCCCTCAACAGCATCATGCCGAAAAAAAACAACCATCCTGTTTGACCCAAAAGGGACAAGATCTTTCCCATGATGAATGCCGGCCTGCTCATGCTTGCAACTATCCGGGGCGGTTATTCCACAACGATACGGAAGACGGCGGTTTCGCCACTGCCGGAAATCCGGCAGGCATACCATCCTTCCGGCAAGCCCGCCAGATTCATGACCGGGTTTTGTCCCGGGAATACCTCCAGCCATACATCCCGCACACGCATTCCCTGCTGGTTGAAACATTGCACCGAGATCCGGCCGTCCCGACCTTCAGGGACCGACAAAAAAACAGGTCCCGAAGTCGGAGAGGGAAACAGTTGCCAATTGTCCATGGCGCTTTCCTCTTCAATTCCGGTGGACAGGGTGGCTTCATAGTGCAATCGCCATCCGGGTTTCCGGCCGGAAGCATTGGTGCGGAATTGGACAAACATGGCGCCCCCCGTGGCATGAACGGGAGACGGCAGGACCGTGCCGGAAATAACACCCAATAAAGGAGCCGCGCTGTCGGTCCCGTCAAAGACTTCGATCACATCCTGGTCCTCTTCAGTGTCCAGTTCCAATACGTACAGGGAAATACTGTCCGCCGATGCAGGTTGGATCAACCACCGGCACCAGGTGTTGTTGCCGTAATTTTCAGCTTCACTGCCATCAGACCATTCATGGACCGGAAGGGTGAAGGGGGTCAAGCTGTCGCAATAAGAGCCCATTGTCGTTTGGTATTCGGCCGTCCATCCGCCGGCAGTACCATCGCCGTCGGAAACAAATTTCACGTACATGATGCCGTCACCGGACTGTACGTTGGCGGGAATGGACGTACCGGTTGCCATGGCCAATAGCGGGGCCGATTCATCCCAGCCGTCGTACACATAGACAAAATCTTTTCCGTCCTCCACTTCAAATTCCGTAAAAGACAAAGTGATGGTATTGGCGCCATCCACCTGGATGCGCCAGGCACATTGGGAACCATTGGCGTAAACAGCCTGACCGCTCCCGTCCGAAAATCCACCCTGCGGATCCTGCAATTCCTGCAAGCCGTTACACCATGGCTGCGGTTCGGGTCCCTGCCCGATGCCGACGGCATACCAGGCCGCCTGCACCGCGGCCACTTCAGCCGATCCCGCCCCGTACAAATCCTCGGCGGCCATGATGGAACCCGCCCTGGCATCTTCAAAAAGCGGGATCGTGGAGGCGATCAAATAAGTAGTCAGATTGCGATAGGCGATCTGTAGGGCTTTGTCCAGGCCGATACCGGTGACCGAATAGGCATCTCCTTTGGCATTAATGCCCTGGCCGCCTTCCACGAGTAAATAGAACCAATAATTCTGAACGCCGCTATTGGTATGAATACCACCGGCATCCAATGTGTCGGCAGGATTGATCCAATAAGGATCTTCCGGTCCGTACGTGTCCGGATGCTGTTTGCTGTGAGGATCGGACATAGAGCGCAAATAATCCCCCGGCACAAGTGCACCTTCCTCGCCATGCAGCCAATTGGCACTGCCGGGTTTGATATGGAATTCAGCGGCGGCTCCAAAAATGTCCGCGAAACTTTCGTTCAGCGCACCGGATTCTCCCGTGTATTCCAACCCACCTCCCCCGTTGTGAAAAATGACACCATGAGAAAATTCATGCGCCACTACATTGAGATAGGTGCGGTAAGTGGTCTGAACGCCATTGCCGTCACCCAGGAACATCCGGCTGTCCAGCGTTCCCCATGCGGCATTCGGCCAGCCGAAGGCAAAATGCACATAGGTGCGGATCTGACCTCCGAGCCCATCGTAACTGGTCCGGTTGAAGGTTTCCTCGAAAAAATCATAGGTCTCCTCCATGCACCAATGCGCATCAAGGGCAGGATCGTTTTCTTCGACGATCAGATATTTACCCGAATTGCCGAAGGCAGAGTAATTCGAAACACCCGGAACGCTCCCAACCGTAAACTGACCACCGAGATCATCATTCATCGGGTTGCCGTCATCATCCCTGAAAGTGACCGTATATGGCGGATGCCGTAAAGGCAACTGTACCGGGAAAGTAAAGGAAGGGAAGGAATCCCTGATGGCCGGTGTGCGGGCCACAAGGGTATTGGAGCCATCGCGCAATTCCAGGTAAATATTCGGCTTGGGTTGCCCCCCGGTTTGCCACCAGGGAAACTGCATGTTGTCCAGGGTGACGGTGCGCAACACTTTTATTTTTTCGTCCCAGACATTATCGGCATCGGTAAAATCAATGGCAAAATTCAAATTGGTCGTGTGTTGCAGATTTTGCGTCCTTATCGGTCTCCCGATTTCCTGCAGCCGAAAACCGCCGGCAAATTCGTCGGTCGTGATCGTCTGAATCCCGTTATACAAAGTGTGCGCCGTACCGGGTACATCGCCGGTGCAAACGGTAGGCAACGACAGCAATATCTGCCCGGTCACGGCATCCAGATACCTGATGCCCTGTATGAGGGCTTCATCGGTCACAAACGGCATGCGATAGGCCAATCGGGGCGCTCCATCAACATCACCGTGGTTGGGGACCAGGATTTCGAGCCGCGCCGGTTCGGTCAGCCGGACCGCCATCCCCTCTATGGCCTCCAAACGGGCTTTCCCTTCTTCCGGGCTGAGGCTTGGCCCTGTATCCACATCCAGGCCGATGGCTGTCTTGGCGTTGGCCTTGTGGACGACGCCATCCCGGAGATGCAGGACCAACCCTGTTCCCCTTACGGGTATCCCCCTGTGTTCCTGGCGGTAAAGCGCATGGGTCCAGCCCCGGCTGTCGGTGAATGTGGACACGGACACCCAGGCATCTCCGGGTCCCAGGCCCATCGCTTCCTTCCAGATGGACAGGAAACCGGATGTTCCGGTGTACACCTTGCGCGCATCATTTTCCGCCAGGTCGGATACATCCAGCCACCAGGACACCAGGGTGGGGGAGTCAGCGGATTCAGTCGGGTGCTGCGCATTTCCGGGCAGGGACAACAGGAGCATTCCGGCCACCAGGAATACAGGAATATCATGCATGACAAGGGGGTTGAGTCTCCAAGGTACCTGAATTTTCCCGCATGAAGAGAAAGGGGAATATGATTGCCAAATGGCTACTCCGCGGAATGCGGGTTACGGAAGGCAAAACAGAAGTGGAGAATGAAAAGCCGGATCCAGTCTGCATCAACGGACCCCCTATCGCAACAGATTGAGCAGATATTCGCCGTATCCGCTTTTGAGGTATTTGTGACCCAGGGACTCCAGTTGGGCATCGTCAATGAAACCCATCTGCCAGGCCACTTCTTCGATACATCCGATCTTGAGACCTTGCCGGTCCTCGATGACTTCAATAAACTGACCGGCCTGCATGAGCGACTTGTGTGTGCCCGTATCCAGCCAGGCCGTTCCACGGCTGAGCACACGCACTTTCAGCCGCCCCTGCTCCAGGTAAATCCGGTTGACATCGGTGATCTCGTATTCTCCCCTGGCACTGGGTTTCAGATTTTCGGCAATGTCCACGACGCCGTTGTCGTAAAAATACAATCCGGGCACGGCGTAATGAGACCTGGGATTTACCGGTTTCTCCTCAATGGAAAGAGCCTGAAAATCGCGATCAAACGTCACGACACCATATCGTTCGGGATCCGCTACCTGGTAAGCGAAGACAACACCTCCGTCCGGATGGACGCTTTGACGGAGCTGATCTTCCAATCCGGCCCCATAAAAAATATTGTCCCCCAAAATAAGGGATACGGCATCCGTCCCGATAAATTCCTTGCCCAGGACGAATGCCTGGGCGAGACCGTTGGGGACAGCCTGTTCCACATAGGAAAACCGGACTCCGATTTCCGATCCGTCCCGGAGGAGTTTCCGGAAATGGGGGAGATCTTCCGGTGTGGAAATCACGAGAATTTCACGAATGCCCGCCGACATGAGGGTGGACAGCGGGTAATAAATCATGGGCTTGTCATACACCGGCATGAGTTGCTTGCTCACCGCCAGTGTCAGGGGATACAAGCGGGTGCCCATTCCTCCGGCCAGAATAATGCCCTTCATCCTTCCGTGTACTTGTCCAGCAATCGCATCACGCGCAAAATGAGTTCGGTCGGTTTGAAGGGCTTGGTGATGAAGTCATCCGCTCCGGCCGCAAAGGCTTCCATGACCTCTTCTTCCTGTTCGAGATTGGAAATGATGATCACCGGAACGGTACGTCCCGAGGCTTGTTTCACCCACTGCAGGAACTTCTGGCCGCCCTGCTGGGCGAGGGTCAGACTGATGATGGTCAGATCAGGGGGGTCGATCTGAAAGGCCTGTACTGCCGCATCAAACGTGCGCACCTTGACCGTCTGACATCCGATTTTCTGCAGTCGGAATTCTATGGCCGTGATCATGACATCCTCATCTTCGCAAAGCAACACACGTTTCATGGACAGGTCCCTATTTGTCCCTCAAACATAGGCATCCTTCACCAGACAGGCCGCCATGGGCCCCTCAACGATTCTCGAGCGCTGTAATGACGGCCGAAAGCACCGGATCGAGTTGCTCCCACAGCGCCTTCAGTTCAGCAGGCATTCCGCCGGCCCGGGCTGCGGTCTCCAGGGCCAAATTGAGGTCGATGGCCATCCGGCACCCAGTATAGGCCAGCGTGGATTTGAGATGATGACTCGCCTGAAACACGCTTTCCGCCTCTGCCGCCTCCATCATCTGGGCAAGGGCCGCACGGTGAAGGGGCAACTCCTGGCGCAAAGCCTCCACCATTTCGCGCAATACCTCCGGATCTCCGCCGGATATGGTCTCCAGGTATTGCAGATCGATGGTCACGGGATCGGTCATAGACGAAGTTTTTTAATGGGTACGTATTGGAGGATGGTATGAAAGAGTTGCTCGGGCTCAAAGGGCTTGAGCACATAATCCGTGAATCCCTGCGATTTGAGCTGATTGTCCAGAGTGATATAGGCATTGGCGGTCATCGCCACAATAGGGACGTTGCGGATGGCCGGGTCCTCATGATTCCGGATGTTGCGGGTCGCCTCCCAGCCGTCCATGCCCGGCATCAACAAGTCCATCAATACCAGATCCGGCCGGTACAGCTCCATCAGGTCCAATGCCTGTTTGCCGGATTCCGCCATAATGACGGTCGCATGCGGCCATTGACGTTCCAGGGTTTTCCGGGCTACCAGTTGATTCAACCGGTTGTCCTCCACTACCAGAATGGATCCCTGAAATACCGCTTCCGGTTCTTCGGATTCCGCCATTTCGGCCTCCTCTTCGCCATCCGGTACCAGACCGTATGTCAACGCGACATAAAAGGTGGAGCCAATGCCCTCTTCGCTTTCCACCCAGATTCGTCCACCCTGCTGTTCGGCCAGTTGCTTCGTGATGGCCAGACCCAATCCGGTGCCTTCAAACCGGTACTGCGGCCGGCTCACCCGCCCGAAATCCTCGAATATCGATTGCCGGGCTTCCAGGGGTATGCCCACGCCCGTATCTTCGATGCGGAACCGGAGACCAACCCTCCCTTCTCCGGCATCAAAGGCCTCCACGTAAAGTCCGACCCTTCCTTTGATCGTGAACTTGACGGCATTGCCGATCAGATTGAACAGGATCTGATTGAGCCGGAGTTTGTCTCCGCGTACCCTTTCAGGCACATCCGGATGAATTTCCAGGTGCCAGTGCAGGTTTTTGTCCTGCCATTTGGGACCGAGAATCCGCTCCAGGTCCCGGACCAACCCGGTAGGAGAGAAAACCTCATCCCGAAAATCGATTTTGCCGGCACGGATGGCTGAAAACTCCAGAATGTCATTGACGATGCCCAAAAGAATGTCAGAGGCGTCCCGGATGGATCGGATCATGTCCCGTTTTTCACCGGGAGGCTCTTCGGCCAACAGGAGTTGAGACAAGCCCATGATGGCGTTGATCGGCGTCCGCATTTCATGACTGATACCGGCCATGAATTGTTCCCGGATCCCGGCCGTCTGACGGGCCAGGTCTCGCGCCGTGCGCAGTTCCTCCGCCTGATAGCGGTCGGTGACATCCTGCAGGACGCCCTGCAGGCAGGTTTCGCCGCCCCCCTGGGTCACCATCCGGCATTGCACATGGAAATATTGGTCATCCCGACCTTCGCGGCACACCCGCGTATCAATATCCACCTGGCGACGTACCAATGCCACCCGCTGAATCCTTTCCAGGAGGTCCCGCAGGGGACCTACCGGTTGGCCATCGACGATTTCTTCCGGGTTGTTCCCCATTAGATGCCGCATGGGATCAGACAGGACGATCTCGTTGCGGGCCGGGTAATACTGCCAGAAACCAATCCGGGCCATGGTCTGCAGATCCTCCAGGGTCTTTGAATACTGCCATCTTTCCAGGGCACACCGCAATGCCCGGCTCATGGACCAGGCGTCCGATTCTCCGATCAAAATCACTTCTTCCGCACCCTCGCGCAACATGGCCATTCCCTGCTCAGGTAGTCCGGAATCCACGACCCATGCGATCCTTTGTTGGGGTTGCACCGCCCTGATCTGTCGCAAGACGGACGAAATATCCATTCCGGCAGTGGGGCGGACGAGCACCAAAGCTTGCGATTTTTCCTTCAAGCGTTCGAGGCCTTCCGCCAGATCTCCGACTGCCCGGATGGCATTGACCGGTAGGCCGGCTTCAACCAAAAGGGACTCCACACGGTCGGCTATCACCTTCCGTTCATCCACAAGGAGTACGCGCAGGGCGGCCTCCTCCGCCGACAAGCCCCTCATGTCCTTTGCCGGGCAAAAACCGGACCATCCCCGGGCCTGTTTCCGTTGACCTATCTTTGCGTACATGACCTATGCCACGGTGACAGGAACCGCCATAGAGGAGGCCGCAGATTGGCTCAGGAAAGGACATCTGGTTGCATTCCCCACGGAAACAGTATATGGCCTTGGTGGCAATGCCCTTCACGCAGATACGGTAGTGCGCATATTCGAGACCAAGGAACGCCCCCTGTACAATCCCCTCATCGTTCATGTCGCGCAGGTCGACGAGGCCAGGGCATTGGTGCGCCAGTGGCCGAACGGGTTGGACATCCTCACGAATACTTTCTGGCCGGGCCCGTTGACCCTGTTGCTGGAACGGAACCAATTGGTGCCCGATCTCGTAACCGCCGGCCTTGATCGGGTCGCTATCCGGATACCCGACCATCCCATGGCCTTAGCCCTCATTCGCGCGTGCGGGTTTCCGCTCGCCGCACCCAGCGCCAATCTCTTTTCCCGTATCAGCCCCACCACCGCCGAACATGTCAGAAACCAACTCGAAGGCCGGATACCCTATATCCTCGATGGAGGCCCGTGTACGGTAGGTCTTGAATCAACCATCATCGGCCTCCAGGACGGAAGATGGTGCATTTACCGGCAGGGCGCCGTGACGGCGCCGGATCTGGAAGCTTTTGTCGGCAAAGTCCATACCGCCCTGCCAACCCCTTCTCCGGTCGCTCCGGGACTGCTTCCCATGCATTACGCGCCGCGCACCCGTCTCGAATTCGGACCCTTGCCACCTGGAGACCCACGCCTGCGGTCGCCCCGCACCGGCCTGCTCCGCTTTGACCGGAGGCTGCCCGGCATATCGGCTGTCCAGGTCATCCTGGCGCCCGACAGCAGCCTGCACACCGCAGCCCGTGAATTGTATGCCGCCTTGCACCAGCTCGACAGCCTGCCTCTCGACCTCATCCTGGCCGAACCCGTGCCGGAAGAAGGTCTGGGCCGGGCCATCAATGACCGGCTGCAGCGAGCGGCCGGCACCAATATCCCGGCAGGTCCCCGCAATCAGGAATAATTCCGAATTTTGGAAGCGTGACGATGGCATCATCCGGCCGATGGCTCCCCTGGGCGATTCTTTTCACCGCCACCCTCTTGGGGGCTCTGGCGGTGATCCGTTACCGGCAAGGCCAAAATATCCATCTGCTCCAGGCCTCATTGCCGGCGCCCACACATCCCGCCCCGGAATGGATACAGGCCGTCGCCGATTACGAAGCGGGTCGCTTTGTCCAGGCCGAAACGGCACTCCAGGATCACCTTGAACGTTATCCCGATCATGCCGAAGGCGGTTACCTTCTGGGATTGTGTCTGCTCGAAACGGGAAAAGAAGATCTGGCCGCCGATTGGATGGAGCGGGTCCGGTTTAATGACACAAGCCTGTATGCGCCTGCCACCTGGTATCTCGGTATGGCCCGTATCCGCCAGGGACGGGCGGCAGAAGCGAGGATGCTTTGGACCGAATTGAAAAACGGTGCCGATCCCGTTTACCGGGAGAAAGCCGGCGCTTTGCTGGATCATCTGGTCCTCTCCCGCTAGACGCCCGCAGGATCAGACGTATTGCCACTTTCTGGCCAACGCCACAAGAGACAACATTACAGGTACCTCGATCAGGACACCAACCACAGTGGTCAGGGCAGCTCCCGATTCCAGACCAAACAACATGATGGCAACGGCCACGGCCAATTCAAAAAAATTGCTCGCTCCAATCATGGCGGAGGGCGCACATACGGCATAGGACAACCCCATCCGGCGCCCTCCCCACCAGGTGAGGAAGAAGATGAAATAGGTCTGAATGGTCAGAGGAATCGCAATGAGCAGAATCTGGAAAGGCTTGTCCACGATTCGTTGGCCCTGAAAAGCAAAAAGCAGGATGAGGGTGATCAACAGAGCGGCTATCGAAAAGGGCTTCAGCGCAGGGAGAAACCGACGCAGATACCAGTCCTCGCCTTTGCGGCGGATCATCCCGCGGTTGACAAGCCATCCGGCCAATAAGGGAATGACCACGAATACGCCTACAGACATGGCCAGGACATCATAAGGAATGTATATGTCCGTAATCCCCAACAAGAGCCGGACCAGAGGAATGAACGCCACCAGCAGGACCAGGTCGTTGACCGATACCTGGACCAATGTGTAGTTGGGGTCTCCCTGGGACAGGTACGACCACACAAATACCATCGCCGTACACGGTGCCGCCCCAAGCAGAATGGCTCCGGCGATGTAGGCTTGGGCTTCCTCGGGCGACAGCCAGGCCGCATAGAGCTTGTCAAAGAATATCCAGGCAAAAAAGGCCATGGTAAACGGCTTGATCAGCCAGTTGACCGCGAGAGTGAGTCCAAGTCCCTTCCCGTAGGTCGTCCACTGCCGGATGGAACCGAAGTCGATCGAGGCCATCATCGGGAAGATCATCAGCCAGACCAGAATGGCTACGGGAATGTTGACGCCGTACAATTCCCATCCGGACATTGCACGGATGGTTTCACCTCCGAGTGCCCCAAGGACAATGCCCGCTCCAATGCACAAGAGGACCCATAATGTCAGATACCGCTCGAAAAATGAAATTCCTGTTGTCGATGTCTCCGTCATATGGCTTGGAATTGTCGGATCAAATAAAGGCACTCAGCGGCAATCTCACGGCAGCGTTCATCATACACGGCGGCTTCCTCCGGTGTGCCATCTGCTTTCCCGGGATCTTCAAAGGGTAAAGAAAATCGCCCACTTGCACCGGGCACATAGGGACAACCCCTGTCCGCTTCCGAACAGACCATCACCGCGGCAAAATCCCCAAAGGATTGGGAAGCATCATCGTACACCTTGGACCAGCACTCCAAAGGGGAGTCCTCCTCGCCCGCAAAGACCCGGTACCTGGGATTGGAGCCACCCGGATGGACGACCCTGAAACCGGCTCTTTCCAATGCGCTAATGGCCAGAGGGTGAAAGGCCGTTGACACAGTCCCTCCCGACCAGGCCCTTATCCCTGCCACCCCGAACCGGCGGGCCAGCACATCCGTCCATACCTGGGCCATCTGACTGCGGCGGCTGTTGTGGGTGCAAATGAAAATGACATCGGCCGGCCGGCCGGCCCGCAAACAAGTGCGAATCCAGCCGGCCAGACGATCGAGTTCCTCCCGTCTCTCCGGAGGCATGTCCGGAATGGCCAGGTGGTCGATGTACGACAAAAGCGACGGATAAAAGGAGTGAGTAGCGGACTCCCCGGCTTTGACCGGCATGTCGAAGGTTTTAGGAGGAAATAAGTGCGTGGAAACAGACGATCAGCAACACCCGGTGCCGCAGCAGACAGCAGTCGCCGGTTTGCGGGCAAAAACCGTCATGCTGTAAATGCCCGTGCCGGATGCCCGGAAGGCGCTGAGCTGGTCCTCCGGCAAATAAGCCTCCAGGATGTCGTCGGGCAACTCGATGCGCTTTTCTTTCTGCACGGTCACTTCCGCAAAGCCCTGCTTCCGGATGATTTCGAGATAGTCCGATTTTTGGATGGCGCCGCTGACACAGCCGGCGTACATCTCGGCAGCTTCCTGAAGACCCTCGGGCAGTGCGCCCTCCAGGACCACATCGGATATCGAAAAATGCCCCCCCGGTTTGAGGATCCGGAAGATCTCCGAAAAAGCCTGTTTCTTGTCCGGTACCAGGTTGAGGACACAGTTGCTGACGACGACGTCGGCCTGGTTGCCGCCTACCGGCATGTTTTCGATATCGCCCTGCCGGAATTCCACATTGCCGAATCCGAGCCGGGCGGCATTCGCGCGGGCCTGCGTGATCATGGCCTCGGTCATGTCGATGCCGATGACCCTGCCTTCGGGCCCTGTCAGCGATCGCGCTACGAAACAGTCATTGCCGGCCCCCGAGCCGAGATCGACCACCGTATCCCCTTCCCGGATGTGCGCGAATTCGGTCGGAAGGCCACATCCCAGGCCGAGATCCGCCTCGGGGACATAGCCCTGTAGCCGGGAATAATCGTCGCTGAAGACGGAATAATCAACCGTGCTGCATCCTCCGGATCCACAGCAGGACGATTGGTTTTGTTCCCTGGACTGGAGCGCGATTTCGCTGTATTTCTCCCGGACGAGGGCTTTGAGTTCTTCTGAAGATTTCATGATTCAGTCAAGTATTGGGTGAAAAATGGTTTTTCTGGACAGCCTTCAGCAACAGGTAGTGCCGGCTTGACGCGCCTGCTCGAAAAAGGCGCCCATCCGGTCCCTCAGTTCGGACCATCGCGCGGCATCGAGACAATAGCACACCGATACACCTTCGATGTTTCCGCGGATCAGGCCTGCTTCCTTGAGCTCGCGCAGGTGTTGGCTGACGGTGGCCTGAGCGAGGGGTAGCTCCTCCACCAGGTCACCGCAAATACAGGCATTGACACGGATCAGGTACTCGATGATGGCTATGCGGGCCGGATGCGCGAGGGCTTTGGCCATGGCGGCCAGTTCGTTTTGGTCGGCGGTAAAGGCGGCGGTTTTGGTCACTCCCACAGGTCAGTTCATTTATTTATTGCAATATTACGATGAATTATTGAATTGCGTGTGTTTTTCCGAAAAAAATTTTCAACCAGGTTACTCTTTCCTAGAAAATGCGGCGCCGCAAGACATCCGCCCCAGCCAGCAGGAAGGGCCGTATGGCCATGGATTGCATGAGCCGTACCTCCTCCCCGAAGGACGATTCTCCGTCGAGAAACCGGAAGACCCGATCAATGGGGTTCTTCCGGTACAGATCGTAGAAAAGCTCGGGAGCAGGCGCCCGCTTTTGTTCCAATACATTCAGCATGACCGCGGCATACAACCCGAAACGCCATTGCCAGGAGGCCCGGGGCGCATCCCATTGACCCGTCGTCCGGAAATGCCGCACCAGTTCGGCAATTCTTTTTTGCGTGCGGGCAAAGGTGAATCCGGTAGCGGGATTGGTATAGCCCCCTGCCGTACCGATCCGCATCACCCGGTCGGATATCTTTTCCCGGATGGGCTCATCGGTCATGGGTATCACACCGAATTCGGTTTCCTCCACTTCCCACCCGGTCTGGCCCAATTGCCCGCGCACATACCCGTCCAGGACCTGTTCGTATTCCGGGCGGTCAAGCAGAGATTCCGAAAACACCGTAAATTCCACCAGGGCCCGGTCCGGGGCCAGCGGCAGGATATACATGAACCGGCACTGGTTTTCCTGGGGAATGCCGAAATGCATCAGATCCGGCCAGCCCGGGTCGAATACCGGAGCCGGGGTGACGATCACCTTGCCGAAAAAGTGCTGCAGCAAATGATGCCTTCCTGGCGTCTCCATCGGAGGACGCCACGTACTGTCCATGACCTGCAGCGCCTTGAACGTACCCTGGTCCGTCTCCACCTCAACCTCTTCTCCTCCGTCCCTGATGGCCCGCATCTCCGCCACCCGCCGTTCGGTCATCGGATCTTCCCGGATGAACCGGTCCATGAACCGGTAAAAGTCGATCCCCCGGACCATTTTGTAGCGGTACCCCCTCAGGGGCAGATGGAGCGGTTTTTCCGGGCCTCCGTGCACGCGTACCTGATCCCAGGACCGGTAAACGATAGCTTCGAACGGTCCGGTCCCGGTTTCCCAATAGCACCAGGTGCGGTCATTGCTGCGTTTTTCTTCCCGGTCCAGGATCAATACGCGCAGTCCCGTCAACCCCGCCTGGCGGAGTTGGTACAGGAACGAGAGTCCGGCCATTCCGCCGCCTGTCAATATGAGGTCGTATCGCATGTAGGTTTGGCCATACCCGCCGGTTCAGGCTATAACAGCCACGCACTAAGGGTGTTCAGGGACGATAGATGCGGAAGTCTTCATCCTCGTGGACCAGCTCGTACGGAAACGGTTCCGGACTGATATGGCGGTCGATGACAATATACCGGAGCCCCTGCTTCCTGAAATCCGGCATCCAGGTCGTCTGACGGGCCTCATCCTCGTTGACGGTCCAGCCCTGCCGGCCAGCGAAATACATCATCGTCGGATTGAAATTGCCCTTATTGACCATGATCTTTTCCTCCGGTTTCACATATCGGTCCACCACCTCTCCCAGCCTCAGGTAATGGGTCCCTTCCATCTGCCGCAGCGGAGCCCTGAAATTGACGAAAAATCCAGGAATCATCAACACCACCAACCACCCGGTGCGGACGGCCACCGGTCGCGGGATGGCAGCCACCAGCACACCGGCCAGCCATGCCATGACCGGCGTATAGGGGATGACGTAATAATTGTGGGTGGCGAAAACATTGCCCGTCTTCAGGATGAATAAAAAGAACACGAAACTGCTGCCGAAGAAAATGGCCAGATCCATATAACGTCTGCCATCCAGCAAAAGGATCAGCCCGCCCAGTGCCAGCACAAGAGGTACCGGCGAGGAAAAAGCGAAGTAATAAAACCGGCGGAACGTCTCCTGTTTCATGTCAAGGAATATCCGCCATCCCTCGCTGAGCGAGACCGGCCAGATCAACTGATTGCGGTAGGTCTCCAACAGATGGGGCATCCAGACAAACATCCACCATACTGCCGCACCGGCAGCGATCCCGAGAGCAATGAGTCCTGACACCTTGCGGAAAACAGGGATTGACCTGTCCGGGAGCGCCGGCAGCAAAAAGGCGAGCATAATGACGGACGGCACTTTGCTCAGTAATCCCGCCGAAACGGTCACCAGAGCCAGCACCCAAAGCCATACGCGCCCGGTCTGCCAATACCGGCTCATCGCCCAGGTTCCCGTCACCACCATGGACAAGGCAAATGCGTCCGGCATCGCCTTCAAAGCAAACTGATAGGTAATGGAGGACATGAAGACCACCAGCGCAAACAACGCGACCTGGTCCCCGTACCGGTCGCGCATCAGCCGGTAGAAAAACCAGAGGCCGATGCAGGAAAAAATCCAGGATACCAGCCGGCCATTCCAGTCATGGACGCCAAACAAGGCGTAAGTGCCGGCCACGAGCCCATTGAATACCGGAAACTCTCCGGCAATAATGCCTTCCGTCTCCCGCCCGATATCCGTCCGGGGGTGAAGCAGGTCGCCCGTTTCCAACAGGTTTTCGCTGATGGACAAGGTCAGGGTCTGCCTCCAGGCATGGTCGTCCAGCGGGGGCTTGTTGATCACCACCAATCCACCCAGGAAAAAAACAAAAATCCAGAATCCGGGCTTTCGCCACCATTCGCGTATTCTTTCCGGCGATAAAAAGATCTGCCGGAATTCCAGGAGCGGGCGCATAGGGGCGAAAGTTAACAGGAAATTTCAAAGGGCGTGTTGCGCATAAAATCCCAGGTCACGCCCGGTGAATCGTTTGGTTTCCCAGGCTACCTGGCCGGTGTGGTAGGAAAAGTGCTCGATGGCATGGACAAGGACCGATACGCCGTCTTCCCTGAACACCTGGACCTCGTGCATCTGCAACAGGCGATCCGTCGTCAACAAGGGCAATCCGGCCTTCAGATCCAGGTCCAGATCGGTCAAAATGGCGATCAATGCCTCTTGCGTCAGTTGGGCCGTTTCCTCGAATTCCCGGTCGCGGTCACGGGCATACGGTATCCCGCACAAGGTGTCCAGGATCCATTGGCGGGCGTTGCCGTTCAGATGGAGGATGAGATGGCCTACAGACGCCATTCCCGTGACCGGCCGGTGCCAGATCTGTTCGGGCGTCAACAGGCCGAGACACCGCACCAGACGGGGGATGTTTTCCTCGCAAATGCGGACCGTGACTTGCCGGACCAGCAATTCGCCAACCGTGCTCATGAACGCCGGATCATGGGGCAAAGGTAGTCCGGCGCTATCGAACCTTACGGCTAGACCAGCGGTTATGCCCTGTAAGCATGGATCTGCACTACAAAATCTCCGGCCAGGGGGAGCCTCTGGTCATTTTGCACGGCCTTTTCGGCACATCGGATAACTGGGCCTCCATGGCCAGGATTTTGGCCCGGCATCACACCGTGATTCTGGCCGACCTCCGCAACCACGGGCGGTCGCCCCATCATCCCGAAATGTCCTATCCGCAAATGGTGGAGGACGTAGTGCGTGTGCTGGAGAAAGAATGGATCCACCGGACCCATATCCTCGGCCATTCGATGGGGGGCAAGGTCGCCATGCACATGGCCCTCGAACATCCGGACCTCGTCGAAAAACTCCTGGTGGCCGATATCGGCATCAAGCCTTATCCCGGCGGACATGAGCTCATTTTCGAAGCCCTGGAGCAACTGCCCGTGACCGAACTGCGCGACAGGGCCGAGGCCGAATCCCTCCTCCGCGAATCCCTTCACGATGAAGCGGTCGTCCGCTTCCTCCTCAAAAACCTGGCTAGGGAAGGGGAGGGCTTCCGCTGGAAAATGAATCTCGAAGCCATCCGGCAGCATTATCCCCGGATCCTGGCCGGAATCCCCGTCTCCAGGTCATTCGACAAGCCGGTGCGGTTCGTCCGCGGGGGTCGCTCCGGATATATCGCCCAGGAAGATTGGCCGTCCATCCGGGAGGTCTTTCCCGCCGCAGATCTCGTCACGCTTCCCGATGCGGGCCATTGGGTGCACGCCGAGGACCCGGAAGGATTCGTCCGGGCAGCCCTCCCTTTCTTCGCCGGTCAATGACCATCCGTCAAGGTCAGCCGATCCGCACTGAAGTCATGGTGAGTGAACCCCCGATGGCCCGGTCGTTGAAGAGGTGAACCTCCTCTCCTTTTTGTTGAAGCCCGAGGATGTACAGCAAAGGCAGGAAATGCTCGGGTGTGGGGATGGCCAATTGAAAAGCCCGTCCCTGACTTCGGTAGTCGATGAGTGGATCATGGCGGCCTTCCAGGATATAACGGTTCATGGCTGACCGGGCTTCCAGCGCCCAGTCAAAACCGTATTCCTCATCGCCCAACCGGTCCCAGGCCACCAGGCCGAGATGGTGGACCATGTTGCCGCTCCCGATGATGAGGATGCCCCGCTCGCGCAAGGCAGCCAGTTCTTTCCCCAACGCATAATGGAAGGAGGCCGGTTGACGGCGATCCAGACTGAGTTGAAGGACAGGCACATCCGCTCCGGGATACAAGTGCCTGATGACCGACCAGGCGCCATGGTCCAGGCCCCAGGCGTGATCCAGGCGGATTTGCGCCATGGGCGACAAACCCGCAATCTCTTCCGCTAAAGCCGGACTGCCCGGCGCGGGATATTGGACCTGATACAACGCCGGCGGGAAACCCCGGAAATCGTGGATGGTGCGCGGACGTTCCATGGCAGTGACCCTGGTGCCGTCGGTCTCCCAGTGGGCCGAAATGCAGAGGATGGCATTGGGCCGTTCCAAACCGGCTGCTACATTCCGGAATCCCGTCACAAAGTCGTTTTCCTCAATGGCATTCATCGGACTTCCGTGTCCGAGAAACAGGACCGGCATTTTTGGGGTCGGCGACGCATGCAGTGCCTCATCCCGGAATCGGGTAAAAGACAATGCGGTCGTCGAAAGGGCAATAGAACCCAGGGCTTTAAAGAAGGATTTCCGGTCCATGTTGAAAAAAGAAACAGACCGCAAGACGCTTTGGTTGCCGCAGGGCAGCCGCCAGCCTTTCCGTCAGAAATGCCTGCGCCATTCCAGCACCGCCACGACGGCCCGCGTCAACCCGTCCGGACGGGCTTCCCGCACCACCAAAGGCATACCGGCCTGGATCTGGAGGAAGGACTTGTCCATCAGCGCATAATCGGCAAAAGCCTGCAGGTTGACGGTCAATCCGCCGGAGCCTTCCAGGGGTTGGCGAAATCCGTTGGCGTCCAGATACCTGTCCTCCCCCAGATGAAAGATGGGCAACACACCGGGCGTCAATGTCCATCGGTCGGAGAGGAGTATCGGGTAAGTGATCCGAACCATCACATCTCCCTTCCGCTCGAAACCCCTGGTCGAAGCGACCTCCCGCATGGGGGAATCTTCGGGGTACAGGCCGGGGTCGAAGGCATTGTCGTTTTGCGTGAGGGGAAGTTGAATGGCAGCATAGACCTGCAACTTCCAAACGGGAAATCCGGCGCCGGCAATGACATCCACCGTGCCCAGTCCCGGCTGCAGATCCATGGGCAGGGGCAAGCCATCTTTCTGGCGATTGCCGTCAGCCAGCGGCCATTTGATGCCGGCCGTAATCCGGGTGCGCGGCGACAAGGCATAATGCCCGGTCAGATAGACATCCCCCCATCCGGAAGAAGTCACCCCGAGACCCGACTGTGTCACATGGGTGAGCCGGATGTCTGTCGCCCAGCGATCATTCCAGCGACGCTGGAATTCGGCATACCCGGTCAACACGCCGATTTCATAGTCCGCCAGTCCGTAAGAGGCACCTATTCGCACCAGATGAGGGAGGTCGGGCCCTTCCCAGGACCGGAATGCGCTCACCGAACAAAAACCGGCATCACTGCATCCTTGTCCCATCGCAGGGACAGAAAGCCCGATGAGGGCCAGACCGAGCGGCCAGAAAGCTCGACGGGCTAAGGAAAGGAAAAAGGGATTCGCCATCATGAAAAGGATTGGAAATGAATGTACTGCTTGCAGGAAAAGTGTTTCAGGAAGTGGCTTTACTTTCCCAGCAAATCCTCCCACGGTTTGAGATCGGGAAAATGGCTGGCCACCAGACGAAAAACCGCGAAAAGAGGAAGGAAAAGAATCATGCCCGACACCCCCCAAATAAGGGCGCCCATGAAAATCGCCACAATGGCGGCCAGGGTATTGAGATCCACAAACCGTCCCACCACATAGGGGAATATCAGGTTGGCTTCCAGGTATTGGACGACCGTAAATACGGCGAGGATGGCCACCGGTTGCCACAGGGAGCTGGTCTCGAGCCAGGTCACGACGATAGGGATGGCGCCGCTGATGATGATGCCGAAATACGGGATGATGGTCATGATCGCTGTGATCATTCCGTACGTAAACGGGGTTTCGACGCCTATGGCCCACAGGCCTATGGTATTGAGCAGACCGACGATCACATAGACGACGACCATACCCCGGATGAAGCGGGAAAATATGCGCACGGTATGCCGGATCACTTCCGGCAGCCGGTCCTGGTAGCGCTGAGGGGCAATGGCGATCACAAAACGCGCCAGGCGATCGCGATAGATCAGGATCAATGCCACGTAAATGGGGATGATGATCAGGTTGAAAACAGCGCCGACAGCCGCTGTCAGGGTGACCTTCACCCAGGACCCGGCGTTCTCTCCCCATTTGTTGACCTGATCCCGGGCCCATTCCACCTGCTTTTCGGTGGTCCATCCGAAGGCACTCTCCAACTGGTGCTGGACCCGGTCGAGGAACGGATCGAATTGCTGCTGCACCAGAGGCCATTTGCCGGCCAGAATGACCAACTCGTAACTCAGCAAAGCCACCAGTCCCGCAAACAAAGCCGACAATAAGAGAATGGGCAACAGGATGGAAAGGGCGCGACCGGCACCCCGATCCTCCAGATACCGGCACATCGGAAACAAGACCAGGGCAATCAGAAAGGCATAGGCAAGCGGTATGAGGAACGGCTTACCGAACCACAGTATGGCGACCACCAGGACTAGGGTGATGAGCCGCTGATTGATGACGGAAACCGGCATGTCGGGATCTCTTCGGGATTGTCCGTTAAAGATAACACCCGCTATCTACATGGAAGACACTCAGGGCACGGGCACCTGATGCCCATTATTGATTAGCCAGGGCTCAGTGGCCTTGCTTGTCAGACATCCACCTTATTAGCCTCCTTTGTCCTGCCGTCCTTCACCTTTCCTTTCATCCCTTCGTTCCAAAGGGCGATACAAGGCGGCCTAAATTGTCACGATCAGGATGCCGGGATATGGACGACGTATCGTTTGCCGGATTTGTTGGTCAGCTGGCTGCTGACCAACCAGGGATTGTACACCTTCAGCATCCGGTAGGTGGTACCGTGACTCCTCGCAAAATCACCCCAGTTTTCAACGGGTCCTTCTACCACGACTTCCTTGACCGGCGTAAGTGCCTGATAATATTCCTCATCGGATAGGTCGTATCCATAGGCCGCCGGATTTTCCATCAGGGTCTTGATCGCTACCATGCGAAACAAATACCGGGAGGATTCGCTGTTCAGGTTGAGATCCTCGAATCGTTCGGCCCGTTGCAACTTCATTTCTTTTTCCAAGCGGGGCCCGCCCATGTTGTATGCCGTCGCCGCGAGATGCCACGAACCGAATTTTTCCTTGTACGACCGTAGATAACGGCAGGCCGCCCGGGTCGCTTTTTCCAGGTGAAGACGCTCGTCCACCTCTCCGTTGATCTCCAGGTCAAAGGCTTTGCCGGTGGGCTCCATGAATTGCCAGATCCCTTTGGCCCCGGCCGAAGAGGTCCCGTTCATCAGGGCGCTCTCGGCCACCGCGAGATACTTCAGGTCATCGGGCATTTTTTCTTCGCGCAGGATCCGCTCAATGACCGGAAAATAGCGACGCGAACGCTTGATGTTGAGCAAGGTGGCGGAATGCAGATAGGCATTCACCAACAATTCCCGTTCCAGCCGCTCGCGGATGTCAAACTGATCGGTGGGAATTCGCTCCCCCGCAAACCGGAATTCCATATGGATGGGAACGGAGCGGATCTTTTGGGGCAGGAATCCGTTTTCGGGTACCGCACCCGGGTCCGTCCCCTTTTGGTCATTGAAGGCAGTGGCCAGAAGGGCCAGGCCCGAGGCGAAAAGCAAAATGGACAACCAGGCAAACCAACGCTGAGGCATAACCGGATTTTTTTCGTGTAAGGTAATCACAAACCCCGTTCCGGACAAGGGCAACGCCTTTCCGGCGATTCCCCCTGCAGAAAGCGGATCAGGGTTGATAATGCGTGCGGAAATACGTGTCGTAAGCCTCCAGGGTGCGATTCTTGAGGACCACCCGGTAATTCTGCTGGGTGATGGGATAGACGCGGAAAGGAGCCCCTGCCACGCCGATGAATTCCCCGGCATACTTCTGGCTCAACCGGTAGTACTCCATGGCCTTCTCCGCATTATCGAATTTGCGGATGACCATCAGGGGCACGTCCACATTCAGAAAGATATTGGCCGAGAGCCGCAACCGGTCTGCCTTGAAATACGCATTGTTGAATTGATTGACCGCCTTTTGGGCATCCTCCAGGGCCACGTCCTTGAGTTCCCAGTTGATGATCACGTAATGCACGCCATCGGGATCCAGCGCAAATTCACTGTCGGGCTCCACCTGTCCGGGCAGGGACTTGGGCGCCACGGATTTGTCACCCAGCAATCGCAGGATCTCCTTGGCCCGCTTCTCCTCTTCGGTATTGGGAAACTTGGCCACGAAGTCGCGCAGGGCATCGATATAGGCATCCTTGCCTTCAATGCTCCCGGTGGTCATGGCTTTCAAAAAGGCAAACTTGGTCTGGAGCCGGTTTGTTTTGCCAAACATTTCGTCCACATCCATGAGGCGTTTCCAAACGGCGGAATAATGGCCTTCCTGGAAGAGGTTGTAAGTCGTTTCGTAATAGGCATTCAGCTTCCTTTCCTTTTCCTGCTCCTCCCCGAGATAACTCGGATCGGTAAGGACACGCGCATAGGTGGATTCGGGATACTTGCCGGTGATCAGGTCAAAATAACGCTTGGCCTCCTCCTTCTGCCGCAACTCCTGATGGGCCAGATAAAGAAAATACCAGGCGTCCAGTTCGTGCTCGGAATCCGGATACCGGGTGAGCATCTCATTGAGGACCTCAATGGTTTTCTCGGGGTATTCCAACCGTTCCCGGTATAGCCGGCCCAGCGTGATCATGGCATTCTGGATCTTGTCGTGGGCTTCGGCCTGTGCCTCTTCGCCAAAAGGGACGTCCTTGAACATCTCCTGCAATTCGGACTTGGTCAGCCGGGTTTCAATGGCTTCCTCGGCATCTTCCGCTTCCTGGACAGCGAGCGCGACAGCCCGCGAGCTCAGACGCCAACCATCGGTCAGCGGCCGGTCGCCCCATTGCTGGCGGAAATCTTTCATGCCCCGTTCACGGGCCTTGTTGTCATAGGCAAAGAAGGAGGACTTGGTCGTTCCTCCCTGGGGAATCCGGGCCGAAGGGCCTTCCTGGCTGACGGCCCTGGCCAATCCCTCGCCCTTGGCTCCGCCTTCCGGGTTCTTGGCCTTTTGGGAAGCCGCCAACCGCTCGGCCTTGATGGCTTCCGCCAACTCTATGCGCTCCTTGTCCGAAAGCCCGGCAATGCGGATCAGACTGTCCTGCAACTGGATGATTTGCAGATTGCGGGCGATTTCCGTCAGATTGCGGCTGAGCCGTGAGGCCCTTTCATACCTTTCGTCGGTGGCCAGCAGGCTTTCCAGGGCCTGTTCGTAAAACATCTTGGCGGCGATATACTCCTCCCGTTCGTAGTACAGATCAGCCAGGCGGAGCTGCGTCTCGGCCCGCTGTGCCTTGTTGGCCGGATTGTAAGCGAGGGACTCCGTCAGATGGATCAAGGCCTGGGCCGTATCCCCTTCGACCAGTTCCACCTCAGCCAGCGCATAGTACAGGCGGTCCTTGAAATCGACGTTCTTCTTGTCCTGGATCATGCGGTGCAGGTCCTTCCGGGTTTCTTCCGCCACCGCCTGTCCAGCCATCCATGAACTTAGGGTCAGTTGCAGCCGTGCATTGAAATCCATTTCATAACCCGGCCTGGATTTGCGCACCTGGGCAAATGCCTGGGCCGCCTCTGTCAGCCGGCCTTGCTTCTGGTAGATCTGGGCGAGAATGTACTGATACCGGGCCCGCAATTTCTTTTTGTCGGCCTTGGCGATCGCTTCCTTCAGATGGGGAATGGCTTCCTCGTAACGTTCCTGCCGGAGGTACAGATGGGCCAGGGCTACCGGAGCCTCTCTCAGGACGGCAGGAGAGGCGCTGGGTTCCTGAACGGCCTGGTGGATCACCCGGAAGGCCTCGTCGTACATCTGCCGTTCAATGTAGGTGCGTCCCAACCAAAGAAGACCCTCCGCATAGGCGGGCCGGTGTTTCAGGAAGTAATTCTCTTTTTTCGGGGTTTCCGGTTCAGTGTCCGTGGCCGATGTATCGGGCAGAGCGACAGGCTTTTCTTCCTCCGGGAGGATGGCGGCCGTTGTATCCGGGGTCTCTTCTGTTGTGACCGGAGTTTCGGATTCGGCAGGTGGGGCTTTCTTCGGCAGTTTCTTGCCCTGCTTCCTGGCTTTGGCACGCGCTTTCGCTTCCTTGCGGCGCTCCTTCTGTTTGCGGGCAGCTTCCTTCCTCCGCTCTTTGGCTTTTTCACGCGCTTCTTTCCGGCGTTCCTTGCGGGCTTCCTCCGCGGCGGCCTTCTTCTCGGCTCTCTCTTTCTCCTGCTGTTTCTTCTTCTCCGCCCGCTCCTTTTCCCGGGCCTTGGCTTTGGCTTTGCGGCTGACCTTGTTCTTGCGCTGGGCCATGGCTTCGGGATTGTACACTTCCCGCAGATACTCCAGGGTCTCCTCCGCCGATTCGTAGTCGTGCTTGAGATACTGGCCCTTGCCAACCAGCAGGTAGGAGTCATCCGTCCAGACGCTGTGTTTGTGCAGCGCCACCACCACCGTCAGCTTTTCGATGGCCTTGTCGATATCCTGCGCTACGGATTCCGGGTTAGGGACATCGACATCATTGTACACACCGAGTACCTTGATGTAGTTGTCCTGATGTGAGGCAGCGAGGTTGGCCCGGCTTTGCTGGACCAGCACGTTGGCGTTGAAATATCCGTTGTAGTAAGCCGTTTCATTGTGGTAAAAACGGTTGAGGGCCGACTTGCTCTCGCGGCTTTTCTGCGTGGCGCACCCGCTCACCAGCAAAAGCGCAGGCAGCAGCAGCACAAGAGGTCGTATGGTGTTTGTGCACAAGGTCATTGGCAATCCTCGAACGAAGAAAAAACCCTTCCGGATGAAGGGTTTTCGCACGTTTGGGTTATAACAGGGTTTCAAAAGAAAATATTTTAATTCGCATCAAATTAAGCCCCGGATGGAGGAATCCCCCGACAAGCGGCCCAGGAAGCTGAAAAAACCGTACCGTCTCGTTGTCCTCAAAGAGGACTCCCTGGAAGAGGTAGGCTCCTACCGCCTCACGCCGCTGGGGTTATACGTATTGTTCAGCTCCTTGTTCGTCGGCCTGTCCATTGTGGTCGCCCTGCTCATCATTTTCACCCCGCTCAAGCGTTGGATCCCGGGATACGGTGAGGGCAGCTCGCACACGGAAATGGTGCGTCTTCGCTCCCGGATCGGCGAAATGGAGAAGCAGCTCCTCATGCAGGAACGCTATACGGAAAGCATCCGGCGGATGCTCACCGGCGACGTGACCACCAACGAAGACGAGATCACCGGGCAAACCACCCTCAACGACAGTCTGCTGCAGGTGAGCCGGATCGAAGAAGACGAGATCCTGCGCCAAAGCTACCTGCTGGGCGAGGGTCTCCCGGAAACGGCCGGACCGGTCCGGGAAAGCACATCCGCCTCCATACCCCTGGCCCAACTGTTGTTCACGCCGCCCGTCACGGGAGAGATCTCCGCCGGCTTTACCCCGGAAGACAATCATCTGGGCATTGACATCATCGCACCCCGCAACACACCGGTCAAGGCCGCCATGGACGGATTTGTCGTCTTTTCCGACTGGACGCTCGAAACCGGAAATTCCATCGCCCTCCTCCACGATCACCACGTCGTCACCTTCTACAAGCACAACAGCATGTTGCTCAAAAAAGCAGGTCAGTTTGTCCGGGCAGGTGAGGCCATTGCCATTATCGGCAATACCGGTACCATGACGAGTGGTCCTCACCTCCATTTCGAAATTTGGCACAAAGGCAAGGCCGTCGATCCTGCCCGGTATGTGCGGTTCTGAACCGTACCCAAGTCGGCCGGCACACCCTACATTTGGGGCATGGGAATTCGTGCCGCGCTCATTCGTCCGTTTGCCAGATTTGTCGCCCGGGATATTGCCCGATGGTCTTCCAGGGCTGTCGAGTGCCAGCAGCAGGTGTTTCACCACCTGGTCCGCAAAGGTCGCCGCACCGCCTTTGGCAGGGACCATCAATTCGATCGCATCCGCACCGTGGCCGACTTTCAGCAACGCGTCCCCCTGCGCGATTATGAAGGTCTTCGCCCCTACATTGAGCGGATCAAACAGGGCGAAAAGGATGTCCTGTGGCCGGGGCGCCCGAAATACCTGGCCAAAACTTCCGGCACTACCTCCGGCGTCAAGTACATCCCGCTCACGCCCGACAGCATGCCCAACCATTTCGGTACCGCCCGCAACGCCTTGTTCAATTATGCCGCATTGACCGGCAACTACTCCTTTTTTGACGGCAAAATGATCTTTCTGTCCGGAAGCCCGGAGATGGACCGTACGGGAGGCATTCTCACCGGCCGGCTATCCGGGATCGTCAATCACGAGATCCCTGCCTGGCTTCGTACCAACCAGCTCCCGTCCTATGCCACCAATTGCATCGAAGACTGGGAAGAGAAAGTGGAGGCGATCGTGACCGAGACCCTCCATCAGGACATGCGCCTCATCAGCGGCATCCCTCCCTGGGTGCAGATGTATTACGAGCGCCTCCTGGCCCGGAGTGGTGCCTCCACGATTAGCGCGCTGTTTCCCCAATTCTCCGTCTTCGTTTACGGGGGCGTCAATTTCAGTCCCTACCGGGCCCGGCTGGAAGAACTGGCCGGCCGCCCTCCCGCCACCGTGGAAACCTATCCGGCTTCCGAGGGATTCATCGCTTTTCAGGACCAGCCCGGTCGTCCCGACCTCCTCCTCAACGTCCGTTCAGGTCTCTTTTTCGAGTTTGTGCCTCTGGAAGATGCCGGCAAGCCCGAGCCCCGCCGTTTGACCCTCGGACAGGTGGAAACGGGCGTCGATTATGCCCTTATCCTCCATACCAATGCCGGTCTGTGGGGATACGAGATCGGGGATACGGTGCAATTCGTTTCTCTGGATCCCTACCGGATACGGGTCAGTGGCAGAGTCAGTCATTACATCTCCGCTTTCGGCGAACACGTCATCGGCAAGGAGGTGGAAGAAGCCATGCGTCAGGTTGGCGAGCAGTTCAGACTGAGCCTGGCCGAATTTACCGTTGCCCCAATGGTCAACCCGCCGGAAGGCGGTTTGCCCTACCATGAATGGTTGATCGAATTCAGCCAAATGCCCGGGTCACTCCCTGAGGTGGCTGCGGCTCTCGATGCGGCTATGTGCCGGCAGAACATCTACTATGCCGACCTCATACAGGGCAACATCCTTCGTCCTCTCGTCATCACACCCCTCCGTGAAGGCGCCTTCCGGATGTACATGAAATCGCTCGGCAAACTCGGCGGTCAGAACAAAGCACCGAGGCTCGGCAACGACCGAAAAGTGGCCGATGCCCTTGACACTTACCGGTTGCGCCAGGAAAACCAGAAATAAACCGCCATGTTCAGCAGGATGGCTCCGAGGAAAATCCAGGGAACGGGGCCCAACGGGGTCTGACCGTCGGCCGTCCAGGTGACCCGCACCATCGTCCAGGAGATGTATATGAACAGCAGCAGGATCAGGCCGGCGGTCACGCGCAGAAAACGCACGGCCAGCCACTGTTGCTTCTGCCGGTTTTCTTCCGTGAGGCGAATCGGATAATTCATGAGACCCGAGGCCCGGGCCGGCAACCACAGCAGAAGGAAGGCAAGTGCGGTTCCCATGGCCGGAATGATCCACACCGTCCGCTTTGGTCCCCAGTCGTCCGGTATTCCGGCCGCGTTGAAATGGACGGGAATGGTATCCGGAATCCGGGGATACAGGGCGACAAGACTTCCCACCCATATCACGACTACCACCCCCAGCAACAGATACAACCAGCGATTTTCCATACATGCAAGTATAATGATATCCGGGCAATGATACGGTCCGGACGGCAACAAAATACCGTTCGCGGCGTATAAGTTGGCGAGCACGCAGGGCCGGTCTTTGGCAGACGGTTCCTGTCACAAGTGACCATCATGAAGAAAGGATTACACACGTTGGGTCTGTTCGCCCTTATGTTGGCGGCGGCCTGTGTCGAGGAACCCGAAGAACAGACGGCCCCGGCCGAAGAAGAAACGGTGCAGGAAGAGGGTGAGCCCAAATACCCCGAACATTGGGGGGATCCCAACGAACCCCTTTTGCCCGTTCCCGCCTGGTGGAGCCAGGACTCTCTGCGCTGGCAGGAAACCGACACCCTGGTGGTGCACATGCGGACCGACGAAACGCCCACGCAGAAGAGAGGGGTCATTTACCCCGGCACTTATTCGCCCTTGGATTCCATCGCCTACACGGTGGAAAAAGGCCAGTTGACGTCCATCATTGCCCGGTATTCTCCCCCTACACAGGAACTCTATCTGGAATATTACTTCAAGGACGGGGACCTGCGTTACGTCCGGCATCGGGAATGGAACATGCGTCCGGAAAACTGCGGCGCCCGCGAGATGAACATGTTCCTCGAGAACGGAGACATGTTCTTTGCCCGTGAGCGCAAAACCTCCCTCGATATCGGCGAGCCTCCGGCCCGAATCGCCTTCAGGCGGCTACAACCCAGCCAGCGGTCGAAAGAAGAGATGATCCGCGAGATGGAAGCCCACTGGCCCCGTGTGCGCGAAGCCGTCATGTCCCGATTGGAAGGCAAAGGCGGATGAACCGCCGGATTAACCGGCTGATTTTTTCACCCTGATCTTTTGCGCGATATAGGTGCCGATCTGTTTGCCCAGAGCGGTACCGCTTTCATTGCCATGCCGGTAATGGATGCCTCCGTACAGGCGGCTTGTCGCGGCCTCTTCCGCCGCCGCCATGAATGACGGGAAGGTCCGCGGCGCCATCCCGAATTCGACCTCCGTGCTGTCCGTAAACGCAAAGGCATCGCCGTACAACTCGGTGAGGACCCCCGCCGCAGCCGCCGAAATGGTGGCGTGCCCACTGGGATGTTCAGGGAATGGAGGCGTTTCGATCAGGGGCCGGAATTCCGGATCCATATATTTGTTGATGTACGTCTCCGGGCGGATCAGGTTGGTACGGAATTTCTCCTGCCAGGTCATGATGAATCCGTCGGCGAGGGCTATGGCCGTCAGGGCCATGGTGGCCGCCGAGGAGATCAGGTCGGCGTTGGCCGCCTGACAAGCCGAGCTGGCGATATACATCCAGTGTCCTCCGGGACTGGTTTTTTTGCGGGCCTGCATCAGGTGGCCGCTGGCCTCCACGGCATAGGGATTGTCGTCCCAGTACCAGGCCGTGGCGACTTGCTCCTCGGACAGTTGGCGGGCGGTTTCCAGTACTTCGGTGGCCGATTGATGGAAGTCGCTGCCGGGCTCCGTACTGAAGGCAATGGGAGGGGCTACCTGGAATTGGGTGAGAGAATCCAGGCCCCATAGCCGGATGGTCATCCAATAAGGCTCGAGGGCATCGTTGTAGGACGGCGGTGTCGGCACCCACCGGGCCGGTTCTTGCTGGGTGATGGTAAATTTGGGCAGACTGCGGGTCTGGGCATAATTGTCCTTTTTGGACCAATCCAGGATATGTTGGGCCACCTGTTGACCGTAGGCCAGCGAGCGCTGGTACACATCGTCGGGAATGCCGAGGTCCTTGAAATGGGCCAACTGCTCTTCTTCCAGCGCCGTGATGCTGTTTTCGGAAAAGACCAGTGCTTTGCCCACTGTCAGCATGGCATTGATGCCCGCCAGGGGAAAGCAATACGCCTTGTCTGCCTCCGGTTGGGGAGGAAGCGTCAACCCCCCTACCTGACCGGCGAGGCTTTGGTAATCGGGGTACCCGGCCACCATCCCTTCGTAACCGGCTACTGCGGCATACCCGTAAATCCGGGAGGCCACAGGAGGTGGAAAGATGTCGTATTTGATGATCTCGGTGAGGCGCTTCATGCCGTCGTGAATGAGCGCAGGGTTGTTGGCTTTTTCTTTCCAGGCGTCGGAAGGCTGGCAAGAAGCCATGCAAATAGCCACGATGGCCACAGCCATCCATGGGAAAATCGGTCTTTTCATGGAATGATCAGATTCGTTGCAGGCAAAAGTTAGTTCGGACCGGTCGAAAGACCCGGCACCTTGACAGGGCAAAAATGAGACCAGCCTTGGAATTGGAGGCATGATTCGCGTCATTGGGGCATGCCCATCCGGTTTACCGGTCAAAAGCAATACCGCCGGGCGTGGGCACGGAAAGGGGTTGCCGTTGTTCGAGGAGGATACGGTCGATGACAGCCGGACTGGCCGACTCGAGCATGTCAAACACTTCCCGGAAACCCTGGTCATTGTAATAGGGGTCAGGGACGTCATGCCCGCCTTTGTACGCCGCAAATTCGAGGAACCTCACCACCCGGGCTCGGGAATCCTGCGCAACCGCCAGTTCGGTCAAATTCCTGAGGTTGGAAGCATCCATGGCGAAAACATAGTCGAATTCGAAAAGGTCTTGCGGGGTCACCTGCCGGCTGCGCTGACCGGCAATATCCAGTCCGTGATGACGGGCAATTTGAATGGACCTCCGGTCGGGCAACTCGCCGGCATGCCATCCGCTGGTTCCCGCCGAATCAATCTCCCAGTCCAACCCCCGTTGTTCGGCGACCCTGCGGAAAATACCTTCAGCCAGTGGCGAACGGCAGATATTTCCCAAACACACCATCAAAACCTTCATTCCGGCCATTATTGCTGTTGCTCAAACGATTACTGTGCCAAATTGGTTCATCCGGCCACCGGGGTCACGTCCATCGGTCCGGTTCGACCGCCACCCGCTGAAACCCGCTTTTTTGCCGCACTTCAAGGGGCAAATTGTGCAGGATCTCCTCCTGGAGGAGATCGATGAGATGTTGTTTGTCATGGCTGCCATCCGTCACGAGGCTGACTTCCCTGACGGGTTCGGGATCGGCAAATCGCACAAGCCGCTCCCTGCGTTCCGGAGAGAGATGGAGCGTGGCCAGTTCCGGTAAAACAGTCATGCCCTGCTGACTGTCGACCAGCCGGATCAGGGTCTCGATACTCCCCGCCGCATACTCGAGGCCGGATGTTGTCGTGCGGCGCAACTCACACAAGTTGAGGATCTGGGAGCGGAAGCAATGCCCCTCCTCCAGCAGCCACAATTCATTGGGGTCAATATCCTCCGGAAGTATGAATTCCTTGGGAAACGGATGGGAGGTGTACACCAGAAAGGATTCGTAAAACAGGGGAAACTCCTCCAGCCTCAGGTGCTTGAGCGGGGTGACGAGAACTCCGGCGTCGAGGTGGCCTTTGCGGATCTGTTCCAGAAGGATATCCGTGGTATGCTCGGCGATGCGCAACTGGACACCGGGATAATGGACCAGAAAAGACTGGATGAAAAGGGGAAGCAGGTACGGGGCCAGGGTGGGGATGATGCCGATCCGGAGTATTCCTTCCGGAACGGACCTCCGTTGCCCGATCAGGTCGGGGATCGCTTTCACCTCCTTCAGGATCCGCCGCGCCTGTTCAATGACAAGAGCACCTGTTTCGGTGGCCTGGATGGGTTTGCGACTGCGGTCAAAGATGCGGACACCCAATTCATCTTCCAGCCTGCGAATCATCATCGACAGGGTCGGCTGGGTGACATGGCAGGCCTCGGCCGCCTGGCCAAAATGCCGGTACTGGTCCACGGCGATGATGTATTCCAGTTGTTGCAGGTTCACGAAGACAGGATGCGGACTGAGTCCAAAAGTAAGACGACCCGACCACCTTGCCGATGAAGGCATGGTCAGGATGCGGGAAATGCAGTCCCATCCTTAACACGGTCTTAACCGCATGCCGTGTAACGCCGGGCCTTTCCGGGCGTTACCTTTGCATGATGAAGCGCATTGTCCAGTTTGCAGTGGTTGGGCTCCTCATTGTGGGCAGCCGGTACATGGTCCTCGCGCAGGAGAAAGCGGATCCCGCTGCCCAAAAGGTGCTCCGGGAGGTTCGTGCCTACTACGAAAAGCCGGATCCGGTACGGCTGGATCTCCAGCTGACGTTGATGCCGGCCGAGCAGGAGCAGGAAGTCCGCAAGGGTCATTTGGTCAGCCACGGCGACAAGTTCAGCCTCGATCTGGGCCCCCAGGCCTGGTACTGCGACGGAAAAACCGTTTGGATCCATCTCAAGGACCAAAAGGAAGTCCAGATCCATCATGCCCGGGATGCCTCGGGACAATCGCCTTTCCTTACGCCCCGCGACCTGCTGAAAAGGTATGACAACGGGGATTACCTGTATGCCATGACGGGCACAGGCACGGAGAACAAGCGCGCCGTTCGCTATATCGAATTCAAACCCAGGGACCGGTATGACGATCTGACCAAATTGCGCCTCAGCATCGACGCCCGCACCCCGGAAATCGTGCGGTTTGAAGCTTTCAGCCGCGACGGCAGCCGCTATGCCCTGGATGTGCTCAAAACGACGCGTCCAGCCAGTGTCACCGCCCAACAGTTTGTCTTCCGGCCTGCCGACCATCCCGGGGTGGCCGTGGAGGATCTTCGTCTCGACTGAAACCCGTTTTCCGGTTCGGTCCGCCCGGAATCATTCGTCTTCCGGCCGTGGGCGGGGAGGTACGGGATCATGTCCGTGGCCGCCAAATGGATGACACCGCATTATGCGTCGGATGCCCATCCAAAGCCCTCTGAACGGCCCCCATTCGCGAATGGCGTCGATCATGTATTGGGAGCAGGAAGGGGTGTACCGGCATGAGGGCGGGAAAAGCGGCGAGATGGCCATTTGGTAAAATCGGACCGGCCCGATGAGAATGGCCTGCATAACGCGGATCAAAAAACGTCCTATTTGCTGAAAAACCATACCCGGCAAAGGTAGGGTACAGGACTTCTAAACCGGATCGTGGAATGCGGAATTGCCTATCTTTGGACCCCGTGCGGGAGTAGCTCAGTTGGTAGAGCATCAGCTTCCCAAGCTGAGGGTCGCGGGTTCGAGTCCCGTTTCCCGCTCAAGAAGGCCCTTTCCGGTGAAAGGGCCTTCGGTATGGATACCGGGACCCTTGGGATCGTGTTTGGACCGGAGCGGGGAGGGATGTATCTTTGTCCCGCGAACAAAGGCCCCCGAATGGCCGTTTCCCCACATAAATCTTCCTTCATGTCCACTGCTGTCAAGCCCTTGCCTTACAAAGTCAAAGACATCACCCTGGCCGAATGGGGCCGTCGCGAAATCGAGCTGGCCGAAGCCGAAATGCCGGGCCTGATGGCCCTCCGGCAGGAATACGGCAAGGAAAAACCCCTGCGGGGAGCCCGCATTGCCGGCTGCCTCCATATGACCATACAGACGGCCGTCCTGATCGAGACGCTGGTCGAACTCGGCGCCGACGTGAGTTGGTCCTCCTGCAATATTTTCTCCACCCAGGATCATGCAGCTGCCGCCATCGCCAAAGCCGGCATCCCGGTTTATGCGTGGAAAGGCATGAATGAGGAAGAATTCGATTGGTGTATCGAACAGACCCTGTTTGCCTTCCCCGATCAGCAACCCCTCAACATGATCCTCGATGACGGCGGCGACCTCACCAATATGGTCCTCGATCGTTTTCCGGAACTCGTCCCCGGAATTCGCGGGCTCAGCGAGGAGACCACCACCGGTGTACACCGGTTGTATGAACGGATGAAAAACGGCACGCTTCCTCTCCCCGCCATCAACGTCAACGATTCCGTCACCAAATCGAAATTCGACAACAAATACGGCTGTAAAGAGTCCTGCGTAGATGCCATCCGACGGGCCACCGACATCATGATGGCCGGCAAGGTGGCTGTAGTGGCCGGTTATGGCGATGTGGGCAAAGGGTCGGCCGCTTCTCTCCGCGGGGCAGGCTGCCGGGTGATTG
Organism: Saprospiraceae bacterium; assembly: GCA_024103195.1. Taxonomy (GTDB): domain Bacteria; phylum Bacteroidota; class Bacteroidia; order Chitinophagales; family Saprospiraceae; genus JAGNXB01. The sequence goes on along the minus strand of JAGFIW010000166.1, from coordinate 16,839 downwards.
TCACCGAAATCGACCCGATCTGTGCCCTCCAGGCAGCCATGGATGGTTTCGAAGTCCGGAAAATGGTCCAAGCCGTGCCGCGGGCCGACATCATCATCACCGCGACCGGCAACAAAAACGTCGTTACCGGCGAACATTTCCGGATCATGCGGGATAAAGCCATCGTGGCCAACATCGGCCATTTCGACAACGAGATCGACATCGCCTGGCTCAACAACCACTACGGCAAAACCAAGGTGGAGATCAAGCCGCAGGTGGACAAATACACGGTGGACGGGAAGGATGTCATCATCCTGGCCGAAGGCCGGCTCGTGAATCTCGGATGTGCCACCGGGCATCCCAGTTTTGTCATGAGCAACTCCTTCACCAACCAGACCCTCGCCCAATTGGAGTTGTGGCAACACCACGATCGCTATGAAAATCGCGTGTACACCCTGCCCAAACACCTCGACGAGCGGGTGGCCCGTCTGCATCTGGCCAAGATTGGGGTCGAGCTCGACGAACTGACTTCCGAACAGGCGAATTATATCGGGGTCAATGCTGAAGGCCCCTACAAGCCGGATTATTACCGGTATTGACCGGCCGTTCAATGTTACGTCAATATTAATTTTTGCCCGGGCGCTCTGCAAGAGGGTTCAGGTGGTGTGGTTTCCGGGGCGTGCGGTATCTTTGGCGCCCTGGGAAAACCGTAACCGCCATGAGCCTGGACAGCTTTATCCAATTCATGATCCCCAAGGATTGCAAATTTCATCAGTTGTTTGTCCGGGCAGCCGAAAATGTCAAGGCCGCAGCGACTTTGCTGCTCCGGATTGCCGAGATGGGGCCAGGCCCCGAGCGGGAAAAACTCATCGCCGAGGTCGATGATCTGGAGAACGAAGGCGATCACATCACCCACTCCATTTTCCTGGAGTTGAATTCCAATTTCATCACGCCATTCGACCGGGGCGACATCCACGAATTGGCCAAATGCCTGGACGATGTGATCGATCACATCAACCTGTCGGCCTATGCCCTCAACATGTACAATATTGCCACTCCCCCGCCGGAGTATCTGCCCCTGGCCCGCAATATCGCCGAATCCTCCGATCTGATCCTTCAGGCGGTGACCTTGCTCAATCACAGAAAGAGCATCAAAGCCATCCAGGAATTGTGCGTGAAAATCAACAAACTGGAGAATGAGGCGGACGGTTATTTTGTCAACGGCATGTCCCGCCTTTTCCGCGAGGAGACAGATGCCATCAACCTCATTCGTCAGAAAGAGACCCTCATTGCCCTCGAGTTGGCCACAGACATGGCCGAGGATGTCGCCAATGTGCTGGACAGCATCACGATGAAAATCGCCTGACATGAGCGTGCTCGTAGTGTCCATTATCCTGCTGGCCCTGGCCTACGATTTCCTCAACGGGATGAATGACGCGGCCAATTCGATTGCCACTATCGTATCCACCAAGGTCCTTTCTCCCTTTGCGGCGGTAGCCTGGGCGGCCTTTTTCAATTTTGCGGCCATGTTCATCTTCGGCACGCATGTGGCCGATACCATCGGCAAAACCCTGCGACCGGAACTCGCTACTCAATACCTCGTTTTGGCCAGCCTTTCCGGTGCCATGATCTGGGTGTGGGTATGCACAGCCTATGGCCTGCCCATCAGTGTCAGCCATGCGCTCATAGGGGGGATCATAGGGCCGGGCTTGGCCAAATACGGCCTTTATGAAGGTGGTGAGATGATTTTTGATGCCGGCAAGCTGACCAAGATCTTTCTCTTCATTTTCCTGGCCCCTTTGATCGGGATGGTGGTCGGGTACCTGCTTATGGTTTCCGTCAAATGGATTTTCCGACGATCGAACCCGTTCCGGATCGACCAGTTTTTCCGCGTCATGCAGTTGGCTTCGTCGGCGGCCTTCAGTCTGGGGCACGGGGGCAACGATGCCCAGAAAGTCATGGGAATCATCACGGTCCTCTTGTTCTCTACCGGATACATCCCATCCATGGATGTTCCCGGTTGGGTGGTGGTCTTGTGCTATTCGGCCATCAGTCTCGGCACCTTGCTGGGGGGCTGGAAGGTCATCAAAACCGTGGGTATCGATCTGACCGATTTGCGCCCCCCCAGTGGATTCAGTGCGGAAACGGCCGGTGCCATTACCTTGTTCGGCACCGGATTCGCCGGGATTCCGGCCAGTACCACCCATACGGTGACAGGTGCGATCATGGGGGTAGGGGTGACCGGCGGGGTCAATTCCGTCAAATGGGGAGTGGCCCGCAAAATCATTTGGGCCTGGGTACTCACCATTCCCGCCTCCGCCCTGATGGGCGCGCTGATCTATGCCCTGGTTTCCCTGTTTCTCTGATCGGTGGGTCCCCTAAAAAGTTGCCCCACAGCTTTCTGCGGGGCACTCTTAGCTTAACCAACAATTATCAGAAAAAACGGATACTTCGTGAAGAGGGATAATTTCCTTTTCGGCCATCATCCAATAACTCCTGATAGGTAGATACCCGGCTCATGGAATTCGTTGCCCGAAATGTGAAAATTTTGGAAAATTTTTTATGGACCCTCCGTCGAGGGTTGCTTTCCGGGCAAAACCATCCTGTCCGTTTCGGGTTTGGGTAGGTAAAAGCGATGTCCATCCTGCTCCTTGCCGGCGGCACCGGTTTGATCGGCACCCGGTTTTTGCAGTCCCATTCTTCACGGTTTGACGAAATCCGGATCCTCAGTCGCAACCCTGGCCCGCATCCGATGGGCAAGACCTACGGTTGGGATCCGGAATACGGCCGTTATGACCCGGAAGCGTTCCAGGGTGTGGATGCGGTCATCAATCTGGCGGGGGCGGGCGTAGCCGACAGACCATGGACCAAGGCCTACCGCGGAAAGATCCTCCAAAGCAGATTGGACAGCATCGCCACCCTTCGCGATGCCCTTCAGACTACCGGTGCCCGACCTTCGATTATTCTCTCCATCTCCGGCACAGGATTTTACGGTGATCGCGGCAATGAGTGGGTGGACGAATCGTCGGACCCCGGTTCCACCGAAAGTTTCCTTACCGCAACCACCATCGCCTGGGAAGCTGCCGCCCGCGAGTTGGCCGCAGACGGCCATCCCCTGGCCCTGGTGCGGCTCGGCATCCTGCTCAGCCGCAAGGGCGGAGCCCTCCCCAAACTGCTGATGCCTTTGCGATTCCGCATTTCCGGATATTTCGGGAACGGACAGCAGTATGTCCCCTGGATCCATGAGGAGGATGCCCTGGCCCTCATGGCATGGATTCTGGAAGGAAGGCATGCAGGCCTCTGGAATGCCGTAGCCCCCCATCCGGTGACCAGCAGGGAGATGGGATTTGCCCTGGCACGGGCTGCCGGTGGCCTTGTGACCCTCCCTGTGCCCGCCTGGGGATTGAAGATCTTTTTGGGGGCCATGAGCGAGACCGTACTGACGGGAGCCCGCGTGCGCGCCAACAAGGTCATGGAGGCCGGTTTTGCCTTCCGGTATCCGTATCTGGCGCCGGCGCTCGAGGATTTGATGAAGACAGCATGAAACGATCCCGACCGGCAGGATGTGGACGTCCGGCCGGAATCCGCCAGTGCCTACCTTTGCGGCCATGAAGGTGACCGAATATCTGGCCCAGGCCGAGGACAGGACGCTGGTGTCCTTTGAGATCCTCCCTCCGCTCAAGGGGGGCGGCATGGATGCGATTTTCCGTATCCTGGACCCTCTCATGGACTTCAAGCCGCCGTTCATTGATGTCACCTACCACCGGGAGGAGTTTCTGTATGTCAAACGCGAATCGGGCTATTACGAGAAGGTTTCCATCCGGAAACGGCCTGGAACTGTGGGGATCTGTGCCTCCATCATGCATCATTACGGGGTGGATGCCGTGCCGCATCTCATTTGCGGGGGATTCACCCGGGAAGAGACCGAGAACGCCCTCATTGACCTGAACTTTCTCAAAGTCCAGAATGTGCTCGCCCTGCGCGGGGATTCCCGCCGGTTCGAGGACCGGTTCAATCCGGAGGAGGGAGGACATGCATTCGCCATTGACCTGGTACGCCAGATCTCGGACATGAACCACGGCCGGTATCTGGACGAAAACATCCGCGATGGTCAGAAGACGGATTTCTGCATCGGCATCGCCGGGTATCCGGAGAAGCACATCGAAGCGCCCAATATGGAGACCGACATCCAGTGGACCAAAGCCAAGATTGAAGCCGGTGCTCATTTCATTGTTACGCAAATGTTCTACGACAACCGCAAATACTTTGACTATGTGGCCCGATGCCGGGCGGCCGGCATTACCGTGCCCATCATTCCCGGTTTGAAGCCGTTGACCCGGATGTATCAACTGAATGCCATTCCCCGCAAATTCTTTGTCCACTTCCCGGAGGAACTCATCCGGGAAGCTTCGGCCTGCAAAACCGACAAAGCCCTCGCCGAGCTCGGGGTTGCCTGGTGTGTGGCCCAGTCCAGAGAGCTCCGTGACCATGGAGTGCCCTGTCTGCACTATTACACCATGGGGGATGCCGACACGACCCGCCGCGTGGTCGAACAGTTGTTTTGACCCTTCGTCCGGACCCTTTGATCGCCCCTTTGTAAATTTACCCGAAAAGCATGTCCCCTTTCTCACCCGCGCTCCAATCCTGGGTCCCGTGTTCTCCGGATTCCGATTTCCCCATCCAAAATCTTCCCTTCGGCATTTGCCGGCGACCGGGTGAAGACCGGGCATTTGCCGCCTCTATCATCGGCGAAAGGGTCATCGATCTGGCCGTCCTCCACGAGATCGGGGCTTTTGAGGGTATTCCCCTGCCCCCGTCGATTTTTCTGCATGACCAACTCAACCCGTTCATCGCCCTGGGAAAGACCATCGGTCGCACGGTGCGCGAGCGGCTCGCCGAAATCCTGCGGGAAGGAACGTCCCATGAGGGCATCAAAGGGGCGGCCACCCGCTGGTTGATCCCTGTCCGGGAGGTCCAGCATCTGCTTCCGGTGCAAATAGGCGATTACACCGATTTTTATTCCAGCCTGGATCACGCCACCAATGTGGGCAAGATGTTCCGGGATCCCGAGAATGCCCTGTTGCCCAATTGGAAACACCTTCCTGTCGGTTATCACGGCCGGGCTTCCAGCATTCAGGTGTCCGGGCACGCCTTTCACCGGCCCAAAGGCCAGATCAAGCCGGAGGAGGGTCCGCCTGTTTTCGGGCCCACCCGTTTGTTGGATTTTGAATTGGAAATGGCCTTCGTCACCGGAAAGGAAACCGCTCCGGGCGACTGCATTCCTACCGCCCAGGCCGAAGATGCCATTTTCGGACTCGCCCTGTTCAACGACTGGTCGGCGAGGGATATTCAAAAGTGGGAGTACGTACCTCTGGGACCTTTTTTGGCTAAGAATTTTGCCTCCACCCTCTCTCCCTGGCTGGTGACCCTGGAAGCGCTGGAGCCGTTTCGCGTGTCCGGCCCCGAGCAGGACCCTCCGGTGCTGCCCTATTTGCGGCAGGAAGGCGCCCACCATTTCGACATTCATCTCGAGGTGGCGATCCAGCCACAGGGAGGGGAGCCTTACACGGTTTGTCATTCCAATCTTCGGCACATGTACTGGAGCATGTCCCAACAATTGGCCCATCACACGATCAACGGATGCAATATCCGCGTGGGTGATTTGTATGCGAGCGGGACCATCAGTGGTCCGGATACCGGCAGTTTTGGCTCCATGTTGGAGCTGAGCTGGAAAGGGACCCGTGAGGTGCCATTGGGTGAAGGCCAGACCCGCAGGTTTGTCCAGGATGGAGATACCGTCATCCTGCGCGGGTACGGGACCAGGGATGGAGTCAGGATCGGATTCGGCGAGTGTGTGGCCACCGTACTTCCCGCCAGAGAAGACGCATGCGGCTGATCCTTGGATTCCTGGCAGCCATGGGGGCAGGGGTATTGTCCGGCCAGTCCCTGATCGGCCCCACCGCCGACAGGCTCCTGGGTAATCCCGCTCTACGGGGTGCCCAGATGGGTATTTCCGTTTTGGATATCAAGACGGGTGACATTGTCTTCGAGCACCAGGGAGATGTGGCGCTGATTCCCGCTTCCAACATGAAATTGCTGACCACAGGGGCGGCCTGGAAGGTGCTGGGGCCATCCTGGAGATTTCCCACCGTTTTGGGTTTGTACGGCGAGGTGCGGGATTCCGTTTTGTACGGCGAGGTACGGATCATGGGTAGCGGCGATCCCGGCCTGGGGAGCGGCAGGTATGATCCGGCCAGCGATGCGGATTCCCTGCTGGCCCGATGGACGAGGCTGGTGGCAGCGTCAGGGATTCGTGCCATTCAGGGGCGGTTTCGCGTGGTTCCGCGACGATTTCCGGGTTCGGCGGTGGCGACGACCTGGGAATGGAGCGATTTGGGTAGTTGTTATGGACAGGGGCAATGGCCGGTAAACTGGAAGGAAAATTGTCTGCGGGCTTCCCTTCAACGCCAGTCCGTAGGATGGGTGCTTGTGCAGGACAGCCTCCGGATTCCCTATACCGTTGTGCACGAGTTGACGACAGGAGGCAGCCGGGAGCCTGCCTACAGCCGGGTCGTCCCTGAATCCCCGACCATTGTGATCGGCGCACCCTCCGATCTACCTCTCCCCGTCGCGGTGCGTGTGGCCGATCCCGATCCTGCCGTTACGTTGGAGCGGGATGTTCGGGCTGCTTTCCAGACGGGTGGCATTGTCTGGACAGAAGCTGGGCCAGACAGTGATTCGCTGGTGCTGTGGAAGTCGGACACCGTTTGGTCGCTGCCGCTGAAGGATTGGATGCCGGCCATTAATGCCGATAGCCGGAATTTGCATGCCGAATGCCTGTTGCGCGCCATGGGAGGTATCCGGAAAGGCATGCCCACTCCGGAAGCCGGGATTCGTGTCCTGCGGGAATGGTTGCAGGATATGGACATGGGCCATCATCCGGTCGCCTTGTACGATGGCAGTGGCATGAGCAGACACAACGGGCTGACCACCCGGTTTCTGGCGGAATTGCTGGCCGGGATGGCCCGTCGCGGGGAGGAATATGCAGAATGGCGGCAAACTCTGGCCCGTCCGGGACAGCCGGGTACGTTGGGCTCCGCATTGACCGACCGGCATCTGCGGGACAAGGTGTGGGCCAAGTCCGGCTCCCTCAACAGGGTCAGAGGGCTGAGCGGGTATCTGGAGACCAGGAAGGGCGATCTCCTCGCGTTCAGCATTATCGTCAACCAATTTGCCGGTCAACCTTCCGAATTTTATGCGATTTGCCAGCAGTTGTTGCTGGCCCTGCAGACCTACCAGCAGGAATAGGAGGCGGAATGGCCAAACCCGCTATCTTCGCCGGCATGTTCCGGCTCCTGCTTTGTGCCGCCATTTTCATGATGTACCCTGCCTGCCAGCCGGACAAACCGGATCCGGCTTCTCCTTCCGGTACGGCGTCCGGGGGCGGAAATTTCGAAGGGTTGGTGGATGCTTACGAAAGCAAGGAGCGGGATGGCTGGCAAAAGCCCGATGTCATCCTTCAGGCCCTGGGCGACCTGACGGGCAAAACAGTCGTGGACCTGGGGGCGGGATCGGGATATTTCAGCTTCCGTTTGCTTCCCCGGGCCGGGAGGGTCATCGCACTGGAGATCGATACCCGTTTCATTGATTATCTCGAAAAGAAAGCCCGGCGCCTTCCCGACAGTTTGCGGAGCCGACTTGATATCCGGCTGGCCACCCCGGCCGATCCCCATTTGCATGCGGGTGAAGCGGATGTCGTTCTCGTCGTCAACACCTATATCTACATGCAGGACCGGGTGGCGTATTTCCGTCAACTCCGGACACGGATGAAGCCGGGGGGGCGATTGATGGTGGTGGATTTTCACAAAAAGCCGCTCCGGCTGGGGCCGCCTTTGGAGGTCAAACTGGCTGCGCATACCGTGACCGGGGAGTTGATCGCTGCCGGTTACGAGGAGGTCACGGCCGACCATCACACCCTTCCTTTTCAATACCTGATCACCGCCCGTTGTCCGGCGGGGAGCGGCGTCAGCGTTCAATAAGACTCTCCCGTTCCGGTCCGGTGGAGATCATCGATACCGGTACATGCAGGTGCTCCTCGATATAGGTCAGGAAATGGCGGCAGGCAATGGGAAGGTCGTCTTCCGTCCGGCAGGCCTCCAGGGATTCCTCCCAGCCGGCAAAGTCGTGGAATTCCGGCTGCACGGGGGTCTGGGTCAGGTCGAAGGGGACCTGGGTGTGGATTTTGCCGTCATACCGGTAGGCGGTCGCTGCCCGGATGAGCGACAATTCATTGAGGACGTCCACCTTGGTCACGGCAAGCCGGGTCACCCCGTTGAGCATAATGGTGTATTTGAGGAGGGGCAGGTCGATCCATCCGCAGCGGCGGGGGCGTCCGGTGGTGGAGCCGAATTCTTGTCCGGCCCGGCGCAGGAATTCGCCATCCTCACCGTGGAGTTCGGTGGGAAATGGGCCACTACCCACCCTCGTGCAATAGGCTTTGGTGATCCCGATGACATCACCGATATGGCGGGGAGCCAGGCCGAGGCCGGTACACACGCCTGCCGTAATGGTATTGGAGGAGGTCACGTAAGGATAGGTGCCAAAATCCACATCGAGCAAACTGCCCTGAGCGCCTTCGGCCAGGATGCGTTTTCCGGCCACAATGGCATCATGGACAAAATATTCCCCATCCACCAGCGGGAGGGAACGCAGGGCGTCCAGGCTTTCCATCCAGGCGATTTCCTCCCCTTCCAGATCGAAGGGGATGTCGGGAAACTGGGCAATCAGCCGGAGGTGTTTCTTTTTCAGCGCCTCATACCGGGAGGCAAACTCGGGCAGATGGATGTCTCCTATGCGAAGTCCGTTCCGACCGGTTTTGTCCATATAGGCCGGACCGATCCCCTTGAGGGTGGAGCCAATCTTTTCGGCACCTTTGGAGGCCTCGCTGGCGGCGTCGAGGTACCGGTGTGTCGGCAGGATGAGATGGGCTTTTCGCGCGACGACCAGATTGTGCCGGTATTCGACCCCTGCTTCATCGAGCTGTGCCAGTTCCCGCCGGAAGATGACGGGATCCAGGACGACGCCATTGCCGATCAGATTGATGGTATGCGCGTGGAAAATACCGGAGGGCACGGTATGCAGCACATACTTCCGTCCGTCAATGACGAGGGTATGGCCTGCATTGGGACCACCCTGAAAGCGGGCGACGATCTGGTAGTGCGGGGCGAGGGCGTCCACAATCTTGCCTTTCCCCTCATCGCCCCATTGGAGTCCTAACAATACGTCTACCTGCATAAGGTTGGAGTGCTGGATAAACGGCAAATTTCGCTCATCTTCCGGGAATACCCGTCAGGATTTTACGGAGAGCAGAAATTCTTGCGTTTCAGCGATTGACGAGGAGAGCGGCGTCCACGGAGGGCACAAACTCGAAGATGGCCCTCAGCCGGGTCATTTCAAGCAGCCGCTGCACGGCGGGACGAGGCTCGGTGAGCATGAGCGGGCACCCGCATTGGCGAAGGTGTCGCCACATGGCCAGAAGGAGATTGAGTCCGTTGCTGTCCATGTAATCGAGTTGTGAGAGGTCAATAATGATGTTCCGGCAGTCATCTTCATGGACGGTTCGGTTGATCTCGTCCAGGATGACGCGATTGTCCAGATCGGACAGGAGCCGGTACAGGTAAAGGACCTGGGACTCCCCTTTGCGGGTGAGGCGATAATTCATGGGATCGGGATTTCGGGCGAATACGCGTGATATCACTTCAAAGCCTGTGCCGTCTTTTCACAGGCCCCGTGACACTCACCATACAAAGTTAGGGAATGATGGCGGATCCTGAACTTGAGGATGTCGCCCATCACATCTTTGATCTGCTGGATGCGGGGGTCGCAAAACTCGATCACCTTGCCGCAGTCGAGGCAAATCAGGTGGTCATGTTGCCGGTATCCGTAAGAGCGTTCGTACTGGGTGAGGTTTTTGCCGAACTGGTGTTTGCGGACGAGATCGCAACCGGCGAGGAGTTCGAGGGTATTGTACACGGTAGCCCGGCTGACCCTGTAATTATGGGCTTTCATGTGGATATACAGGCTCTCGGCATCGAAGTGCTCGGTGCTGCGGTAGATTTCCTCGAGGATGGCAAAACGTTCGGGGGTCTTCCGAAGCTGGTTGCGTTCGAGATAGGCATTGAAAATCTTCAACGCCTCCTCCAGGATGTGACCGGCGGCGGAATCCTTCAGATGCGTTTGGGTGTGAGTAGCCATGTGTAAAGGTTAACTGCCGGGCAAGCGGGTTGGTTCATGCACTGTCGAGGCGTACGACGGATGAAATCCCTTCGAGGGATTTGAGGGCGCGTATGGCCAGGACGACCTGGTCTTTGTTGTGGACGATCAGGCTGATCTTTCCTTCAAAATAGCCTTCTTTACCTTCAATGCTGAACGACCGGATATCCAGGCCCAGGTTGGAGGAGATTTTCTGGGAAAGGCGTTCGATAACGCCGGGGCCACTGTCAATGCCGGTGATTTGAAGATCCACCCGGAAAGAGGATCCTGCCTGTTGGGCCCATTCGGCCCGCATGACCCGGTAGCCGTAATTGGCCATCAGATTGACGGCATTGGGACAGGTGGAACGATGGATCCGGACACCTCCGTTGGTCGAAAGGAAGGCAAACACATCGTCTCCCATGACCGGATTGCAACAATTGGCCATCGTGTATTCGTACTGGTCGGCCGGTTCTCCGTTGATGATCAGCCGGGGAAGACCGGTTTTCCGGTTGGGATCCGGAGCGGCCTCGGGCATTTTGGCCTTGTCCTGTACCTGGGCGGCTTCGGTTTCCGGAGGCAGGAGGCGGTTGTTGTCCACCCGGAATTTCTTCAGGTCCTGAAGATTGACTTCCTCGGCAGCGACAGCGCTGTAGAGATCCAGACGGCTGCGGTATCCGTAATGCTTGACCAGCATGTCGGCGTTGAGTTCAAGGTCAGCTTTGACGTGCTGGAGTTTCCGCTCCAGGATTTCCTTGCCGATGGAACTCTGCTGCTGGCGTTCCTCACGGATGGCGGTCCGGATCTTTGACCGGGCTTTTCCGGTGACCACCATCTTGAGCCAGGCCTCGTTGGGCTTTTGGTTTTTGTTGGTCTGGATACTGACCTGGTCGCCATTCATCAATTTGTAGCCCATGGGCACCAGGCGGTTGTTGACTTTGACCGCCGCACATCGAAGTCCCAGATCGGTGTGGATCATGAAGGCAAAATCCAGGGCAGTGGCGCCTTTGGGCAGGATGCGCATGTCACCCTTGGGGGTATAGACGTAAATCTCTTCGTGGAAGAGATTGGTTTTGAAATCGTTCAGGAATTCGATGGCGTCCGATTCCTGATTTTCGAGGATTTCCCGGATGTTGTCCAACCAGCTTTCATACACGTCAGGCTGGTCACTCATGCCCTTGTATTTCCAGTGGGCGGCAAATCCCCGCTCTGCAATCTCGTCCATGCGCTCGGATCGGATCTGGACTTCAACGAAGCGGCCATCCGGTCCGATGACTGTGGTGTGCAGGGATTCGTATCCGTTGGATTTGGGCGTGGTGACCCAGTCTTTCAGGCGTTCCGGGATAGGGCGATAAACGTCGGTCACTATGGAATACACCTGCCAACAGGAGGCCTTTTCCATCTTCCGGGGGACATCGAGGATGATACGTACGGCAAACAGGTCGAAAATCTCTTCAAACGAGACGTCTTTGGATTTGATCTTGTTCCAGATGGAGTGGATGGACTTGGGCCTTCCGGTGATGCGGTAGGCAAGACCTGCGGCTTCCAGTTCCTCCTTGATCGGAATGATGAAGCGCTCGATGTAGGTGTTGCGGGAGGCTTTGGTCTCCTGCAATTTTTGCTTGATTTCCTGATAGGACTCCGGATCCGTGATTTTCATGCACAGGTCCTGGAATTCGGTCTTCATGTTGTAAAGACCGAGCCGGTGAGCGAGAGGCGCGTAGATGTAGTTGGTCTCTGCGGCAATGGCAAGCTGCCGGTGACGTGGCATGGCGCCCAGCGTGCGCATGTTGTGCAGCCGGTCGGCCATTTTGATCAGGACTACCCTGACATCCTTGACGAGGGTGGAAAGAACCTTGCGAAAGTTTTCGGCTTGCGGGCTTTCCGAATTGTAGGCGCTGTCGAGCTTGGTGAGTCCGTCCACGATCATGCCGATGCGCTCTCCGAATCGTTGGCGGATATCCTCCAGACTGTATTCGGTGTCTTCGACCACATCGTGAAGGAGGGCAGCGATGATGGCCGTCGGTCCCAGACCGATCTCTTCGGCACAGATCCGGGCTACGGCGATGGGGTGCAGGATGTAGGGTTCGCCCGACTTGCGTCGCTGCCGTGCGTGGGCTTCTACGGCGAGGTTGTAGGCCTTTCGGATGTCCTCCTTGTCCTGATCATCCATAGGGGTCTTGATGGACTTGAGGAGTTCCCTGTAAGCCCGCTGAATGATCTGCTTCTCTTCCTTGGCAATTACGAGTGTCTCGGACATACGAGCACGGGGCCCGGACAGGCAGTCCGGGAACACCGCGTCAACAAATATACGGAAATTGCCATTACTTCGAAAGTGGCGGGCAAATGTTTAACTTTGCCCTCCTTTTGAGCAAACCGGTGCATTTTACCGTTTGGCGGGTGTGGCGAAATTGGTAGACGCGCCAGACTTAGGATCTGGTGCCGCGAGGCTTGGGGGTTCGAGTCCCTCCACCCGCACACGAAGTGGAGGAGTGAGGAGGGACGAGAAGTTTATCCCGTGCCGACGAAGGCGGAGCGGGAAGGCCCTCCACCCGCACACGAAGTGGAGGAATGAGGAGGGACGAGAAGTTTATCCCGTGCCGACGAAGGCGGAGCGGGAAGAACTTTGTTCCGGATGTTAATGAATGCCTCCTTCGGAAGGGATCACCCCTGCCGGCGGAGGATTGAATGACCCATTTTTTGCGATGGCCCGGTCTTGCCGGCCTGTGCAAGTAATACCTACCGAATTTTTTCTTTTTCCCATGCAAAAAGTAACCCGAGAAGAGACAGGTCCGCTGAGCGCCCGCCTGACGGTGCATGTAGGCAAATCCGATTATGTGTCCCTGTTTGAGGACAAGCTCAGGGAATTCCGCAAGAAAGCGCAGCTCAAGGGTTTTCGCAAGGGCCACACCCCCGAAGCCCTGGTGCGAAAAATGTACGGCGAATCCATCCTGGCGGATGTGGTCCAGAGTGAGATCAACCAACGGCTGCAGGATTATTTGAAAGAGGCGCAACCGGTTTTCTTCGGGGAGCCCATGTTGGCGGAAGACCAGGAGGGTCTGCGCTTCAACCTGGATGATCTTGGGGATTACCGGGTCCATTTCGACCTGGGGCTGATCCCGGAATTCGCGCTGGAAGGGTTTGAAGCGTCGCAAAAGGTCGTTTTGCCCCGTGTAAAGGTGCCGGATGCGGATGTTGATCGCCAGATCGGCATTCTGCAGCGACGTCATGGAGAGCGAACAGACCTGGAAGACGGCGTGATCGAGGACATGGATTACGTAGAGCTCCACCTCGAAGAATGGGAGGATGGCCAAAAAAAGGCCGGCGGGGTGCATACACACACCCATTTTCTGGTCAATGAACAGATGTCCGACACCCTCAGGGAGGAGATGATCGGCAAAAAGAAGGGTGATACCTTCCGGTTTGATCCCTATCAGGCTGAAAAAACGGCCGATGATGCCGCTACCCGCAAATACATTCTCCATCTGGAAGAGGATGCTCCTGAAACCAGCCGGGATTTCCTGGCGCGTGTGGACAAGATCACCCGGGTGACACCCGCCCCTCTGGATCAGGTGTTTTACGACAAAGCTTTCGGCCCGGGACAGGTGTCCGGTGAAGCCGACATGCGGGAATTGGTCCGGCAGCAAATGGCGCAAAGTTTTGCCCCACCGATTCGGGAATATGCCGAAGTCCTGATGAAAGTTGAAATGCTGGAATTGAATGCGATGCCCTTGCCGGAGGACTTTCTCCGGAAATGGGTGGTCCAGCGTGCGCAGGATGACGGGGAAAAGGAAATGTGGGACGAAGAAAAATACAGGAGGTTTTTCACCGACCTGCGTTGGTCCCTGGTAAGGGACAAGATGCTTGACCTGTCGGACATCGAAGTGCAGGACGAGGAGTTGCTGGAAGCCTACAAGGTCAAGTTGCGGGAATATTTTGGCGGGCAGGCAGATGAGCAAATGTTGGACCAGCTTGCTCCCAGGGCGTTGACCGACAAGGAGTTCAGGGGCAAATTGGCGGACGAGATCGTCCGGCACAAACTGACGGGCGCCTGGCTGGCGCGCGTCACCCTGAAGGAGGAGGAGATGTCGCCCGACGCTTTCCGGGATTGGATGAATCGCGCTTATGAAGACGTGGAAAGAAGGTACAAAGCACTTTGATCGACGAATGGAGGCATTTCGGCCAAACCTTTTCCCTCGAAACGGGTATACCCATTAAATTGCACGCATGAATCAGGACGAATTCAAAAAATACGCCACCAGGCACCTCGGCATGAGTTCTCTTCATCTGGAGAAGTACATGGCCACCTCCGTGCCCAATATCCATGCTTTCACCCCACAGGTCATTGAGGAAAGGCAACTCAATATAGTGGGTATGGATGTCTTTTCCCGGCTGATGATGGACCGCATCATTTTCATGGGTGTGCCGGTCAATGACTATGTGGCCAATGTCATTCAGGCCCAGTTGTTGTTCCTGGAATCCACCGACCCCAAGCGGGATATCCAGATGTTCATCAACAGCCCCGGAGGCTCGGTCATTGCCGGTCTGGGCATTTATGACACCATGCAATACGTGACGCCGGACATCGGTACCATTTGCACCGGGCTGGCGGCTTCCATGGGAGCCGTCCTGCTGGCTGCCGGCACCAAGGGCAAGCGTTCATGCCTGTACCACAGCAGGGTGATGATCCATCAACCGATGGGAGGCATGCAGGGTCAGGTGACGGATATGGAAATCTCTTACCGCCTCATCAAAGATCTCCAAAAGCATCTCTACGACATCCTTGCCCATCACACGACCCAGCCTTATGACAAGATCGAGGAGGATTGTGACCGGGACAACTGGATGACCGGGCAGATGGCCAAAGAATACGGTTTAGTGGATGAAGTCCTGGACCGGAACAATCCGCGCAAGAAAGACTGATCCACCGGCTGGCGCTGACGGCTAACCAAGGCGCGGGTCATAAAATCAAACAGGCCCCGGGTGATGAATCCGGGGCCTGTTGGGTTAGGTTGCGGCAGGGATCAGAGCGAGTCGTGCAGCTTCATCTTGCGAATCACGAGGGAGCGGTCCTGACGAACGATTTCGTTGCGATAGGTTCCCCGATGAACACTGGTGGTTCCATCCGCAGCGGTGCCTTCCGCCTTGTAGGAGCCTGTGGCGACAATACTGCCGTCCGCCTGAATGGCGGAGCTTTCATGGCGGATCATCACCTTCCATTTGCCGGACTGGAACATCTTGGCATAATAGTCACTGACGGCATCAGGGCCTGAAAGGGCAGTGCCGTCTGCATTGGTCCGCTGAATGTCGGCGGACATCAGTTTGCGAAGTGCCATGACGTCCGCTTTGTTGTAGGCGTCTTCCCAGCTTTTGGTGAGGGAGGCTACCTGATCATCGACATTTGCGCCACCGCCGATGCTGCTGGATTGTGCGGAAAGGAGGGTGGCGGAGAAAGCCAGGGCGAGGCATACGGTAAAAAGTGTCTTGAACATACCAATTGGATTAAATGGTGGAAGAATAGGTTACGGTCTCTTTATTTGAAGGTCTGGCGGGAGGTTACCCCCAAGGAATGAATATTGCCGCCGCCGGCCTTACGCCCCCTTGTCGTGCAGCATTTGCTACCCTTGGCAGAAGGGGTGTATTCAAATATTCGGTGCCGATGTTTTCTAAAGATAGAAAGAAAGGTGACGAATAGGCCTGCCAGACATATTATTTTTTCGATCAACTGTTTGGCCGGATTTTCCATGCGAGGGTCGGGACGAGGGCGCGCGGGTATTTGTTGCAGAATGGGAGGCGCCATCACCGACGGTAGTCGAAATGTCTTGTGGGAGAAATGGGAGGGGTTAGATAGCCTCCTGAAGGCATATGGAACCTTTGCTGCCAGCCGTTGGAGCCATGCACCAAAAGCGAAAAGCCACTCCGTCGGGAGTGGCTTTCGTGGAGGATAAGGGAGTCGAACTTTCACATCAGTTGTGATAGTGTTTGATAATAATTGATAGTAACTGAAACACAATCAAAGGGATGTTGCGATGTTGGCTCTCCGTAAAATTCTCAATCCTTATCAGGTTTTATCATGAATTATCACCATTTCGAGGAATTTGCACACGCAGTTAGGCATGCAGAATATGCTCGGTTTACGGTGGAGGCGCACGATCTTGAAAAATATTCCGCCAAAAACTTGACATTTCATAAGGTGTTATTACCTTTGTATCATCGATAATTAATCGTGTAATATTTCAGGACATATAAATCGCAATACCATGAGCGTCACCTTTCAACTGGACAGACCCAAGGCGACTAAATCAGCCATTATGATGAACTACCACAGCCGGGGATTCCGATTCCGTCACTCGGTTGGTTATAGTGTATCATCCAAAAACTGGGACGGGACCAAGGGCCGAGTGAAGAGCGGCCCGGATAGAGACACCATCAACGACCACATTATCAGGTTATCGAATGTATTTCAAGAATGTATCAACCATTATCGCTTGGCTGAGAAGCGTCTCCCTACCTACGCTGAACTTAAAGATTACTGTAATAGCAACTACACCAATCGATTCATCCGTCATGAAGTAAATAACAAGGTAACAGTTGATGAGCGACCTGAAC
>JAGFIW010000118.1 GCA_024103195.1 Saprospiraceae bacterium | reverse complement strand
CGGGAGGTAGTGACCAGTGACCCGTCCTATTACCGGTGGACCCAATGGATTTTCCTCCGGTTGTTTAGCCATTGGTATGACAAAGCTGCGGACAAAGCACGCCCGGTGGAGGAACTTATTGCTCATTTCCGTCAACACGGGACCCATGGATTGCAGGCATTTAGCGCAGAATACCGATCCTTTTCCGCCCAGGAATGGTCCTCTATGTCACCTGTCGATCAGGCAGAGATATTGATGAACTACCGCCTGGCCTATCGCAAGGAGAGTTTCGTCAACTGGTGTGAAGCATTGGGAACGGTGTTGGCCAACGATGAAGTCAAGGATGGACTCTCCGAGCGGGGTGGTCATCCGGTGGAAAGGAAACCCATGCTGCAATGGTCTTTGCGCATCACCGCTTATGCGGAGCGGTTGCTCGGGGACCTGGAAAAATTGGATTGGTCGGATGCACTCAAGACCATGCAACGCAATTGGATAGGTCGTTCCGAGGGTGCGCAGGTGTTTTTCCGACTGGACGGTCATCAGCAGTGTTTGGAAATCTTCACGACGCGACCTGATACCATCTTCGGCGTTTCTTTCATGGTCCTTGCCCCCGAACATGAATGGGTGCAACTGCTCACTACGCCGGACCATAAGGAGGAAATGGATGCCTATCTGACCTACGTAAAAACGAGGACGGAAAGAGAGCGGCAGTCTGAAGTCAAGCAAGTGACCGGAGTATTCACCGGAGCACATGCCATCCACCCGTTCACCGGAGAGCTGATTCCGGTTTGGGTTTCCGAGTATGTACTCAAGGATTACGGGGCAGGTGCCATCATGGCGGTCCCGGCGGATGATGAGCGCGACAGGGCCTTTGCGGAAAAGTTCCAATTGCCGGTGCCCGAAATCATTGACCGGAAGGAATGGCCGGATGCCGGCCGGGAAGACCGTCGGGGGTGGTTGGTTAATTCCGGTTTTCTGGACGGCATGTTGATACCCGATGCCATCGAGGCGGTCATCCGGCGCCTGGAGCAGGAGGGCTGTGGAGCAAGACGGGTCAATTACAAATTGAGGGATGCCCTATTCTCCCGACAGAGGTATTGGGGAGAACCCTTTCCCATTGTTTACAACCGGGACGGCGTGGCGGTTCCTGTGCCGGATGACCAATTACCGGTCACTTTACCGGATCTGGACAACTTCCAGCCTACCAAAGAAGGCAAGGCTCCACTGGCCCGACTTGCCGAATGGGTGCAACTTGCCGACGGCTCCATGAGGGAAACGGATACCATGCCGGGATATGCCGGATCCTCCTGGTATTTCCTCAGGTATATGGACGCTGGCAATGCTACCTCATTTGCCGGCGAAGAGGAACTGCAATACTGGAAGGAGGTTGATTTTTATATCGGAGGTACCGAACATGCCGTAGGGCACCTCATGTATGCGCGATTCTGGCACAAATTCCTCTTTGATCTGGGGAGGGTGCCCACGGCGGAACCATTTCGACGGCTGGTCAATCAGGGAATGATCCAGGGCGTTATCGAATCCCTTTGGTTGGCGCGTGAAAAAAAGGACGGAAGCCATTATTTTCTCAGTGCGGATTTGCTGGAGGAAAAAGACAGATCGCAATACGTGGCTATTCCGGTACTGATTGACTTCGTCCGTGATTACGGGACGGATCTATCCTACTTGGATGGCGAAGGACTTGGCAAGTTTGTGGCATGGCGACCGGAGTACAAAGAAGCCATTTTCGAATGCGGACAAGGGGTATGGCAAAATGGCCAATTCATGCCCAAAAAGGCGGGGGCTGTATCCAGCCGCATGGTCACGTATTCAGAAGTGGGAAAGATGAGCAAATCGAAGTTTAACGTCATCAATCCGGATGATGTCGTGGCTACTTACGGGGCGGATTGCTTCCGGATGTACGAAATGTTTCTAGGTCCCATCGAGCAATCCAAACCCTGGGATACCAAAGGTATTGATGGGGTTTCCAAGTTTCTCCGGCGCTTTTGGGCCATGTATGTGGGTGAGGATGGTAAGATGCTACTGTCCGAAGACGCCCCGGGCAGGGAGATGGAGCGCATCCTGCACCAAACCATCCGAAAGGTGAGGGATGACCTGGAAAGATTGTCCCTGAATACCTGTATCAGCCACTTCATGATTTGTCTGAACGAGTTGAGGCGTTTGGAATGTCGTTCTGCCGCTGTCCTTGAGCCTTTGATCAGGTTGCTGGCCCCATTCGCTCCTCACATCACAGAAGAGCTTTGGCACCGCATCGGCCATCAAGGTTCCGTTCACCTTGCGCCCTATCCCGAAGCAGATCCCGAGTTACTTCTTGCCGACGAGATCTTGTATCCTGTTTCCATTAATGGTAAAAAGCGGGCAGAACTTATGGCTCCCCGTGAAACGGCACCGTCAGACCTGGAGAGAGCGGCCTTGTCTCTTCCCGATATCCAACGCTGGTTGCTGGGACTAGAGGTGAAAAAAGTCATCGTGGTTCCTGGCAGGATGATCAATATTGTGGCCGGATAATGGCGCGGTAACTTCCTGCTTTGTATCTTTAAGGTCCGTTTCCGAACCATCCCATGCCTGCATATCCCCCCTTTGCATGCCGGGCATGGACGTTGGATATCCCCATGTCATGTCGGGGTTTCTTTATGTCCGTGCTGGTTTTTACGGCGTTGGCCCCAGGTCTGCTTGTGGCCCAATGCTATGCGCCGGGTAGCCTGAATTCCGTGGATATCCGGCCACACGCGGTTACCCTGACGTGGAATGATGGCCAAAATCCCGAGGCGTGGGAAATTGAAATATGCCCCGCTCAGCAGTCCTTTACGGGTATTCCCAGTCATTCCACCACCATCCAACCATTGGAGGTAACGGGGCTCACGGAAGCTACCCGATACAAAGCCCGAATCAGAGCGGTTTGTCAGGGAGGCACGCGGAGTGCCTGGACCTTCATGCCGGTTGTTTGGACGACTGCGGGCTATAACCCATCCTCCTGCGGACTGTTTTTTCCCATCGATGATGAAAATTGTCCTCAAGTCAGTACCTTTTACCTGCAGGTAGACAATGCTCCCGGTCAGATACTCGGACAAGACGCGACGCTGACCGCTGTCGACCTGGTGATCAGGCACACCTTTCTGGCTGATCTTCACATTGTCTTGGTATCTCCTTCCGGACAGGAGGTGGTGCTTTTCAGAGAACACGGACAAAGCCGCGATCATCTGGGCCAACCCTCAGACACATCCTGTCTGCAGGTGTGCCGGTTTTCCTCTTCGCAATGTAACGCTGTTCTACCCCTGGAACATGACGGTGCCTTTACAGGCACTTTTGTCCCGGATGAAAATTTGACGATGTTTGAGGATGGTGGACCTGCCAATGGCATCTGGCAACTGAAAATCTGTGATGATGCCCGTGCGGATACGGGTTCACTCCGCTATTTTGCTCTTCACTTTGATCCCATCGCCTGTTCCTCTGTGCAGGAAGGAGAAGTCGCTTTTTGGTCGGATACGGCCATCGGGTTGCAGTGGGACGTCCCGCATGCCTGTGATACCGTGCTGATCGAATACGGACCCTCCGGGTTCGCTCCCGGCAACGGCCATTTCCCGGGTGTCGGTGGAATGGTCCTGGCAAGACCCTGGGCTGCAGCGGATTCGGTAGTGATTACCGGCTTGATGCCAGGAACCACTTATGACATTTATTGGAGAACCTATTGTACTGCCGGAGGATACTCGTCCAATTCTTGTCCCCGCAGCGTGCATACCGATTGTGACGCTCCCCATCCTCCCGCCCACCAGGCGCATTTCGACAGTTTGACATCTTGCGGATATGTATGTCTTTGCCGGGCGGCTTTCCCGTTGGCGGGATTGTGGCAAAACAACGAAACCGGGGATGATTTTGACTGGCTTCCCAAATCCGGGCCATCCGCCGTCAGTTTGCAGACAGGTCCATTTGAGGATGTCTCCGGTACCGGTAATTACCTGATGCTCCAGACCTTGCAACCTGCCTGCCAATCCGGAGCAAAGGCCATTCTGCAATCCGGTTGTCTGGCCATAGACCCGGACCCCGGCATTCCATGTCATATTTCCTTTTACTATCATATGTGGGGGGCAGGCATGGGCACGCTATTACTGGAGGGGTCCAAAGACGGTGGTATTCATTGGGTGCCATTGTGGTCTTTATCCGGAAATCAGGGCTCGGCATGGCACAAGCAATATGTTCGTCTGGACGGATTTGCGGGAGATACCATCCAGCTCAGGTTTAGCGGAATCAGCGGGCCAACCCGTACCAGCCAGATGGCTCTCGACGAAATCGCCCTGTATGGAATGACCCTGATGGGGCCACCTGATCGGTATTACTACCGGGATGCGGACGGTGATGGCTATGGCCATCCCCTTGAATTTGTCCGCACGTGCAGCGGTGTCATTCCCGACGGGTACGTCCTGCAGGCGGCGGATTGCGATGACAGCCATGCATCCATTCATCCGGGCGCCAACGAGGTTCCTTGTAATGGGTTGGATGAAAACTGTAACGGTGAAGGAGATGACCGAATCCTTCCTGCCCCGGTGATGCCCGTCGTTCAGATATGTGCGGGTGTGGATACGATCATTCAACCACTCTCCGAGCCATTCGGTCAATATTATTGGTATACCGGGGAAAATGCCCAGGAAGCCTTTCACATCGGCCACGCCATGCCGGCAGGTCCCTGGACCAGGGATACCTTCTTCTATCTCCTCGACAGCGTTCCGGGTCAAGGATGTTCCAGTCCTGGCGTATTCTTCCAAGTACGCATCCTTGAAGCTCCGGATCTGGTTTTTCAGCCTGATCCCGGCTATTGCATCGGGGATACGATGGTATTGTCTTCCATCCCGTATCAATCCTTGGGTTCTCCAGCACAAATCGTTACTTATCACTGGAGTAAGCCAGTCTTGCCTGAGAACATGATGGATCCGCCGGTCTGGGGGATAGACAGTTCCCGCCTCTTTTGGGTTAAGGCGGTATCCTCTCATGGCTGCATGGCGGAAATTCCATTGGACATGCATGCTTGGGAATCGCCCATCCCCGACCTGGGAACAGATACCCTTGCTGTATGTATGGGCAGGACCGATTTGCTGGTTGCGGAAGTAGCCGGGGGGTTGCCTCCTTATGCGTACCAATGGACCAACGGGTTTCAGGAGATCGTGGTGCCTGTTTCGGCACCCGACACCTCCGGATATTGGCTATCGCTGTCTGTCATGGATCTCAGAGGTTGTACCGGTACCGATGCCATTTTTGTAGCTGGATGGCCAGGGATACCCGCCCTGCAAACCACTGTTGGCAATGTGAGTACTTGTGGAGGGTCGGATGGCAGCATTCGCATCGAACCGCTTGAGCCCGGGGAATTTCACTACGCATGGGCGGGCCCCGTTAACGGGGAGGCTTTCCATATACAGGGCGCTCATGAGCTCAACGGACTGGCCCAAGGCAGTTACCGGATCACACTGACCCACGCCGAGTCAGGTTGCATGCGCATTCTGCCTTCCGTCGTCGTCAATGGCCCCGGCCCGGTGATCGAAGACATTGATACCCGGCCCGAATCCTGTGCCGGACTGGCCGATGGGGCAATAGGGATCGTAATCAGCGGTGGTCCGGCGCAATTTATTTGGTCCACCGGTGACACGACCCAGGTTTTGGATGATCTCGGCCCAGGGTTTTATGCGGTAACCGTGACCGGTGGTGGCTGTTCCATCGAATTGACCCATCTGGAAGTCGAAGCAGCATCTCCGTTGTGGACCGGGTCCCTGGTGGAACCAGAATCATGCCCCGGTACTTCGGACGGATCCATTCTTGTAACCCAGTCAGGCGGGGAGCCACCTTATTCATGGGTATGGTCTGACGGTATTGTCGGACAGGAAAGAACCGGGTTGTCGCCAGGAATTTATCATGTGACCCTCACCGATGCCAATGGGTGCACATCTGTCCGCGATTCCCTGATTGTTGCCGCTCAACCGCCCTTGGAATGGATACCGGATGTTCATCCTTCGACTTGTTCTGACACCCCTGATGGTCAATGCTGGATCCAGATCCTGGGGGGACAGCCGCCTTATCAGGTGCTATGGAGTGATGGATTCATCGGCGAAGACCGTCCTGCCCTTTTGGCGGGTGAATATCGGGCTACCATAACGGATGCCAAAGGGTGCCTTTGGGCAAGCCCTGTAGTCCAGGTGCCGGGTCCGGCACCCCTGGAATATTTGTTATTGGAAACAACACCGGAGACATGCGCCGGGTCCCGGGATGGAATCATACGATGGCATGCGCAGGGAGGAACTCCTCCATATTTCTGGCAATGGTCGGATGGACTGTCCGGGCAGGAGCGAACTGACCTGGTTGCTGGCACCTACGCCGCAACGCTGACGGATCAGAACGGATGCACGCGGGTCACTCCGACCCTGCATGTAGGTGTCCTCCATCCGTTGATCCTCCAGTTGGACACGCTGGTTCATCCCACTTGCCACGCCCTCTCGGACGGACGGGTTCGGGTGAAGGGGACCGGGGGTAGCGGCGCCTACACCTTCTTGTGGTCGGACGGTTCAACCGGATCGGAGAAGCCGAATGCCTTACCTGGGAATTACAGCATCACCTTATCCGATGCATTGGGATGCACGACATCTTTGCAGGGCATCATACTGGAAGAAACGGAACCGTTAAAGATTGCCTTGCAAGGCGTCACTTTTCCGCAATGCGGCGAGCAGTCTGAAGGGCAAATTGATATCCATGTATCAGGCACACCACCATATCAGTTTGCCTGGTCGCATGGTTTTACGGGGGAAGATCCCAAGGAAGTGGGATCCGGTTTCTACAGCGTTACCGTTGTGGACGGCAGGGGATGCGTGACTTCCCTGGAAGGCATAGGTGTGGTCAATGCGGATGATCCTTACACCCTTGAGGTCCTGATTGGAGCCCCCATCCGGTGTCACGGTGATTCAGGAGGGGCGATAGAGGTTGTCGTACACGGTGGGGTAGGGCCGTATCAATTCAATTGGAATACCGGACAGGAAAAAGACAAGGATGACCCTGTCGATTTGGCAGCGGGCTTGCCGGCCGGTGAGTATACAGTTACCGTTACTGACTATCGGGGGTGTGTCCTGGCTTCCGGTCCTGTCGTACTTGAAGCGCCCCCGCCGCTCCATCTGCAAGTTCCGCTTGCGGGTATCAAACATGAAACATGCTTCGGAAACAGCGACGGCCAAATTCAGCTACTTGTCTCCGGGGGCGCCCCTCCTTACACCACCTTCTGGGATAAAGACGGCGTCTTTTTTACTACCGGACAGCACCTGACGGCGCTATCACCCGGGCACTACCTGCCTCGTGCAGAAGACAGCCTCGGTTGTACCCGGGCACTTCCTCAGGCCATAGCCATACAGGGCCCTCCCAGCCTGATGGAGTGGTGGCAGGTGCTGTCGGAATCGGATACATGTACGGCAGAAGAGACCGGTCGAATTGAATTGAAAATGACGGGAGGAGTTCCGGAATACAGCTATGTGTGGTCCGATGGCGGCACAGGCAGGAAAAGGGAGGGACTGCACGCCGGCATCTATTGTGTCACGGTTTCGGATCAATATGAATGCTTGCGTGATACCTGTCTGGTCATTGGGGGCGGTTCCGGCTTCCAGGTCATTGCCCATCTTGAAAACGAATGCGACCCCTATTCTTTTGCCTCGGTAGAAATCACGGGTGGCCTCCCTCCTTATCTCGTGACCTGGAGTCATGGTGCTACCGGACCTGATCAGGACAATTTGCCGACCGGGGTTTATCACGTGACCGTAGAAGACGCCACAGGATGTGGGATGGTCCTCAGAGATCTTGCCATAGGACACCCGGTGCTGTATATCGATTCCATGTGGTCCCTCCCTTCTTCTCCGGGTGGTCAGGACGGTATGGCAGGGGTTGTTGTCCAGGGAGGTACGCCGCCATACACGATTCTTTGGGACGTCAATACCCTTAGCCAAACCGGGGACACAGCAGTGAATCTGGCACCCGGAAACTACTGTGTATGGGTGACGGATGCCTTCTTTTGTTCTGACACGGCATGTGTGGATGTCCCATTGTCCACAGGAGTGGGCGGGGAGCGCTCACCTGTCTCAAACCTTGAACTTTTTCCCAATCCGGCAGGCAACCAGACCCTTCTTCGATGGTGGGGGCGCCCTTTATGGGCTGACCCTGTTGAGGTGATCCTTCGGCCATCTGCCGGTGGTTGGGCGCAGCGGATGTTATGGCATCCGGATGTCGAGGAGCTTTCTCTGGAATTGACAGAACTTCCGGCAGGTACCTATTGGGTGGAAGTCCGGAGTCCGGAGGTTCGCGAAATACGCAAGCTGGTCGTTTTTAGATAAGCAGGACCTTCTTTGGAGGTTTTCCATATATCGGGAAGGAAATGATCGCAGTTATGGAACTTTTACAACGCATTCCTTATTAAAGATAAAAGACTCATAAAACTTTATATGAATCAATATTCCTGGCTGGCCATTGTGTTGCCATTGTCCCTGTTGATAGGAGGCTGTCGAAAGGAAACGGAAACCTTGCCTCCGGAAACCTTGATTGAGATCGGGTTTGAGGTAGATGGCCATGAATTAGAACCAGACACCATGCGGTTTCGAAATGCTGCAGGTTTTTCATACAGCGTGACGCGGCTCGAAGGGTATTTGAGTGATTTCCGGTTTTATCCTTCCGGAGGTGGCGATCCGCTGTCCATGGATGGTGTTTGGTATTTCAGGGCCTTTGACGCCGGACATACATCGATAGTGCTGCCGGCAGATATCCGGGGGCATTTTGACAGCATCCGCTTTGCGATAGGTCTGGATTCCGCTTCCAATGTCGAGAACGGATTGCCTGCCAACTGGGAGAACATCCACATGGCATGGCCGGTACCTATGGGAGGCGGCTATCATTTTTTGAAGCTGGAAGGTCATTACAAGAGTCAGGAAGATCAAGGGGTTAGTGGTTATGCCATGCATTTGGGAACAAATGCCTTCCGCATGGAGGTTCTTCAGAAGGATGTTGTTCTCCAGGAAGAGCCACCAGGGGGTGGACCCCGGTTGATCATGAATGTGAATGAATGGTTTCGCGACCCGGAGGTATATGATTTTGTCCTTGACGGATCTTACTCCATGGGACAGGCCGGTCCCATGCAAAAGCTGGCATCGAATGGTTGGAATGTATTTCAATGGCAATGAGACTTCCTTGGTTGGCCTGGGTCGCAGGCGTTTGTGCCTTGTCGGGATTCATGTTGTTCTCAGCATGCCGGAAGCAGGGTGAAATCACTCCTGCCGACAAGGAGGTAACCACTCCCAGTACATTGCAGGTACATGCCGGCTTTCCCCCTATGACCTTTCGTCCCGACAATCCTTTGACGGAGGAAGGAGTGGCTTTGGGACGCAGGTTGTACTACGACGCCCTTCTTCATCCAGACCAGCTTGTTTCGTGTGCCAGCTGCCACCGACAGGAGGAAGGTTTCACTTTGGCGGGTTCTCCCGTGCTGCCCCATGTCAATCTCGGGTGGAACACGCATTTTTTCTGGGGTATGGCGCCGGGAGTACTGCAAGGAGACATGGAGGAGGTGTGCCTTTTTGAGGTCAGAGAATTTTTTGGCACGCCGATGCATCGGCTGAACAATCATCCCGATTATCCCGGATTATTCCGGAAGGCCTTTGATGTTGGAGAGATCGGAGAAAAAGAGGTGGCGTATGCGCTGGCGCAGTTCATGCGTACTCAGGTGTCCTGGCGTTCGCGGTATGATTCCTTGATGTGGGATACATCGGGTCGCTTTTGGCCTACCGATGCCGAACTGAGAGGTTATGCCATTTTTTTCAGCGAGAAGGGGGATTGTTTCCATTGCCACGGGTCGGTCTTTCTCACCGACAATCAATACCATAATATTGGACTGGACACCGCATTTGCCGGGTCCTCTCTTGGCCTTTATCAAACGACCGGATCGATGGCCGACATGGGCAAGTTCAAAACACCCACCCTGCGCAACGTTGCATTGCGTCAGCATTACATGCATGACGGGCGATTCCGCACCCTGGAAGAAGTCGTGCGATTTTACCAGTCCGGGGTAAAACATTCTCCGACGCTGGATCCCATCATGACCAAGCCGGGCAAGCAAAACGGACTGAATTTGAGCGACCAGGATGTGGAAGACCTCGTAGCTTTTCTTCACATGTTTACCGACCAAGCCTTCCTGGGAGACACGACGTTGGCCAAACCATTCCGTTAAGCCAACCTCGAAAGGGGATGCCACAAAGATAAAACAAATTGTTTTATCTTTGTGGCGAGATGGGTCCTATGGAAGGTGTGCGGTATCAGCGGGCGGTCCTGCATCTGGACCTGGACGCTTTTTTTGTATCTGTGGAATGTCTCCGGAATGACAGTTTGCGTGGCAAGCCGCTGATTATCGGGGGCAACAGCGACCGGGGGGTAGTGGCTTCCTGCAGTTATGAGGCCCGTCGTTTCGGTGTCCATTCTGCCATGCCGGTAAAGATGGCGCTCCGGCTGTGTCCTGATGCCATTATCCTGAGAGGGGATATGGACCAATACAGCCATTTCTCCCATCTGGTCACGGAGATTATCGCGGCGAAGGCGCCGGTATTCGAGAAGGCATCGATTGATGAGTTTTACCTGGACCTCACGGGTATGGATCGTTACTTCGGCTGCTTCCGGTGGTCACAGGAGTTGCGGGAAGAGATTCGCCGGGAGAGCGGGCTTCCCATTTCCTTCGGACTGGCCGTCAACAAGCTGGTGTCGAAAGTGGGCACCGGGGAGGTCAAGCCGGATGGAGCGGTTGCCGTGCCGGCAGGAACGGAGCGGGAATATCTGGCACCGCTCTCTACGGCCAAATTGCCCGGTATCGGCAAGGAGACCTACAAGAAATTGAGTTTTATGGGGGTGCGTACCATTCGTGTGCTCAGTGAGATCCCCCCTCGTCTGTTGGAGCGGCAGTTTGGCCGTCCCGGGCTGGATCTGTGGCGCAAGGCGCGTGGTGAGGACGACCGCCCCGTGGAACCGTATGAGGAGCAAAAGTCCATTTCTACCGAGCGGACTTTTGCCGAGGATACGCTCCATGTAACTGGCGTGCGGGACCGGCTGCGGGGCATGGCCGACCAGCTCGCTTTCGAATTGCGGCGGGACGGGCGTCTGACCTCTTGTGTGACCGTCAAGATCCGGTATGCGGACTTCAATACCTATACCATGCAGCGGCGCGTCGCCTATACGGCTTCCGACACAATTTTGCGGCATACGGCCGTGGAGTTGTTCGATCGTCTCTACCAGCGCCGCCAGCTGATCCGTCTGATCGGAGTCAAATTCAGCGGGTTGGTGCGCGGACATCATCAGATTGATCTCTTCGAGGATACGCTGGAGGAGGTCAGCCTGCTCAAGGCTCTTGATCATATTCGCACCCGTTTTGGCAACAAGGCGGTAATGCGGGCCAGCGGGATGTGAAAAGGGGAGAAGAAGAGGCTGCAGGGATGACCGGGGCGTCAGGCAACGGCACTTCCGGCATGAGTTATCTTTGACGCATGGAATCGCAAACGGAGTCGGATTCTCCCTACCGTCATCTCGAGACCTTGACCACCGGGGCCATTCTCGAGGCCATGAACCATGAGGATCAACAGGTGGCTCTGGCCGTACAGAAGGCGCTGCCGGCGGTGGTGACCCTGGTAGAAGCAGTCGTCGCCCGGATGGAGCGGGGGGGGCGTTTATTTTACCTAGGGGCGGGAACAAGCGGGCGGCTGGGGGTTTTGGATGCATCGGAGTGTCCCCCCACCTTCGGGGTACCGGACACCTGGGTGACCGCCATTATCGCCGGCGGGGACGGAGCCATACGCAAAGCGGTAGAAGGGGCAGAAGATGACACGTCCCGGGCCATCCGGGACCTGAACGCGGCCGGAATGCAAGGAGGTGATCTGGTGATCGGAATCGCGGCCTCCGGGACAACGCCATATGTGACGGGCGGGCTTGCCGCATGCCGGGAACAAGGCATCGCGACCGGCTGCATTACCTGCAACCCCGACACCCCACTGGTCGCCGTATCCGACTACCCCGTGATCGTATTGACCGGTCCGGAGTTTCTGTCGGGGAGTACACGGCTCAAGGCGGGTACGGCTCAGAAAATGGTGCTCAACATGATTACAACCGCGACCATGATCCGTCTTGGCAGGGTGAAAGACAACAAGATGGTGGATATGCAGATCACCAACAACAAATTGATGGCGCGCGCCATCCGCATGCTCATGGCGGAGCGGGGATGGACCGAGGAACAGGCCCGTGCCACATTGCGCCAAAAAGGGAGTGTGCGTGCTGCCCTGGAGCGTGAAGGTGATCAGGGCCTCAGGTAAGTGTCGAAATGCAGGAGGATCCGGCGGTATTCATCCAGCCAGGAACTCGGCTCCCGGAAACCGTGGTCTTCCATCGGATAAACCGCCAATTCCCAGTTTTCCTTACGCAATTCGATCAACCGTTGACTCAATCTCACTACGTCCTGAAACTGGACGTTGACATCCACCATACCATGCAGCATGAGCAAAGGGTCCTGGAGCCCGGCGGCAAATTCTATGGGCGATGACCTTCTGAAGGATTCCGGGTCATCGACAGGCGTATTGAGAATATTGGACGTATAGCCGTGGTTGTAATGGGCCCAATCGGTGACCGATCGCAATGCAGCGCCGCAGGCAAATACACCGGGGTATTTGAACAGGGCCATCAGGGTAATAAAACCTCCATAAGAACCACCATATATACCTACCCGTTCCCTCAACACCCCATGTTCATTCACGAGATAGAGGGCTCCGTCAATATGGTCATCCAGGTCCCGGCCACCCATGTGCCTGTAAATGGCGGTCCTCCAGTCGCGGCCATACCCGCTGCTGCCCCTGTAATCCATATCCAATACCGTATAGCCCTTTTCCATGAGCAAATGGTGGAACATGTACTCCCGGAAATAACTGCTCCAACCATAATGGACATTCTGAAGGTAACCGGCCCCGTGTACGAAGATGATACCGGCACCGTTGGCTTTGTCCGGAGAAGGTTTGTACAAACGGGCTGGCACGGCCACACCGTCACTGGCTGGCACCCAAACAATCTCCGGCTCGATCCAGGCATATTGACGAAAGGACTCGGTAGATGACCGGGTGATTTGGAGGGGTATTGCGTTTCTCTGGGTTTCCTTGAGATAGATCTCCCAGGGTTTCCGACTGGATGATGAACGCAACGCCAGCATTCGACCATCAGGAGACAGGGACACGTCATGGAAGCCTTTTTCAGAAGTCAGTGGCTCCAACCGGCCTCCGGAGACAGCCAACTGGTAAATGTGTTGCTCAAAGGGCCCCCCTGCATTGGCTTTAAGAATAAAAGCAGATTTGTCGGGCGCCAACTCGGCGTTCAACACTTCCCATTGGCCGGAGGTGAGAGCCTTTCTTGTACCGGAGGGTACGTGGTGGGTATAGAGGTGGGCAAATCCTGTAGCCTCGGAAAGGAACCAGGCCGTCTCACCGTCAGCCAGCCAACCGGATTGACCGGCCACCTCATTCCAGCCATAGATGCCCGGACCGCCAATCCAGGCAGTGTCCCTCTGGTGGTCGATTTGGATAAAAGTCATGGATGCCGGGTCGAACAAAACCATCCAGCGGTCCTTGTTGTCCTGGGATTTCAATTCCATCAGGGCCAATCCTTTTTCGGACCAAACAGGCCCATGAAATCGAACCGGCCTCGGGTGCTTCCATAATGCGTCAAACGGAAGGGAGTCGTGCACATACTCCCTCATATAAGCAGGTTTGTCCCGAATACCGGACAGGGAATCCGTTTTTATCTCGAACACAGTGTCCAGAAGAATGTCGTAGCAGTAAAAGGCGGATAGAACTGGAGATTCCCCGACTTTCGGCCTGCCCTTTAGTTCGGCAGCATATCCGGATTCAGTGACGTAATCCGTCACGGATGTGGCCGTTGCGCGGTTGTCATGCGCCAAAATGTAAGTCACCCAGCGACAGCCAGGGTCCATGGTCAGTCCGGTCAACCGTCTGTCTTCCAGATAAATGGGCATGGGCAGGTCGCCTTTTTTCAGGGAGTCCTGGTGAGCCTTTTCCGCCATGGTTTTGGCCTTGCGTTCGGCCAATACCCCAAACAGGCGCAATTGATCGGCTTCCAGCCATGCGGCCTGGTCTGCCTTTTCGGGTTCCTTCTTTTCTTTTCCGGTGCGGAAATCGGTCCATTGCCGGAGGAGACCGGATGGCCAATAATAGGTGAAAAGGTTGCCGTTGGCTTGGTAGGTGATTCCTGTGCCATCCGCCGTCCAAACCGGTTGGGATTCCTGAACGGTGGTGGCTGTCAGACGGACCGTATGATCACCTGCCTTATCAAAAAGGTACAGATCGCCACGGGACGCGTAAACGGCGCGTTTCCTGGCCGTATCCCACGCCAATCGGGCTGGAGGAACCCTTTGTTCTTCTTCGAAAGGAACCTCGCGAATGGCGCCTAGTCTATCGGCGGCATACAGTTTGGGCAACAGGCCTGCCTCCTTATTCCAGCGGAAATAGATGGTTTTACTGTCCGGTGACCACCACGGCATGTCAGGAGAATGCCCGATATAATCCTCTCCCTGCATGATTTGTTCCAGTCGCAGGGTGGTTTGGCCAGCCAGAAAAACCGGCAGAAAAATCAGGATGAACGCGGCTATTCGCATCAGGGTTACTTTCGGCCCCAATCTACAAAACCCGTTGCAACCCTGAAGGGCAACGGACGTACAACACGGGATGATCGGCCATACCATGCCGGCCATACTCCCGGACCGGGAGATTGGTATGGTAATTGAGCATCATATGTTTGTATATTTTAATATGTTACCATGAAGTATCCAAGAGCGGGTCTATTCCTGCTGTTGTTCCTTACCGGCTTCTGCCATCAACTGGCGGCAGAGGGGTCCAAAGATTTGGTATCTTCCAAGGGTTACCGTCTGTTTTACAATGCCCAGCAGCGACAGCAGCTCAAGGTATATGCGGAAGCGGGGGAATTCATTCATGTGGGGGCCAGTCACGTGGGGGTATCAGGTGGCTTCATCCGTGTTATTCGTCCCAATGGCTCCGTGCATACCGTTTTCAATGGTTTGGGCCAAACGGCCGGATTGGGCATTATCCAAAATCGCACGCAGGAAATCAACGGTCCTACCGGCGGAGGCTCGGTGAATGGCCAAGGGTATGTTCCCGGTGTCATCGAGGTGCAAAACCAGGAAGCAGGCGTATGGACCATTCTGCTGGAATATCCGACGTATAGCACCTCCGCCTTCAACAATGTATTGGCGACGGAAGATTGGAATCGGCAAACGCACCAACCACTCAATCAACGCGTGGTCCTTGCGTGGGACGTGACCGTGTCCAAGCTTTTGCCCATCAATGAAGGCGGGGAGCCATTGACCGGACGTCTATTCACCCAGGAGTTTGTGTCCCTGCTCAATGACAATGGCTACCTGGCTGATCTGTCGATGTATGTCCTCAGTGCGGAGGGAATTTTATACCGGGTTTCCATGGAGGATCTTGATCCGTGGGGTTGGTTCATCTCCAGCAACAATCGGGGAATCGTCGATGCGACGCAACTCCCCGCTTATGGTTCTCTGGAAAACACCGGATTTATCCGGTCCTGGCAACCAGAAAACTGGATGGCGGGCAGCCTGTATCATTACGAGCCACAGACCCGCGACATTCCTTTCATTTCCAACAACAAATTATTTTTCAACCCTCCGGATCCGGCATTGCCTGACAAGGCTCCCGTATGGGATGTGTATCGCACACTGGGGTATGCCACATGGCTCAATGCTCCCATCCCGGATTACGCCAACCCATTGACCCAGGTGGATTTCTCTGCCTTGCAGGGTGCCGACAGCATTTACAGCCTTTGTGGACAGTATGTCATGGGTGAAGGGCTGGGAGGCTATATCCGGTTTTACAGCATAGGATGGGGGGAGCTGGAGATCCGGCTCGATATCAATCAGAACGGATCTTTCACCGATCCCGAGGATGTCCTCCTGACCAAACTCGCCAAATTGGGCGTGGATTCGGTATTTTGGGATGGAAGGGATGGACTCGGCAATGTGGTGCCGGCTCAGTTGCAGTTTCCTCTGAAGATCGAATTCCAGGGTACGCTGCGCAGCGGAGAGATGCATCTCATGCTTTTTGATGTGGAAAATATGCCTGGCGGGTTGACGGTCACACGCCTCAACGGACCAGGATCGGGCCCGGTGGCGTATTACTTCGACCATTCTGCCATTGGCGGAGATGTCAGTGGGGGAGGCACTCCCGGTGCGCCCCAACCTGCGGTGGACACCCATTCTTTTGTCAATGGTTTGGGCGACGAGAAACTCATGGATTACTGGTCCTATGTCTCACTGCAGGACCTGAAAAAATCCGTAACCCTTTACATCGACATTGTGAAGGACTGCTATGATCCGGATCTGGATTCGGACGGAGACGGTATCATTGATGTGTACGAC
Organism: Saprospiraceae bacterium; assembly: GCA_024103195.1. Taxonomy (GTDB): domain Bacteria; phylum Bacteroidota; class Bacteroidia; order Chitinophagales; family Saprospiraceae; genus JAGNXB01. The sequence goes on along the minus strand of JAGFIW010000118.1, from coordinate 5,484 downwards.
CTGGATGACGACAATGACGGCATAACCGATCGGATGGAATATTGTGGCGGAACCGGTTTCGCCTGTTTGCCCGGCGGGCTTGACCCTTCCGGGGATGTTGACAAGGACCGTGTTCTCAATTTCAGAGATGCGGATGACCCTGCATTTGTCAATCCTTGTCAGGATCTGGATGGAGACGGGATTTGTGACCGGGTTGCCGGGGTATATGACACCGATGGTGATGGAGTAGCCAATCATCTGGACCTGGATTCGGACCAGGACGGGATGTCGGATCTGTATGAAGCCCAGCACGGTGCACCCGATGTGATGCGGGACGGGCGGATAGACGCCCCATTGGCGGATTTTGGCGACAATGGATTTTACAATCCTTTGGCCGACAAGCCCAATGGTTTGGATGCGGTAGCCAACTACCAGCTTCCTGATCTGGACGGTGACGGCGTCCATGACCAGGTGGATCTGGATTCGGACAACGACGGTATTCATGATGTTGCCGAAAACGGACAAGGCGGATTTGATGGTGATCTGGATGGCAGAATCGATGACGGCAACGGGTTGCCGGTGGCAGACGCGGTGGGCATTCCCGTACAGCTGTCCCCGTTGTTGACGGGCAAGGCTTTGCCCTTGCCGATTGATTTCGATGGTGATGGAGTGCGCAATCAGAATGATCTGGATTCAGACAATGATGGATTGCACGACGTAACAGAAACGCCTGGCCAGGATCCGGATGGAGATGGACTCCCCGGGAAAGGCAACTCCATTACAGATGCACTTGGCAGACCTATCCAGGACGCTACGGGGGTAATCCTGAAAACCACCTCCCAACCGCTCAATTCGGATGGTGTCGATGGGGCTGATTTTCAGGATCTCGATAGTGATGATGACGGCATTTGGGATGCCTATGAAGCGGGTGTTCTGGATTTGGACTACGATGGCATAGCCGGAACGGGAGTGCCGCAGATCAATTTACATGGGGTGCCGACCACTGATGCCAATGGTCAACCCATCATTCCTGTCACCAATCCTCCGGATTATGATGGGGACGGATTGCCCAACTACCGGGATCGCGACAGTGATGATGATGGCATATCGGATGGATACGAATGTTATGATATTCCCAACGGATATACCGAATTGCCCTGTTTGGATACAGACGGGGATGGAATCCCTGACTGGTTGGACCTCGACAGTGATGATGACGGCCTGCCGGATATTGTCGAATGCCCCAACGGGGACAGCCCGGATTGTCCGGACAGCTCCGGCAATGGCGTGGATGATTTTCGGGATCCCAATCTATTCTTCAATGAGGATACGGATGGTGATGGCATTCCCAATACCGTCGATCTGGATAACGACAACGACGGTATTCCGGACCATTGGGAATTCTGTGCCCAGAAAGGCTTTGATTGTCTGCCGGGTGGATTGAATCCGGATGGGGATGAAGATGCCGACCTGATTCCCAATTTCATGGACGCCGATGACCCTTTGGTGCAAAATCCATGTGAGGATGTCAACCTCGATGGTATTTGTGACCGGGTTCATGAAGTCTATGACGGCGACAGGGACGGAATTGCCAACCACAATGACCTTGACAGTGACAACGACGGCATTCCCGACATGTACGAAGCCGGACATACGGTGCAGGACCCTGACGGAAATGGCCGGATTGATGCGCCGAATGCTTTGTTTGGCCAAAACGGACTTTACAACCTCATCTCTACCCACCCTGATCATCCCGACGCTACCGTCATTTATACCATTCGCGAAAGCGATACCGATCAGGTGCCGGATTTCCGGGATCTGGACAGTGACAATGACGGAATCCATGATCTGTCGGAAAACGGGCTGGCCTATCTGGACAGCAATGGAGACGGAAGGGCCGACAACGGTCAGGGCGAACCCGATATCGGCTGGATGGGGATTCCCCGCTTGATCAATCCCGTGACGACAGGCCAACCTCTCTCATTTCCCCGGGATTCAGACGGGGACCAGTTGGCCGACTTCAGGGATGTGGATAGTGATAATGACGGCATTCATGATGTTGCAGAGCAAAAAACGCAGGATCCGGACGGTGACGGCATGTCAGGCGTGAGTCCGGTCACGGTGCATCCCGATGGCAGGCTCATGACCGATGCCGGTGGACTGGTCCTGGTCTCGCTGACCGACGAGCAACATTCCGACAATGACGGGATCCCGGATTACCTCGATCTCGATGCAGACGGGGACGGCATTCCGGATGTTCTGGAGGCGCAATGGGCCGACCCGGACAAAGACGGAATAGCAGGTGTAAGTCCTGTCCAGATAACCAACCGGGGAGGACTTCAATCGGATGCCAATGGCACGTCTCTGGCATCCATTTCGGATCCCCGGGATCTGGACGGTGATGGCGATCCTGATTTTCAAGACATAGACCGGGATGGGGATGGCATTCGCGATGGGTATGAATGTTTTACCCCCTATCAATGTGTGGACACGGATGGTGATGGTCAGCCCGATGTAGACGATCTCAACAGTGATGGCGATTGCGAAACGGATCAGGAGGAGTGCCAGGGCGGTGACCCATGTCCCGACAGTTCAGGCAACGGTCTTCCCGATTACCGGGAGTTTGCCTGCTGCCCTCCCTTTGAACCCGTGATCGAGGTGGGCTCCACGCAATGGAATGCCTGTTCCGGACAACAAATCATCCTTTCGGGTCAGAATACCAATCCGTTCCCTGCCGACATCACTTATACCTGGACAGGACCGGGATTTGTCTTCACCAATACGGTGGGCAATCAGGAGCCATTGAATGCTCCACTTGTCCCTGGTCTCGGGTCTGGAGGCACATACACCCTATCCGCCGTATCGGCCCAGGGCTGTACGGGTCCCTCGGTCCAAATTACATTGAACGTCAAACAAACCCCGGCACGTCCCACCCTTCAGGCAGATCCAACCCTGATTTGTATCGGTGATGAGGTTATCCTTTCCACCCAGCTATATGCCGGTCCCGGCTTGTCCTATGAATGGACATATACGGGTTCGGGTGGCCAGACGATGGTTTTGGGGGCCACTTCTGATCCGGTGCTCATCATACCGGATGCCGCGCAGACGATGGATGGTGCCTATACGGTCAAAGTGACTGTGGACGGTTGCACGTCCCTAGGATCGATTCCTGTCATTCTCAGCGTGCTTCCACCTGCGGAGCTCCATGCGGGTGATGATGATTTCATCCTGCAGTTGGAGGATGAAATGATGGAAGGCAATGTTATGGGGAATGACGTATTCAACACAGGATCTGTCCAGGTGAGCCTCGTCCAGGGGCCTGAGGTGGGTCAGTTGTCCTTTTTTGCCAACGGGGGATTCCGCTACACGGCGGAGCCTGGTTTTGAAGGTAATGTCACTTTTACTTACCAGATCTGCGGGGAGTTGTGCGACAGCGAATGCGACACCGCCACCGTGACGGTCCGTGTTCGGGCTGACAATATACCCGAGGACTGCCATGTCTTCAATATCATCACACCCAATGAGGACGGCTCCAATGATGCCCTGGTGATTCCCTGTCTCGACCGATATCCCAAGCACGAACTGCGCATTTTCAACAGGTGGGGGGATGAGGTGTATTACACCGATCAATACAACCAGGATTGGGCAGGTTTGTGGAACAACCATCCCTTGCCTCCTGGAACTTACTTCTACAGCCTGCAGGTCTATGGGGACAATCCCCAATTCATGCAGGGATATGTCACGATCATCCGATAAACGGCGAAAGCATGAAAAAACTATTCGTCTTTCTGTTGGCCTTGGCTGCATCCGGAATCGCCGGTGCCCAGCAATCGCCTCAATTCTCGCAATTCACGTTCAACAAGCTGAATTTCAATCCGGCGCTGGTCGGGGCTTATGAAGCCTTGACGATCAGCGGCTTTTACCGGCATCAATGGTTTGGTGTGGAAGGGGCTCCCAGGACAGGTTTGCTGAATGTAGTGGCGCCGCTGACGCGGCATAATACCATTTTGGGTATGTCGCTGAGTTACGATCAAATCGGTATGACTCAGACCGGGACGGCCACAGCTTCCTATACATACCGGGTGCAATTCCGCAATGGTGTGCAGGTACTTGGGGGACTTTTGGGTGTCCTGGAGTACGGGCGCGTCAATTGGCCGATGGCCGATCCCATGGATGCCAATGATGCCATGATCGGGGGACAGGCCGGTACGGCCTGGAAACCCAATTTCGGGGCTGGAATTGCCCTCAATACCACCTCCTGGTACCTGGGTATTTCAGTGCCAAGGTTCATGAAGTACCACCTATTCCGCGGTGGTGACCACATGGATGTCGAGGATTACCGGGAATGGTACGTGATGGGGGGGCTTGACCTTCGGCTGTCACCGACCATTCGTTTCAGGCCCGGGACACTGCTGAGTTACAACCCCTCGGCCCCCCTTGACCTGGCCCTGGACGCATCCCTTCTTTTCTATAGCCAGTTCATTGTCGGCGCCTCTTACCGGCTCGATGACGCACTGACCGGATTCGTGCAATACAGAATGAGTCCACAATGGAAAATGGGCATTGCCTACGATTTCACGGTATCCCGACTCAACCGCTATTCCGATGGTACAGCGGAAATCATGCTGGAATATTCCCTTGTCAAAATGCAGGACGGCACCAGGCATATCCGCTTCTTCTAAAAAACCACTCCCATGAAAACCGCTATTTGTTTCGGATGGGCGCTGCTCCTTTGCGCAGGCTCCCTTTTCGCCCAGTCCGGATTTGACTATACCTCCAAAAGCTCCTGGCTGACGGCCGATCCATTCGCTCTTCCCGACAAGGCGGCCTATGCGCGTGCCACCCAAAGCTATCTGGAGCGCTACGGGAATACGCCCGGATCGGGGGACAAGATGTTGCAAATGGGAGACAATTACAGGATGAACGGAATGCCTGTCGAGGCCGCCCTTTGGTATTCCAGGGGTATTGACCAGGCCCGGTCTCCAGAGGATCATCTCCATCTGGCGCAAGTACTCAAGATGGTGGGACAGTGTGAAGAAGCCAACAATCGCTATAGGGTCTATCTGCGTCTCAAAGGCATATCGGCAGGTGATCTGTGTACGGTGGTGGAAACCGGGGAATGGGAATACAAAGTGACCATGGAGCATTTGCCCTATATCAATTCGGCTGGTTCCGATTTCGCGGCTACACCATGGGGTGACCGCCTCCTGTTTACGACAGACCGGGAATTTACCCGTCCCGGGGCCATTCATGACAGCTGGACGATGCGCAACTTCACCAGTATGTTCTACGCCGAAAGAGATAAAAGCGGTCAGTGGCGATCGGTGAAAAGACTGCGGGATCTGGACGGCATGTATCACGATGGTGCAGCCGTTCTGGATCCGGGTGGGTCAATCCTTTACTTTACCCGAAGCCATGCCAACATATTGAATAACAATGGCATGCGTGACCTGAGTCTTCATGCGGCCGTGCGCAAAGGGAGCGGATGGGCCGAGAAAGGATTGC
>JAGFIW010000112.1 GCA_024103195.1 Saprospiraceae bacterium | reverse complement strand
CATCGCCTGGTTGGCGGTAGCTGTGTGGGTGGCCTTCGTCATTTTTGCCAACCGAAAGGTCCATCCAAAGGCCCTGTTTGCCCTTTTCATGGTCGAACTGTGGGAGCGATTCAGCTACTACGGGATGCGTGCCCTGCTGGTCTTGTACATGACCGCCGAGCTGATAAGGGGCGGGTTCGGATTTGATGATGCCAAAGCTTACGGGATTTATGCCGCTTATGGCGCTCTCGTGTATCTGACGCCCATCATGGGGGGCGTCCTGGCCGACAAAATGATGGGCTTCCGAAAGGCCATATTGTGGGGCGCACTCCTCATGGCGGCCGGTCAGTTCACCCTGTTTCTTGACAACCAGACGACTTTTTATATCGGTCTGGCCCTGCTGGTGATCGGAAACGGATTTTTCAAGCCGAACATTTCCAGCATGATCGGCAAGTTCTACCCCGACGGCGATCCCCGGCGCGACGGGGCCTTCACCATTTTTTACATGGGGATCAATATCGGTGCTTTCCTGACGCCGCTCACCTGCGGGACCATCGGAGAACTGGAAGGCTGGCGCTGGGGTTTCTTTGCCGCCGGCGTAGGCATGCTCCTCGGATACGTGATTTTCCTGTGGGCCCAAAGGGGAGGATGGTATGAGGACAAAGGCCTCGTGCCCGACACCGCCGGGACCACCCGGATATGGGGCATGAGCGCTACCGTATTCCCTTATGTGGTGACCCTGTTGCTCATCCCCATAGCCTGGTTGCTTATTACCTACAACGATGCGGTGGACGTATTGCTCGGCATATTTGGCGCTGGCATCCTGCTGTACCTTCTCTGGTCGGCCCGGCAGTACGAACGCCCCCAGCAGCAACGCATCTGGGTGATCGTCATCCTGCTGTTTTTTACCACCGTCTTCTGGTCCTTTTTCGAGCTGGCCGGGTCGGCCATGAATCTTTTCACGGAGCGGAACATCAACAAGAACCTCCTGGGGATAGAAATGACAACGACGTCTTTCCAGGCCGTCAATCCGCTGTTCATCATGATCTTCGCCCCGCTTTTCTCGTGGCTGTGGATCAAGCTGGCCCGGTCGGGATATGAACCGGCAGCTCCCTACAAATTCGCCTCGGGTCTTATTTTGTTGGGCTTGGGATTTCTCGTGATGAATCTCGGCAAACCCGCCGCCGTGGCCGGTTTGGTGCCCGCCATTTTCCTCATCATGCTTTACCTGTTGCACACCCTGGGTGAATTGACACTTTCGCCGGTGGGACTGTCTCTGGTCACCAAGCTCGCACCGGCCAAGATTGTCGGTTTCCTGATGGGGATCTGGTTCCTTTCGTCATCCATTGCCCACCAGGCAGGCAAATACATCGCGCGATACACCGCGGTCGACCCTTCGATCACCGATCCGGTGGAAATGATGAATAAGGCCATGGGGGTATTCAACAACATCGGCTTTTTTGCCATAGGCTCGGGTGTGCTGCTGATATTGCTGGGCCCGGTCCTCTCTCGATGGATGCACGGCATTAAATAACATGCGCTCCCTGGCCGGATACCGGAGGCCCTTCCTGCCATGAAGGGCCTCCGGCCGCCGGAGCGTTTCAGATTCCCGTCTCATGCGCGCTCAACTCAAAGTGCTGCAGGTGGTCTGGATGGTCATGGGACTCAGCCAGTTGATCCTGCTTGCTCCGGCTCTATTTTTCCTGCGGAAGGAACTGCCTCGTCAGGAAATCGGCGGTGTGGTCCTTCCCGTATTGGCGGTATTGTTGCTACTGTTCGCCGCTGTGTTTCCGACATGGTGGTACAGAAAGCGACTGCCGGTCGGCCGTGCGCTGGCAGACCCCGAAAAAAAGCTGGAGCACTATCGCGCACCCCTCCTTTTCGGGTGGGTCCTGGCCGAAGCCGCCAATATGGTGGCAGTCATCGCTTTCCTGCTCAATCGCCATCCGCTTTACCTCGGCTTGTTTGCCGTGGGATTCGCGGTTTTTTATTTCCGTCGGGTGGATCCGGACCGGTTCATACGGGATTACGGCCTCCAGGGACAAGTCTGAATTCAGAATCCCGGATCAAATCTGCCCTTCCTCTTCCATGTGCACCTCGCTCTTGAAGAGTCGGGCAACCGGGCATTTGGAAGCCACCGAAGCGATCCTTTGGCGTTGGTCGTCGGTAAGGTCACCGGTCATCCGGATTCTCTTGAACACCACCGGCTGACTACCCGGTTCATTCCCCTCGATCCGGACGTCCACTTCTACTTCACGGAGATCCCACCCCTTGTGGCGGGCATACATTTTGGCGGTGATGGCCATGCAGGCACCCACAGCGCCCAGCGTCGCTTCCACAGGGGAGGGTCCCTGATCACGTCCTCCCTTGGCAGGCGGTTCGTCGTGGATCCAGGTTGAGGTACCGTTGGAGGATCGGGTCATGAAATCTTCGGGTCCCAGATGGGTATGTACGGGTCGTGCCATGCTTCAGTTTTGCCGCCAAAATACCATATTTGTCTCTCACCCTCCCCAGATTGAAACAGACATTGCAGTTGTGGATTGAATCCGGCCTTTTTGCCGTAGCAGCCGTGGTGATCCTCTACGGCAACCTGACGGCTTTGGCCATGCTGTTTCTCTCCCGCAAAGGGTATCTGGCCCTGCGTTTGCTGGCCGTGTGCCTCTTGCTGCTGTGTGCCACGATTGGTCATGAAGCGCTACTCCTGTCGGGCGTGTATGACCGCGTGGCCGCCCTCAGGTTTGTACCCGTATCCCTGTCGCTGGCCGTCGGACCGGTCATATTCCTCTATGTAAAAGCCCGGTTGTATCCGGGATTCCACCTGAGCCGCAAAGACATCAAACATTTCCTGCCTGCCGTGGGACAATTGTCGGCCTATTTGACGCTGTGGATACAACCCGCCTATCGCAAAGCGGAGTTGTGGGAGGGTCTTTATCGCTACTATATCCATCCCCTGGAGAACATCCTGTTCGTGCTGACCGGGTGGATTTATCTTTATTTCGCCTACCGGTTTGTGCGCCATGAGATGGGACACCGCACCCGTCCTCTGGACCTGTTGCAAGTACTCAGGCTCAAGCGCACCGTAAAAGTGCAGTTCCTGCTGCTGGGTTGTTATGCGGTGTATCTGGTAGACGACACGATCCGCCGGCTCCTCCTCCTCAAGGCCCAAACGGATCTGACCCTGGTGTCCTGGTTCAGCTTTTCGGCCTTGGTGGCCATGTTGGCCTGGCTCTCTTTGTTTGCCTGGCTGAGTGAATACTGGTGGCCCCGCCGGCGGCGCACTTCCACGGGCTGAAGGCAGGACTTATCCCGGTCTCAGTCTTCCAGGAGTTCCTCCCATTCCCCGTCCGACAGGCCGCCCAGAAAATCGGCTTCCTCCAGCAGATCGTCGCTCCATTTCTGTTTGCGTTGCTGGAGCCGGACAATCTTTTCTTCAATAGTGTCCTGGGTGATGAATCGAAGGGCGATGACGGGGCGTGTTTGTCCGATACGGTGGGCGCGTCCGATGGCCTGACGCTCCACGGCGGGATTCCACCAGGGGTCGGCCAGCAATACATAATCCGCGCCGTAAAGGTTGAGGCCGGCGCCGCCGGCCCTTAGGGTGATCAACAGGAAATGCAGCTTTTCTTCCTGCAAAGCCCTGACGGCCCGTTCCCTTTCGCGGAGATCATCTTTTCCGGTAAAGGTGTCGAAGGGTATGCCCTTCTGCCCGAGATAGGCGGCATATACCTCCAGATGCCTCAGGAAAGCCGAAAACAGGAGCCCGCGATGGCCGGAACGGGAAATGGTTTCCAGTTCCGCGCAAATGGTTTCGGTCTTGCCGGAAGCGACGCCGGCATATTCTTCAAATTGCGCGGGCACATTCGCCAATTGGCGGAGACGCATGAGGGCATTGAGCATCTCGGGTCCCCGGCCGGATCGTCCGGCGGCCTGTCCGGCCCTTACCAGCCGTCGGACCCTTTCCAGCTCCGCCTGATAAATGCGCGCCTGTTCCTCGGTCATGGTGCAATACACCATTTGCTCGGTCAGCGGGGGTAGTTCGGGGGCGACTTCCTCTTTGGTCCGGCGGAGGATGTAGGGGCGAATGAGTGCACGTAGTTGTTCCAGCCGGTCACGGTCATCCCTGCGTTCGACAGGAATGCCGTAGTGTTGCCGGAAGTCGCGGAAAGTGCCCAAAATACCGGGATTGATGACGTGCATCTGGGCCCACAGATCGCTCAGGCTGTTCTCGAGAGGCGTACCGGTCAGGGTCAGCCGGACGCGGGCATGGAGACGGTGGACCGTCAGAAACGTGCGGGAGTCCGGGTTTTTGATCGTTTGGCTTTCATCGAGGACCAGGCAGCGGAAAGCCGTTTGGAGGAAGAGATCTTCGTCCCGCACAAGCAGTGGATAGGAAGTAATGACCACATCGGCCTCCTGCAAGGTATCCGCACGGCGTTGGCGGTCAGCGCCCCGATGGAGCAGGACGCGGAGGTCCGGTGCAAATCGCGCCAGTTCTGTCGCCCAGTTGGTCAGCAGGGAGGAAGGCGCGATGATGAGGGCGCCGAGCGGATCAGGACGCGATGGGCCGGGCGAAGTCGCGAAGAGGTCCAATTGCCCATGGACCGACCCGGAATCTGCCATCGGAAGTCCTGCCCGTACATGGAGCAGGAGGGCAATGGTCTGCAGGGTCTTGCCCAGTCCCATGTCATCGGCCAGGCAGGCGCCCAGCCCGGCATCGAACAGGCCCGCCATCCAGGAAAACCCTGCCTGCTGATAGGGTCGCAGGGTGGCCCTGAGACCGGGAGGGGAGGGGAGCAAAACCCATGTGCCCGGGGCCGGGGAGGCATCCCCTTCTGCCTGCACAGCGGTGGAGGCGTTCAGGGACTTCCATTGCGCGGGACTGAACCGGAATGTCTCCCCGTCTATGGTGCCTACGGCAAACCAGTTGCGGAAGCGGCCGAACCAGTCGGCAGGGACCAGGAAGCAGGTGCCGTCACCCATCGGGTGAAAAGGAATCCCTTCGAGGATCGTTTCTTTCAGGCGGGTCATCGGCAATTTCCGCCCGGCGATGCCTACCTGCAGGTGGATGTCCAGCCAGTCCATCCCACCTTCCGGTTCGGCTTCTTCGGTATGAGGCCATGCGGGGATCAACCGGCCCTGGGGCGAATGGAATTCCTCCAGGTCCCACCCCCTGTCGGTGAGGGCATCCCTGTGGGAGATCAACCACCTGGCCGCCGTGGCGAAATCCGCGCCTTCACCGGCATCGGCAAAGGCCAGGGTGCCTCCCGGCTCGGGAACCAGACCAAACGATGCAAGTTGTTTCATCCGTTCTTTTTCTTCCGCCAGGTCCCGGTGGTATTGGTGAATGACAAATCCGCCATCAGGAGCTTCGGCCAGCCGTTGGAAGATTTCTCTGTCATCGAGGGAAGGCGTCCAGAAGTCGTCGTAGGCAAAGGCCAAACGGACCCGAAAACGACCGGAAAAGAGGTCCTGGAAGAGGCCCAGCCGGCATCCGGTAATCTGCTTGTGCCCGGCGATGTCGAATCCATGGGCATCAATATCAGAGGTAGCGGCGTGACGAAGCAGGAATTGCCGGAGGAAAACCGGCACATGGCGGGCGGGAATGAATACCTCCTCTTTCGCCGTGAAGGGTTTGAGCAGGGCAGCGGGACCGTCCAGGTCGAGCAGGTGATGGCCCAGGAGGGCCCACCCCGATGGCCCGGCCAGCACATGGAATTCCGCATTAAGCAAAGGCAACTCCCTGCCGGCGTGGACCAGCCGGAGCCGGTAGCGGAGTCCGTCACCAGTTTGGTAAAAGGATAATTGAAGGGGCCGGTCGGGACGCAACCAGGTGATGCGGTGTTTTTCCGGCAGGCCATGACGCACCAGGCCATTTGTCAATACCGCATCCGTCCGGACGGCCCGTTCCAGCCACTGGGCCACCCAGCGGTCGGTGTGGCGTTCAAGGGCTTTCTGGCGTTCCGGTACAGCAATGAGTTCTTCCAGCGATCGGGCCACGCGCCCTTTTCGGTTGAAATGGGCAAGGACGTTTTCCGGCGAATGGCTGGCGGCCTCCCGGCAAAGGACGGCCAGGGGGTCGTCCGCATCCAATCCGTAGTCGGCTGTATTGCCGGGCGTTAGCCGGACGGAGGCCAGACCGGGGTGTTTGGCAGTGCCTGACGACACCCAAATGGTGGCGGTCATCCCAATCAGCGGGTGCGGGTCGATGTTGATCACGAAAACCCACCCCTCTCTAATTCCGGGATGGGTTGTTGAATGAGGGGTGGGTTGATCCTGTGACTTCATGAATACCAATCCTCCGGGCATCGTCTGACGTACCGGACACCGGCGGGCATCCGGTACGTCACCCTTGATGGTGGCCGGCGGTCGTTCAGGCGTTGGCGGGCTCTTTGTCGCCGAAACGGGCTTGCCATTTGAGGACACCCAGATGACTGAGCCACACCATGACCGGCACGATCACCAGCGTGAGGAAGGTGGCAAAGGTAAGGCCGTAGATCACGGTCCATGCCATGGGTCCCCAAAAAGCGACATTGTCCCCGCCGATGAAGAAATGGGGGTCTGACTCCGTGATGAGGGTGAAGAAGTTGAAATTGAATCCGATGGCCAGAGGTACCAGTCCAAGGACGGTAGTGATGGCGGTCAGCAACACGGGACGCAAACGCCGTGATCCGGCCTGGATGATGGCATCTTTCACCTCCGGCAAGGGGATATCCGTATCCCTGAGGACGCCCAATTCTGCTCTGCGACGGTGCAGGAGCAGATTGGTATAGTCGATCAGGACGATGGCATTGTTGACCACGATGCCGGCCAGGGAAATAATGCCTACACCGGTCATGATGACGACGACATCCATACCGGTGAATACGTAGCCCAGGAAGACCCCGATGGTACTGAACAGTACCGTCAGCATGATGATGAAGGGGAGATGACGGAATTGAATTGGGCGACAATGATGAGGAAGATGGAAAAGATGGCCAGCAGGAAGGCGGTGCTGAGAAAGGCCATGTCCTTGGCTTGCTGTTCCTGCTCACCGGTGAAAGCATAGGATACATCTTCGGGCCATGGATAAGTGGCGAGTTCCTCCTTGAGGCGGGCCACGATCTCGTTGGCATTATATCCCTGGAGGACGTTGGAATAAACGGTGATGACCCGGTCGAGATCTTTTCGCTTGATGGAGGAAAAGGTGGAGGTGTAGGAGATGTCGGCTACTGCGGAAACCGGGACCTGGGCAATTTTCCCGTTGGCGGGATTTCGGAAGGTGACTTTCTGATTGAGGGTGGCCTGAATGTCGTTGCGGTAGTCCTCGTTGAGGCGGACCATAATGGGGTACTCGTCTTCGCCGGATTTGAACTTGGAAACCTCTTTGCCGAAGATGGACGTCCGGATCCCGGAGGCGATCTGGGCGGTGGAGAGTTCAAAACGACGGGCGGCCTCGCGGTCGATATGGACGAGCAATTCCGGCTTGCCCATGGACACATCGGCCTGCAGTTTTTCAATGCCGGGGATGCCTCTGGATTCGATAAACCCGATCACGTCGTCGGAGAGCAGGGCCAGGGCTTCGATGTCTTCCCCCTGGATTTCGATATTGATGGGTTTTCCGGCCGGGGGACCATCGGCGTTTTTGTCCACGATGATCTCTACGCCGGGATAGCCTTTGGCGACCGCCCTGATTTCCTCCATGATGTCGAAGGTGGAGACACCGTCCCGCTCACCGGCAGGGACAAAGGAGACTGTCAGACGGGCTTTGTGCGGTGTGACACCCGGCTCGGGAGGACTGTTAGGGTCAGAGGTATTTTCCCCGATTTGGGAAAGGACGGCATCCACCACCCGTGCGTGGGGTTGCAGGACCTGCTCGACCTTCTTCTCAAGGTCGCGCATGATCTTGTCAGTTTCGTCGATGTCCCGGCCCAGCGGAAGATCGACAAACGCGTTGATGTAAACCGGATCCGCCTGCGGGAAAAAGAGCACTTTGGGGCCGCGGACGCCCAGGGCGATCAGAGCGACAACCAGCAGCCCAAAGGTGCCTGCAAGCATCCAGAGTGGCCGGCGCCTTTCGAGGGCCCACTGGACAAACCGGTAATAGACCACCTCCAGCCAGGGCATGACGGTGGCCTGGAAGCGGAAGGAAGCCCGGCGGAGGAAATGGTAATTCAGCAGGCTGAAGCCGCTGGTGATGATCATCAGGTTGCGCAGCCATACCATCCCGCCCAGATGGGCGAGGAGGGCGATGCCGGCTGTGACGCCGGCCAGGATATGGATATTGCGGCGGCGGCGGGCCGAAAGTTCGGCCGTGGCAGCGCGCTTGTCCACCTTCATGTACCGGCTGGTCAGCACCGGGTTGATGACGAGGGCGACGAGCAGGGAGGAGGTGAGGACAATGATGAGCGTAACGGGCAGATACTTCATGAAACTGCCCATCAGTCCCGGCCAGAACATCAACGGAAAAAAGGCGGCGAGGGTGGTGGCCGTAGAGGCTATGATCGGCACGGCCACTTCTCCGGTGCCCACTTTGGAGGCGGTGACTTTGTCCGCGCCACCCTGCATGTACCGGAAGATGTTTTCCACTACCACGATCCCGTTGTCCACCAGCATGCCCAGCGCCAGGATAAGGGAGAACAGAACCACAATATTCATGGTGGTCCCGGTCAGGTGAAGGAACATGATCCCCATGAGCATAGACAACGGGATGGCTACGCCGACAAACATGGCGTTGCGGATACCCATGAAGAACAAGAGCACCAGGACGACCAACAGGACGCCGGAGATAATGCTGTTCTCCAGATTGCTCACTTCTGCGCGGGTGTATACCGACTGATCATTGAACAGGCTGACTTTGAGGTTTTCGGGGAAAACCTTTTCCTGGGCCTCGTCCACCGCTTCGCGGATCCGGTCGGCTGCCGACAGCAGGTTGGCGCCTTTGCGTTTGATGACGTCCAGGGATATCACGGGGTCGCCATCGGATCGGGCGATGCTCGACCGGTCCTTGTACCCGTAAGTCACGGTGGCAAAATCCTCGAGGAAAATGGGCCGTTGGTTTTCGCTTTTCACGATCACCCTGGCGAGTTGGGCCGGATCGGTAAACTGGCCCATGACCCGCACCGAACGCCGGTATCCGTCATTGAGGATTTCGCCGGCCGACATGTTCATGTTCTCCCAGTTGATCGCGTTTTCGACGTCCTGGAAGGTCACCTGCAAAGCGTCCATGCGGGCCATGTCCACATCGATGCGCACCTCTCTTTCGAGAGAGCCTTTGATCTCGGCACTGGATATTTCATCCAGGGTCTCGATCCGTTCCTGCAGATATTCGGCAAAGCTGCGGAGCTCGTCGTTGGTGAACGGACCGGAGAGGTTGACGGTCACGATCGGGAGTTCGGAGAGATTGACGTCAAAGACATTGGGGTCCTCGGTCAGATCGTCCGGCAATTCGGATTTGGCTTTATCCACCGCGTCCTTGACCTTGCGCACGGCGTCCTCGATATCCATATAGGTCTCGAATTCGGCAGTGATCACCGAGAAGTCCTGGATGGAGGTGGACTTGACATTCTTGAGACCCGTGATGGTTTTGATCTCCTTCTCGATCGGTCGCGTGACGAGATTTTCGATCTCCATGGCCGAGTTGCCGAAATAGGGGGTGTTGATGTACACCGTCGGCAGGCTGACTTCGGGAAATTGCTCCTTGGGCATGTCGTTGTAGGAGCTGATCCCGAAAACCAGGATCATCAGCATGATGACAAAAATGCTGGTCCCGTTATCGACCGAAAAGGAGGTCAGCCAGAATTCCTTGCCCTTTTTGGGCTGTGGTTGCCTTTCTTCATTCATGGCTCTCGGGTTGGATGTCGAGCAGGTCGTTGTCGGAGAGGCTGCGTGCCCCGCGGACAATGATTTCGTCACCGGCTTTCAGCCCTTCCCGGATGACAATGGCATTGTCATGGCTCTCGCCGAGCCCGACATATACCTTGCGGGCGAGGAATCCATTGGGTGCCTCGTCCCCTTTGACATAGACAAAGTGCTTGCCGCCGACTTCCTGCTGAACGATGTCCACGGGGACAACCAGGGCATTGGGTTCTTTGTAGTCTTCGATATCCACAAGGGCCAGCAGGTTGGGTTTGAAGATGCCTTTCCGGTTGTCCAGGGTGGTTTCCAGGCGGAACGTGCGGTTGGAGGGGTGGATCATCCGGCCGACGGTCAGGATGCGCGCTTCCTGCTCGGTATTGAGCACCGGTAT
>JAGFIW010000044.1 GCA_024103195.1 Saprospiraceae bacterium | reverse complement strand
CGGAGCAGGGCTTCCATGCCATGAATGAAGCCTTGCGCCGGCGGTGTGAATCCTGATCGCGCCTTTTGACCATTCAGCCCGATGCGACGGCCATCCCGCCTCTGTGAGCCGGATGCCCTACATTTAGGGCCTAAATGCCTTTCGCATGCAAATGGATACGGACGACTGGGACAAAAGAGATTACCTCGGTTTTGTGTTGCTGTACCTGGCCCAGGCCGACGGGACACTGGATCCCAGAGAGATTCATTACATCCATGCCAGGATAGGCGAAGAAAGCCTGGCACGCATTCGTCAAATCTCTGAAGACTGCAATGACCACCAATGCCTGGAAATCATGCAGGCATTGCGCCGCCGGTTTTATCCGGGCGACCTGGGTAAAGAGTCTCTCGAAACGGAAATGCGGGAGTTCTGCCTTTCGGAAGGACATTACAGCCGGATCGAGCACCGATTGGTCCAGTTGATCACCCGGCAACTTTGACCGGCATAGCCCTTCCTTTTTCTTTCAGGCTTGACGGATTCCCCTTACTTTTGCACCGTTTTTTATCAACGTCGCCATGGGAAGAGCATTTGAATACCGCAAGGCCACCAAAATGAAACGCTGGGCCAGTATGGCCAAAGCGTTTACACGTGTCGGCAAACAAATCGCCATCGCCGTCAAAGAGGCTGGACCAGAACCGGCCACCAACCCCAAACTCAGGGCCGCCCTCCAGAATGCCAAGGCTGCCAACATGCCCAAGGAGAATGTGGAACGCGCCATCAAAAAAGCCACTTCCAAGGAACAGGAAGACTACAAAGAGCTCGTGTACGAAGGTTACGGCCCGCACGGCATTGCCGTCCTCGTGGAGTGCGCCACGGATAATCCTACCCGGACCGTGGCCAATGTGCGATCCTATTTCAACAAATACAACGGGAGCCTGGGCACCAGCGGTTCCGTGGATTATCTCTTCGAGCACAAGTGCTATTTCCGCTTTGCCAAACCCGAAGGCATGGACCTGGAGGAACTCGAACTGGAGATGATTGACTTTGGCGGGGAAGAGCTTGGGGAAGAAGAAGGGCACCTCGCCATCTACGGTGAATTCAGCGCCTATGGCGGCCTGCAGAAATACATCGAAGACAAAGGGATCGAAGTACTTTCTTCGGGATTTGTCCGCATCCCGACCGTCACCAAGGAATTGACGCCCGCCCAGGCGGCAGATCTGGAAAAACTCCTCGACCGGCTCGAAGAGGACGATGATGTCAGTGAAGTATTTACCACCATGGCCTGACCATGACAAAGCCGGGGCCCCATCGCCCGGGCTATCTTTGAGACGCAACCGGCCGAACAGGCCATGACATGGAACTATTCAAGGAATTCACTTTTGATGCCGCCCATTGGCTTCCACATGTCCCGGAAGACCACAAGTGCCGGCGCATCCACGGTCATACCTACCGCCTGCGCGTTTGCGTGGAAGGTCCGCTCGATCCCCGTCTCGGCTGGGTGATGGACTTTGCGGATTTGAAAAAGGTAGTGGATCCCCTCGTCAAGCAGTTGGACCACCAACTGCTCAACGAGTTGGAAGGCCTTGACAATCCGACCTGTGAACGGATCGCCGTATGGCTTTGGGACCGCATCAAACCACGAGTACCTCAACTGGCCAAAATCATCCTCAACGAAACGCCCACTTCAGGTGTCGTCTGGACCGGAGCCTGAATCCCGGTTTTTTTTCAAAGGGTAGGTAGCGAATAATGCCGCTTTCAGGGTATATTTGAAGGAAATTCAGGCGCATGCATGACAAAGCCTTCTATCGGAATGCCCTATTGTTGATGGCGGGATTGGGCGTGAAAGGATTGGTTTTTACGCTGTTCATCGGCCTGGTCCGCGAAGGCAACTGGATGGAACATACGGGGCGGGGTCTTGTGCTGGCCTTGATTTTCTCCTTCATTCAATATGCGGTGGCCTGGGCTTGGCTGGCGCGAAAGACGTCCCTCCAGGGATGACAAGGCAATTCCCCCCGGGCATTGGGCCATGGCTAGGGCAACCCATGAGGTGAGGGTTCTTGCAGGGCGCCTAATTTTGACGGCTATGGCGACTAGAGTACAAGTATTTCGCATCATGGGGACGGTGGTGGCAGGGTTGGCCGCTTTCGTAGGGCTGACCGCACAAAACTCCCCGTTCATCCACGTCGATCAGTTCGGCTACCGGACCCATGCCTACAAGGTCGCTGTATTAAGCGACCCCCAATCGGGGTTCAACGAAAGCGATGCCTACACACCGCCGGATACGCTGGAACTGAAAAGTCTGCCCTGGGAAATCACGGTAGCCCGGACAACGCCTCAGGCATGGAATGCCGGCGCCACCCATGATCAAAGCGGAGACCGGGGATGGTGGGCGGATTTTACCTCCTTGGCCACCCCCGGCCATTATTTCCTTTATGACCCCGTCAATGATCAGCGATCTCCGTCTTTTTTCATCGGGGAGGATCCTTACCTCGGGACCTTGAAAGCGGCCGGGCGCATGTTCTTTTACAACCGCTGCGGGCCCGCCAAACCGGAAACATTCACCGGACCGGGATGGAGCGATGCAGCTTCTTTTCTCCAGGATACGGTCTGCCGGGCATTGGCCGCACCGGACGACCCTGATATGTGGCGCGATCTATCCGGAGGATGGTTTGATGCCGGTGACTACAACAAATATGTCACGTTTGCTCATTCGCCGGTGCATGACCTCCTGAGGGCCTGGGAAGAAAACCCGCATGCATTCGGGGATGACTGGAATATTCCGGAAAGCGGCAACGGCCGGGCCGATATCCTCGACGAGCTTTTGGTGGAATTGGATTGGTTGTACAAGATGACGGATCCTTTGGGCGGATGTCTGATCAAAATGGGTTCCATCCAATGGGACCACAATATTTCGGCGCCGCCAAGCGCCAACGTGGATCCCCGTTATTACGGACCGCGATGCACGGCCTCTTCCATAGCGGCGGCCGGCATGCTGGCCCATGCGGCTTTGGTGTTCAGGGATTTCCCGGAGTGGGCAGACCGCGCCCAGATGTGGCATGACAGGGCCATCGCCTGTTTCCACTGGTCCGCACCGGATATCCTCGCCGGAGAGGCTGACACGGAATGCGATGATGGTACCATCAAGGCCGGAGATGCGGATTGGGATGCCGAGACGCAATTTGAAGCCGCCGTGACGGCGGCCGTATATCTCCATGACCTGACCGGCCTGCCGTATTACGGGGAATTTGTCCGGCAGCATGCTCCGGCTACCCGCCCCATGGCATCCGGATGGTGGGACTGCTACCAGATCCCTTTGACGGATGCGCTGTTGCGATATTCCACGACGGCAGGCGCCGATTCCCTGACTGGAGCGTCCATCCGCCAAAGTCTGGAGACGGCATCCTTCGACAACTGGGGTCAGTTTTTCGGATATACCGAACAGGACCTTTACCGGGCATGGATGCCGGAATGGTCCTATCACTGGGGCAGCAACCTGCCCAAGGCCAATTACGCCCTGCTCAATCTCCTGCTCGACCGTTATGGCGTGGCGCCCTGGGACAGCCTGGCTTTCCGCTACAAAGCCGAAGAACAGCTCCATTATTTTCATGGCGTCAACCCGCTGGGTCTCGTATATCTCAGCAACATGTATGATCAGGGCGTCGCGCGCAGTGTCCATGAAATTTACCACACCTGGTTTGCTGATGGCTCTCCGTGGGACCATGCCCTCCAATCGCCTTACGGTCCACCACCCGGATTTTTGTCCGGAGGCCCCAACATGTATTTTACCCAGACTGCCCTGTCGCCACCAGCCAATCAGCCACCCCAGAAGGCCTACCTGGATTTCAATACCGGATGGCCGGACAATTCCTGGGAGGTTTCCGAACCCTCCATCAGCTACCAGGCGGCCTATGTCCGTCTCCTGGCCCATTTCGTGTCCCGCGAAGCGCCCTCCGGCACGGGATCGGTCAGCCCGGCCAAAGAGACGGTCCACCTTTACCCCAATCCGGTGGGCCTGGATCGGCGGGTAAGACGGGTACAGGCCTCCGCCCATGCAGGAACGGTCCTGGACGCCAAAGGCCGCCAGGTAGGCATCTGGCCTTCCCGGGATGCGGATTGGGAAGTCAACGATCTGCCGGCCGGATGGTATGTGGTGGTTTGGGATGACGGCATTGGCCGGTTTGTCGTCCGGTGATCGCCGAAGCGTATTTTTTTTGTGTGCCTTGCAACGTTGACCCCTGAAGCGGGATAGGGGAGGGGAAAGGCGCCTTTTACCTTTTTCCAACCCAAACAAAATCATTTCATGAAACTTCTTCCAATTGCATATCTCCTCCTTTTTTTCCTCCTGGCCGGAGCATGCCAGAAAAACAAGGATGACCTGACGGGGGATCCGGATCCGGTGGTCTTTGTCCGTACCAACCTGTACGGGGAAGTTACCGGTCCGCAGGGACAACCGCTCTCAGGCATCACGGTACGCATGGGGTCATCCCAGACCATGACAGATGAACAGGGCTATTATGCGCTGAGCGGGATCCATCTGGATCAAAAAGGGGGGGTTGTCCGTTTTTCCGGAGATGGCTGGTTTGCCATTAGCAGGGTGGCCATTCCCATAGCGGATGCCTGGACCCTTTTGGATGCCCGGATGTCACCGCGCACATTGAGCGGAATGGTGGACGCCTCATCGGGAGGGATCGTCCCGGTGGGGGGGGCCAGCGTCCGGTTTCCGGCACAAGCATTTGTCGATGCCCAGGGACAGGCCTGGACCGGACAGGTACATGTCCACGCCACTTTCCTCGATCCGGCCTCACCGGACATGCAGCGCCGGATGCCGGGCAACCTGACCGCCATTCGCGAGGATGGCAGGTCTGCCGTGCTGGCTACTTTCGGCATGCTGGGCGTCGAGCTGGAGACGCCCACCGGGGCGCCCCTGCAACTCGCCTCCGGCAAAAAGGCAGTGATCACCATTCCTTTGTCGGCGGACTATCTGAATGCAGCCCCGGCCACCATTCCGCTCTGGTATTACGACCAGGAAAAGGGGAAATGGATCGAAGAAGGGGAGGCCCAACTGGACGGCAACGCCTATGTGGGCGAAGTGAGCCACTTTTCCTTCTGGAACGTTGATTTTCCGTTTGAAGCCATCCGCTTGTGCGGAACAATCATCGCGGAAAACGGTACACCGTTGGTCGGCGCTCAGGTCCGTCTTACGGTATTGTCCGGAGGTGGGGCCAATTTCCCGCCCGGTTCGCTGGCTTCTGCCTGGTCGGGGGCCGACGGTTCGTTTTGCGGCTTTGTGCCCGCTGATGCGGAATTTTTACTGGAGGTCCTGTCGTTCTGCGGCGAAGTGCTCCATGCGATGAATATCGGTCCGTTCACCGCGGATCACGATTTGGGCACAATGCTGATCGAATGGAACGACAACCTGATCCAGGTGCACGGTTGGCTGGAAGATTGCCAGGGGAATGCCCTGGTCTCGCCCTCATATGCCGTCATCAAGGTGGGCAACTACAAACTGTTCTTGCCCGTCCAACCCGACGGCAGCGTTTCGGGGACGGTGATGAATTGCCTGTTGGATGTACTTACGGCCCAGGCGATCGATGTCGTCAATCTGAAACAGGGAGACGTACAGGCCTATCCAGTTGCTGGTGGTTCAACGGTGGATCTGGGTGTCTTGACAGCCTGCGATGTTCTCCAGGAATACATAATTGTCGATCTGGACGGAGAGCCCGAAATGTTATGGACGGAGGTTGAAGGAGGGATTGACACACCCTTGTTGTCCTTCGTGGCTTTCGGTCCGGACAGCACCATTTGCCAGATCGGAGTTCCCTTGATGGCACCTGGACAAGCCGCTCCGGATTATGTTTTTGTCTTGTTGCCCGATCCGGTGTCCGGTGTTGTACAGGCCAGCTGCTATCAAACCAATTGTCAGGGAATGACCATTACATTGAGTCAGATTGGTGGCATTGGTGAGCCTGTACAGGGAAGTTTTTCCGGCATGATTGAGGTCCCTGGTAAGGGACCGACCACAATGAATGGATCCTTCCGGTTTATTAGAGATTACTGAGTCCATTAACAAACTGCCCGGTAGCCCGGCTGCCGGGCAGTTTATTTTGTGCCGCCGTATGACGGAAAACGAGTTGTTGCAGGCCTGCCTGCGCGAAGAACGAACCGCTCAATACGAACTGGTCAGACAGTTCGGCCCACGGCTTTTGACAGTGTGTCGCAGGTATGCCCCTGTTCGCCTGGATCCGGAGGATATCCTGCAGGATACCTTTGTCCGCATTTTTTCCTGCCTGGATCAGTATGACCAAAAAAAAGGCCACCTGTGGCCCTGGATGAAGACCATCGCCATCAGGGAATCCCTGAAGAAACATCGGCTCACCCGGAAATGGTTTCTGCAGAGCCAACCCATGGATAATCATCCGGAAGCAGGAGGGCCGGAACAGATCCCGATGCCGGAAGAGGCCGAACTCATTCTCGCGTTCATTCGCCAACTGCCGGACGGCTACCGCGAAGTGTTCAATCTCGTGGCGATCGAAGGCTATACCCATGATGAATGTGCTTCCCTGCTCGGTATCGCGCCGGGTACTTCCCGTTCCTGTCTCAGCCGGGCCAGACAAATGCTCCAGCATCAACTGGTCCGCCAAAATGTATATGACTTATGAATCCAAATGAGAGGGATGACCGCTGGCGGAACGCGCTCGACCGGCATCCGAGCCCGCTGGACACCGACCGGTTCTGGCAATCACTGGAACCTCGTCTGCCTCAGCGGCGCCGCAAGAAAAGGTGGCCGGTGTGGTGGTCGTTCCTGTTGGCCGGTATCCTGTTGGTGGCAGGCTGGATGCTGACCTCCCGGGACATCGGGCTGGACA
>JAGFIW010000034.1 GCA_024103195.1 Saprospiraceae bacterium | reverse complement strand
TGGAGCATCCTGACTTGATGATGCTGGATGAACCGACCAATCACCTGGATATCGAAGCCATCCTGTGGTTGGAAGACTATTTGGCCAGGTCCGAAATGGCATTACTCATCGTTTCGCATGATCGCCGGTTTCTAGAGGCTTGTACCACCCGGGTCATGGAACTGGTTCTCGGACGAATCGATGATTACCAAATGGGTTATGCCAGGTATGTGGAAGAGAGGGTGCTGAGGATACAAAAGCGGCAGGAAGCGGCTGAAGCCCAGCAGCGACGTATCAATCAGATGCAATCCACCATTGATCGTTTCAGGGCGAAGGCGAGCAAAGCCAGCATGGCCAAATCCATGGAGAAGCAGTTGGCCAAGATGGAGCTGGTTGAAGAATTTCTAAGTGACGACAGGAGAATGAACATCCGCTTCCCGCCTCCACCCAGATCGGGAGAAAAAGTTTTTGAAGGTCACCGACTTTCTAAATCCTATGGAGACAAGGTTGTTCTGGAAAATCTGGATTTTCAGATTACAAGAGGCGATCGCGTAGCCTTTGTGGGTCAAAACGGTCAGGGCAAGACCACGCTTGCCCGAATTCTGACCGGTCATTTGGCTCCTGACAGAGGGACCATTGACCCCACCTATCAGGTTCATATCGGCTATTATGCACAGGATCAGTCCGAACGCCTCGAGGGTGGGAAAACCGTACTGGCGACATTGGAGGATGCAGCAGGGCCAGAGGTTCGCAGTCAGGTCAGAGGAATCCTTGGGGCCTTCCTATTTTCCGGTGAAGATGTGGACAAGAAGGTCTCTGTCTTGTCCGGTGGAGAAAGGGCCCGTTTGGCATTGGCGCAGCTGCTGTTGAATCCCATTAATCTCCTTGTTCTTGATGAACCGACCAACCATCTGGACATGGCCGCCAAAGATGTACTAAAACAAGCCGTTCTTCAGTATTCAGGAACGTTGGTCGTTGTTTCGCATGACCGTGACTTTCTAAGTGGCCTGTGTGACAAGATCTACTATTTCAAAGACGGCCGGGTGAAGCTTTTTCTTGGTGACATCGATCAGTTCCTTGAGGAACAATCGGTTACAGATGAACGAGAGCTAGGTCGCAAGACAGAAATTTTAACGGGTAAAACAAACCCTAACCTTCAACCTGGCAGTCCAGAATGGCAAGATGCCAAAAAACAGGTTCAAAAACGAATACAAAAAGCTGAAAAAGAGGTAGAGTCCCTGGAGCAACGGCTGGGCCAACTAGAGGCCCTTATGGGAGAGGCATCTTTTTATTCAAGCCCTGAAGCCGGAAAAATTACCTCAGAATATCAGAATTTGCGTCTTCAATTGCAGCAAGCGGAGTCCGATTGGGAGGCTGCGGTTGAGGAAATGTCCCGATACACATCTCAATGAAACAGCCCCCCATGACGGGTTCAGACTGCAGTTGCTCCATCCCCTGACATACTTTGTTCAGGCTGGCATCCAACAATAGGTAAGTCAAAACCACCAAAAATGCCAGCGGTAGAAGTCCCCGTAGGCATGATATTCGATATTCGGGTGGCGTGTAGAGCGCTTAGTCTCGTTCCCTGTTGAAACCAGATCAGGCAGGAGGGCCAAAGCATCTTGCTTAACCCGCGGTGGAACGAATGACGTCCACCCCTTGATGCAGACAGGCCCTTCAGTGTCTTTGCCAGTACCAAAGGGCAAATCGTGCGATCCAATGGACGATTGGGATTTAGAGGAAGTGCCGGGAGACTGTTTTGTCACGTGTGACAGGATCATAAACATAGAAGCCTTCCCCAGTCTTGACGCCCAGTTTTCCGGCAGTAACCATATTGACCAACAACGGGTTGGGGGCATATTTTGACCTGCCGAATCCTTCATACATTACCCTCAAGATGGCCAGACAGACATCAAGACCAATAAAATCTGCCAAATGCAATGGCCCCATTGGATGCGCCATACCCAATTTCATGACCTGGTCAATTTCCTCCACTCCTGCCACCCCTTCGTGCAAGGTTTCAACCGCCTCATTAATCATGGGCATCAGGATCCGATTGGCCACAAACCCCGGGTAGTCATTGACTTCAACCGGTTGTTTGTCTAAAGCCCGGGAGATGGCCATTATGTGGTCACAAGTTTCATCCGAAGTGGCATATCCGCGTATGACCTCGACAAGTTTCATGACAGGAACAGGATTCATGAAATGCATGCCGATGACCTTGTCAGGCTTTCTGGTTTCAGATGCTATCCTGGTGATGGAGATGGATGATGTATTCGTTGCCAGGATGGTATCGGGATTTGTGTAACGATCCATGTCACGAAACAACCGGGCTTTGATCTCCGGGTTCTCCGTTGCGGCTTCAACAACCAGCATGCAATCACGGACCCCGTCTTCAATTTGGGTATGGCGGCTGATGCGCTCCAGGGTCCCGGTCACTGCCTCTTGGTCGATGATGCCTTTTTTCAACATCCTGTCCAGATTTTTCTCGATAGTCCGGATTCCTGTTTCCAACGCGTCTTGAGAAATATCTACCAAGTGGACCAGATATCCTTTTTGGGCGAAAACATGAGCGATCCCGTTGCCCATGGTGCCAGCCCCTATAACGGCCATTTTCTTATTCATGCGCATCTGATTTCGCCTCAAATGTAGGTAATCCGGGGCGTTGGAGAGATCTGTACAATGCAGACCCGAAGCTGTATGCCGAATCTCCTACATTTGAAGAAATCTTCAGGATGATTGCCATCGTTGATAGTGGATCTACCAAAGCGGATTGGGTGTTCATCCCAGGGAAAGGAGACGAAATCCACCTCCAGACACGTGGCATAAATCCTTTCTTGCATAGCCCCGGGCGAATTGAAGAGATGTTGCGGGAGGATTTAGGGCATCGTTTACCGTCAATGGGATCAGTAGAAACGGTGTATTTCTATGGAGCCGGTTGTTCAGATGCCAAACGTTGTGAGAGCATGTCAGCGGGATTGTCCCGGATATTTACCCATGCCACTATGCATGTGGAACACGATCTGCTGGCCGCCGCCAGAGCCACATGTCTCATGGATCCTGGTATAGCTTGTATTCTGGGCACTGGCAGCAATTCCTGTCAATATGACGGCAAGCAAATCATCGACAATATTACCAGTCTGGGATACCTGGTCGGGGATGAAGGTAGTGGGTCTCATATCGGCAAAGAATTATTGAGAGCTTATTATTACCGGGAGATGCCTGCATCATTAGCTACCGCTTTTCTGAATGAGGTGGCTGAGGATAAAACCGAAGTGATGGATCAGATTTATGGTCCCAAGCCCAATGTCTATCTGGCTTCGCTAGCCAGATTTGCCCTCCGCCACCTACATGAACCCTATACAAGAAAGTTGGTAGCAGGTTGCTTTGTCTCATTTTTGGAAAGACATGTGGCAAAATACCAAGGAGCCAAACGCTTGCCTGTCCATTTTGTAGGATCCATTGCCTGGCACTTCAGGGAAGTCCTGGAGGAAGTCCTTTCCGCGAAAGGTTACCAAAAGGGAAAGTGGATCCAACAGCCTGTCCGCGAACTTGTTGCCTATCATTTACTCACGCGTTAAACAAACCTTGATGGCTTCACCGATAAAAAGAATTGCGGTATTCACATCCGGAGGAGATGCGCCCGGGATGAATGCGGCTATCCGTGCGGTAGTAAGGACAGCCACTTTTCACGACTTACACATTTACGGAATCTCCCAGGGATATGAAGGTATGGTCAACGGATATATTGAAAGGCTGGAAACCAGGGATGTGGCCAATATCATTCACCGTGGAGGCACCATTCTGAAGACAGCGAGAAGTGAGGCTTTTAAGACACCTGAAGGTAGAAAGCAGGCTTATGAACAACTGGTTGCCCAGGATATCGATGCCTGTATTGCTATAGGAGGAAACGGCACTTACACCGGCGCTTTGACCTTCTATCAAGAATATGGCTTCCCTTTTATAGGGCTTCCGGGTACCATTGATAACGACCTTTATGGCACGGATTATACCATTGGCTTTGATACTGCTGTCAACACCGCCATTGAAGCTGTTGACCGCATCAGAGACACAGCAGATAGTCATAACCGTCTGTTTTTCATTGAAGTTATGGGCAGGCACTCCGGGTTCATAGCCCTTTACACGGGTATCGGCTCCGGAGCGGGATCCATACTGCTCCCGGAAAAAGAACACACCGTACAGGAACTGGTGAAGGTGCTCAAAAACGGAGCAAAGCGAAAAAAAATGTTCAGTCTGGTCATAGTTGCGGAGGGGCATCCACTTGGTGGTGCTCAGGCCATTGCGGATGCCGTCAAGAACGAGTTTGATTATTACGAATCCAAAGTGACCATCATTGGGCACTTGCAAAGAGGAGGGTCACCCACGGCCGCAGACCGGATACTGGCCTCACGACTTGGACATGCTGCCGTTGAGGGTCTGTTGAAAGGTATTCACAACCAGGCGGCGGGAATTGTCAACCAGGAAGTGCGATTTACGCCGTTTGAAGAGGCCATCCATAACGTCAAACCTCTGGAGACCGACTTGTTGGAAATGGCTGAAATCCTCGGTTTGTAAGTTGCATCCAAATGGCAGCGGGCACAAGGGTGTGGGGAAGGCGAGAAATCACATCCGCTATGGCTAAGCCGATGGTTTCCAAATCGGTGCCGGCCATAAATACTGGATGGAGACGTGCCAGGGCCGTCAAACATCCCCATACCGTCAGCCATATCCACACCATTGAACCCGGCGAGTAGAAAGTCAGCAGCGCTACGGCGGCCAAAATATCCAGGAATCCTACCAGTGGTAATCCCGTATCAGGATCCGGTCCCCAAGGCCACCACCACACCCACATATCTTCATACAGACCGGGACGTGGAACAATATCCATGGCCTGAATGCCGTGACTGATGAACACCAGGGCGATGGCCCAGCGTCCAGCCTGGATCCAACCGTATCCAGGCCCTGCCAGCCACAGGAATTGGGTGAAAATCAACAAGCACTTGTTGAACAGGGATATGTAGCCGTAGTAATCACCTGGCAACATGGCCAATTGATCTGCAACCAAAAGGAATGAGCCCATCCATATCCAATTCCGCCATCGCGTCCCACACCATATGGCCACCGAACAACTCAACCAGATGAAGACGAGAAAACCATTGACTGTCTCCGCTACAACCGGATATATTCGTGTGGTATAGGACTCCCAGGTACAGAATGGGCCAACGATAGGGCGCATAATGGATTCAAATCCCAGCAATTCAGAACTGCCGGTATTACTCCACAATGACTGTAATCCACGACCTGTAAAAACTAGAAAAACAGCAATTTGCAATGTCTTTCCGGCTTGAGAGGGCCATATGGAAAACCGAGATAACATCCGGATAAAAGTAGCGGTTAATCGAGAATCCGGACGGGCCCTTACATTCGTAGCTAATGGCCACCTACCGATGATCAGAAAGCTGCTTTTCCTGATAATCACCAATTTCCTGCTCTGCTTTCCTGTGTGGTATGCCTTCCGGCATATTGCTCCGATTCACCCATTTGGAGGAATCCGGAATGTGGAGGTGGAGGGCTGGCTCAGTGTAATTTTTCTCAACCACGATTATCATCCATTCCGGTTGATAGGGGAGTGGACTTTTCTGCTTAGCCTTTACTTCCTGGTTCGTCCTCGAGGCATGTTTGAGCGTGTGGGATCATGGGCAATGGGCGTACTGTGGCTCACTATGCTTGTATTCCAGATATGGGTCGGGCTCATGCAAGATCTGTACGGTTGTCGGCCACAATGGGCCAATGAATGGGCTTTGGTGAGGGAAGTGGTTCCGGTCTTCCTGGCCGGCATGGACTTGTCATTTCTGGGCGTGATTACAGCATGTTTGATCTTCATTCTCCTGGTTGTTTGGCTTTGTACCCGTATCCTGATCCGTTTGAACCGCATTGTATTGGAGCCGTCATTCCGCGCACCTTGGAAAACGTTTCTGGTTTTGTTGATCCTTTACCTGGGGGTCAGCGGTTGGCGGTATTATAAGGCAGATCCCTATGATTTCAGGCTGAATGTACAGTGGTTGGTTCCCAGGATTGCTCACTCACTGCGCAGCAGCGAGATCCATCATTTGAATCAATTGGACTATCGAAGCCTTCCCTACGAGGCATATCACACATTGGAGTGGACTAATCCCCCCAACATTTACCTGCTTTTTCTGGAATCCTACGGGGCGGTAACTCATCTTTCTCCATTTATCCGGGATACCATGGCCAACCTTTTCTCAGATATGGATGCCCGTTTGCGTCAGCGTGGTTGGGATACCTATTCAGCCTGGTCATTGGCCCCCATTAAGGGGGGGAGATCCTGGCTTTCCTTTACTTCAGCGATAACGGGAGTATTGGTTGACAATCAACCTGCCTACAACGAATTGCTCGGTGTCGGATTCAGGTATCCTCACCTTGTCCGACTTTTGAATGCCAAAGGGTATGCCACCCACCGAATCAACACCATGCAAACAAATGCGGAAACCGACAGGCATATTCCTTATGAAAGGATCAGGGATTTTCATGAATTCACTACCTGGACCTTGTTTCCTGACATCCCCTATCAAGGTTTAGCTTTTCAACCATTTGGCGGGATTCCGGACCAATACGCCCTGGAATTCGTACATGAGAAATACATCCAGGATAAGCCAGGCCCTCATTTCCTGTTTTTCATCACTTTGGCTGGCCACTTGCCATGGTATCCTCCACCTCCTTTACTCCCGGACTATAAGGCCCTCGACACCACAACAGTCACATCGACAGGGGATTATTGGAGTCTTTCTGCGGGAGATATGGATCGGTATCAGGACGCCATGATCTACCAACTGGAAATGGTTGAGCATTTTGTAACCCGGAAAGGCGGTAGTAATGATCTGTTTATTATCATTGGGGATCATCAGCCGCCAGGTATGGAATGGCAGATCTCCGGCATGGTAAATGATGATCATGCCGTGCCGGTACATTTCATCTGCAATGATCCAAACGCCGAAAAGATTTTGCATCATCTTTCCTTTGCAACAGGGTGGAGGCCTCCTGATCCTGAACAAGCCGTCAGGCTTCGCCATGAGGGACTGTATTCCCTTCTTATTCATTACATCCAGGCGATTTATGGCACTGGCCACCAAGAGGTCCCTGTGTGGTGGGAAGGCCGGTAAAGGGAGACAAGTATAGAACGTGAAACGGATGTGATCGGGGCCCGGCATAAATACAAAAGGTCTGCCGAAGCAGACCTTCCTGAGGGAGCCACCCAGCGGACTCGAACCGCCGACCTACGCATTACGAATGCGTTGCTCTACCAACTGAGCTAGGGTGGCTTGAAGCCGGAATCGCTCATCTGCGAATTCCATGGTCGGGGTGAGAGGATTCGAACCTCCGGCCTCTACGTCCCGAACGTAGCGCGCTACCGGACTGCGCTACACCCCGATCTCCGAAAAACGGTCCGAAATGACCTATACATTGGCCATCGAACTTCCGGCAGATATACAAGAAACCTGCCATATTGGCTTCGGGCTGCAAAGAAAACAGTTTTTTTGGACACCTGCAATAAAATGCCGATCTGGACTCCCTTAAGCCCCCTGGTTTCTACATCCTTCCATTCCTTGTACTTTTACCTTTTCAAACCAGTTGCCATGGAAGACAAATTGAAGTCCGCATTCCATCATGCAGAATTGACGGATGACAAAAGCCTGGCATACATCTGCAAGGCCCTGGTAAGGCATAATCAGCCAGGCTTTGATTACCTGGAGGCCCGGCTTGCCCTTGTTGAACTGGGACGAATGGGAATGGATCCGGCAATGGCCCTTCAATCTGCACTGGTTTCGGCCTCAGCATTAGGTGTGGACAAGAAGCAAATCCTGGATTCCGTTTCACTTTACCGGAATATATTGCTCAAGGAGAGGGAGGAGTTTGACAAAGCCCTGGCCAACGCCCTACACCGAAAAGTGGAGTCCAGACTTCAGGAGAGTCGGCAATTGGAGGATCGCTTGCGGCATATTGAGGAGGAGATCCGGAGACTGGAAGAAGAAAAGGTGGCAATTGACCAGCGTTTGAAAGAAATCCAGGACTCCATAGCAGCGGCCAGTGGCGAACTGGAACGGAGCGAGCACGCGTTTCGAAAGACCTTTGAGCACGTGATTGCAGAAATGGATCGCGACAAGGTGAGGCTTGAAGAAGGGGGCCGATAGTGGCTTGTCCATCAGTGGATTATGTCGCGATACATCATCTCCCTGGCTTTGTCCGATAGTTCCTGGTAACTATTGAAATCGGAAGGATCAAGAACACCACTCCATTTCATCCGCAAAATACCCGGCCACAGGTCCAAAGCGGTGGCGGCGGCACTCCGGTGATGTACATTTCTTAATGTCAATACGGCCAAAGGAAGTCCTGTCTCCTTTGCCAGCCGGAAAGCTCCACTATAAAAGGTCCCCAAGGGTTGGCCTGTGCGGTTTCGTGTACCCTCAGGGTAGATCAGAACGGAGAATCCCTGACCAATAGCCTTTTTCATTTGTGTCATGCTCCTCGCCGATGAGGCAGGATCCTTTCGGTCAACCAGGACACAGAGCCTTTTCACCAGGTATCCTAATAATGGCACACGCGTAAGTTCCTTTTTCGCCAAGAACAGGATTCTGCCAGGGTAAGCGACGGGATTGGCAATAAAATCAATGGCGCTTCTATGATTGCTGATAATCAGGCAGGGATGAATGCCCCTTATTCTTTCTCTACCTTCCACATACAGGAAGATCCCTACCAGGGTGAAGAAGATTCTGGGGAATATGACCTGATTGAAAAATAGTACCGGTCGGACATACCGTCCTAGAGGAAGACTCAACAAAACCAGATAGAAAGGGAAAAAGAAGGCCACGAGCAGAAAGAAGATGATCAGCCCATACAGGGCCCATATCCTCCCGGCCCATTTTCTCAGCTCCTTCATGATAGGAGTGGGGACTTGCAAATGGTGAGTTGCCTCCGTTTGCCCTCCTCCAACATCAAGCGGCAGGCATCTTCGAACTGGTTGGGGATTTCGCCTTCCAATACGGCTTCTCTGATTCTGTTTTTGATTTCACCTACCACCGGAGAAGGTCCGATACCAAATGTCTCCATGATCAATTCGCCACTTACAGGAGGTTGCCAGTTACGGATCCGGTCCTTTTCTTCGACTTCGACCAGTTTTTCCCTTAGAATTCGGTAATTCTCTAGGTAACGGGTAACTTTTTGAGGGTTTTTGGACGTGATGTCAGCTTCACAGAGGTGGAGAAGGTCCTCCAGATCTTCACCAGCTTCATACAGAAGTCTGCGGACAGCTGAATCGGTGATTTCCTCTTTGGTAAGGCTGATTGGGCGAAGATGGAGCCGCCCCAGTATCTGCACAAATTTCATTTTGTGATCCAAGGGCAGTCTCAATCTCCTGAAAATCTTGGGCACCATGGCAGCCCCGATGGCATCATGGCCGTGAAAGGTCCAACCAACCCCCTTTTCGAATCTCTTTGTCTGAGGCTTTGCGACATCATGAAGGACTGCTGCCCAACGCACCCAAAGGTCATCGGACTTTTTGGTCAGGTTGTCAACCACTTCAAGCGTGTGAAAAAAATTGTCCTTGTGGCCTTTCCCATCCTGATATACGACACCGTGCAAGTCCTGAAGTTCTGGCAGGATCAACGCCAGCAAGCCCGTCTCGAAAATCAGACGAAACCCGGTGGAAGGTGTTCGTGAAAGAAGAATTTTGTTGAGTTCAGTAGTGATTCGCTCCTGGCTGACAATACGAATCCTGTCCCTGTAGCGATGAATGGCTTCAAGCGTCTCCGGATCTATCGTAAAACCCAGTTGAGTAGCGAATCGTATGGCACGCAACATGCGCAGGGGGTCATCCGAAAAGGTTTTCCCTGGTTCCAAGGGCGTTTTTATACGCTTTTCACTCAGGTGCCGGATGCCTTCAAATGGGTCAATGAGTTCACCGAAGTTGTTTTCATTCAGAGAAATAGCCAGGGCATTGATGGTGAAATCCCTCCGAAACTGATCATCCTCCAGGGTGCCTTTGTCTACCTCCGGTTTTCTTGAATTTTCCTGGTAGGACTCCTTTCTTGCCCCAACAAACTCAATGTCCCTTCCCTGGTAATGGAACATAGCTGTACCAAAGCGGCGGAATACGGATACATGTGGACGAGGTCGTAGGGTAGCGGCTATGCTTTCTGCCAGAAGTATTCCATCACCCAGACACACAATATCCATATCCTGGGTGGGGCGACCGAGAATTTTGTCCCTGACATATCCACCAACCAGATAGGCATCCATGCCCAACCTGGCAGCGGCATTTCCGATACCGGACAGGAAGGTGCGTTCTTTCAGATCGAGTTGGAATAGCAAAGGATCAGGGCATTAAACGTTTGCAAAAGTGCCTTCGGCCGCATATCTGGCCTCCATTTCATCGAGAATGTCGAACAACACGGAAGGATCATCCTCGGTGACCAATTGAGCCCTGAACGCTTTCACGCCCTCAAGTCCTTTGAAATAGTTGGTGTAATGACGACGCATTTCCAGGACGCCAAGTTTGGGGCCTTTCCATTCCAGTGACCTGGCCAAATGGCGTCTGGCAGCAGCCAGACGGTCAGGCACTTCAGGGGGGGGCAGGATTTCGCCGGTGCGCATGAAATGCTTGATCTCCTGAAAAATCCAGGGATATCCAATACTTGCCCGCCCAATCATGATCCCGTCCACACCGTATCTCTGCCGATATTCGACCGCCTTTTCGGGAGAATCAATATCCCCGTTACCAAACACGGGGATGCGCATCCTTGGATTGTTCTTCACGCTTGCAATATGGCTCCAGTCAGCTTCTCCTTTATACATCTGTGCCCGGGTTCGCCCGTGGATGGATATGGCCTGGATGCCGACATCCTGCAATCTCTCTGCCACCTCCACGATGTGAATGGAATCCTCATCCCATCCCAACCGGGTCTTCACGGTGACGGGTAATCGGGTAGATTTGACAATGCGATCTGTCAACGCCACCATCTTGGGGATGTCCCTAAGAATGCCTGCTCCAGCCATACGGCAAACCACTTTTTGGACCGGACATCCAAAGTTGATATCCAGGATTTCGGGCTGCGCTGCTTCCACGATTTCCGCGGCTTTTTGCATGGAAGTGAGCTCTGCGCCAAATATTTGAATACCAATCGGCCGTTCTTCGTCATAAATGTCAAGCTTTTGTACCGATTTGGAGGCATCCCGGATCAGTCCTTCTACAGATATGAATTCCGTAAACATCAGATCACAGCCCTGTTCCTTGCACAAAGACCTGAATGGAGGATCGCTCACATCCTCCATTGGTGCAAGAAGCAGTGGAAACTCGCCCAATGTAACATTACCAATCTGAACCATAGATGCCAATTGCCGCAAAAATAAGCCCTTTTCTCAGGTCAGTCCCACCCGTACATTCTTGTGAGGTGCTTATGACTGACCTGAAAGGCCGTAACTTGTGCCGTTTTTTAAAACACCGCCATGATCCTGGCCTTGATCTGTTGTTTCATTATTGGGTATGCCCTGATCGTATTTGAGCATCCTTTACGACTGGATAAGTCAGTCCCGGCGCTTTTAATGGGGGCATTATCCTGGGCCATTATTTCCCTGGGTGACCTCGATGTCGTCGCCCATACGCATGAAGTTGGCCAGCTGGAACCTGTTCTCCTTCATCATATTGGGAAAATTGCCGAAATCCTGCTATTCCTGCTGGGAGCCATGACCATCGTGGAGTTTGTCGATCTTCACAAGGGTTTCTCGGTCATTACTGACCAAATCAAGACCACCAGCAAGCGTCGGATGTTGTGGATCATGCTGGGGCTGGCCTTTTTCATGTCTGCGACATTAGACAATCTGGCCTCTATGATCGTTTTGGTTTCGCTGCTTCGCAAACTGGTGCCACTCAGAGAAGAGAGGCTTTGGTTTGTCTCTTTGGCGATCATAGGCACCAACGCAGGAGGGGCCTGGTCACCCATTGGAGATGTGACAACAACCATGCTTTGGATTGGCAAGAAGGTATCATCAATGGGTTTGATCCAGGATCTCGTCATTCCTTCTATCGTATGTGTCGTGATACCTGGTCTGATAGGTTCCTTCCTCCCTGCATTCAAAGGGAACATCAGCACTCCCCACACCCAATCCACACCGGGTCAGGGATCCAGGTTGCCAACAAGCAAACTCATTTTGTTCGCAGGGTTAGGAGGATTGCTGTTTGTACCTGTATTCAAAGCCATCACCCATCTACCCCCTTATATGGGCATCATGTTTAGCCTGGCCATTGTTTGGTTGATTTCTGAATTCATCCAGCGACGATTTGAAGAGGAGGATGAGACAAAGAACCAATTGAGCATTCATCACGCCCTTAGCCGGATAGAAATGAGCAGTATCATCTTTTTTCTGGGCATTCTTTCAGCTGTAACTGCTCTGGAATCCGTAGCCGTATGGAGTGAATCCGGTCACCAGGTAGGGTTGCTAAACCTGGCAGCTGAGAAGCTGAATGGCAGTATTCCTCAAACAGAATTGGTCATTCTGATTCTGGGTGTCTTTTCTGCTATCATTGACAACGTCCCTCTGGTGGCGGCAGCCATGGGCATGTTCACACATCCCATGGATGACCCTTTGTGGCACTTTATCGCGTATTCTGCCGGTACCGGGGGTAGTATGTTGGTCATAGGATCAGCGGCTGGTGTTGCCGCCATGGGCCTTGAAAGGATCAACTTCATTTGGTATCTTCGCAAGATCTCCTGGTTGGCAGCTGCCGGTTTTTTGGGAGGGGCCTTGATTTTCTTACTTCACCATCCCATGTCTTGAAACGACCACTTCACGCGATCCTGTTGGGCATTTGGGGTTCCTTGCAAGTTGCCGGGTGCTCCAGTTCTGATCAACAACGAAACTTGGAGGGAGAATGGTCCGCCTTTGAATTAACGGTAGCGGATTCGCTTTGGAAAGTGGAGGTAAATCCCATCAATCTTACCCTTTATCCGGATCAACGCTACCATCTTGCCTGGTATGGAAATGTACAGGAAACCGGCAAATGGGCTTATTCGGAGCCGTATCTCAAAATAAGGCCCAAAGACAAGGAACAGCGCAAACTTTCCCTGTCGCGTATTGGGCCCGATACCCTCTATTTGGAAGGAATGCTGGATGAAAGTAAAACCCGGATCGGGTTCTCAAGAACCACATCCGAAGGATACTGAAATGTTTCGAGCCGCTTTATTTCTCTGGATATTCCTTCTTCCCGGTATCTATGGACCCCTCATGGGTCAGCCGAGTTGGGTGGGAAATGTTACCCATGACTTCGGACCTGTGGTCCGCCGAAATGAATACATCCACAAATTCCGGTATGTGAACACGGGTACCGGGCCATTGATCATCGATAATGTTAGAACCGATTGCGGTTGTACGGCCCCTACCTGGACGGACATCCCCGTGGTGCCGGGTGACACCGGCTTTGTCCACATTGGGTTTACACCACGTGGCAAAGGGAAAATGCGCAAACGCATTAAAGTTTTTTTCCGGGGCATCAGAAAACCGGAGGTACTTTGGGTGGAAGGTGAGGCTGATTGATCGATCCACTATCGTCGTTGATCGAACATTACTCCTTTCAGTACGCGACCCGACCATCGCCCTTCGTTCATGGGGTATTGCTCTATCTTTACCTGAATAAACAGACATAATGACATTATTACTGTTTCTGCTCGCCGGCTACGTGATCTGGTGTTACGCCATGTCGGTATTGCTTCCATTGACAGGCCGCCCGTCAACAGGCGCCTGGATCCCGGGTACCAATTTCGGCGCTTGGGCAGAAATGGTTGGGCATAAACCCAGGTATGCCCTTTGGTTGCTCTTTCCGATCGTCAACATCTTTATCTATGCCGGATTGTGTGTTGATACGGCTAGATCTTTCGGGAAAATGAGTTTTCTGGATGCCTTTTTGTCAGTAGTGTTTTGTCCGTTTTACTTCCTTTATCTGGGCAGGAAGGCCTCCTACCAAGGTCCCATTTTGGTCAGGGAGCGTGAATTCCACGCTCAATTGGAGGAGGCCAAAGAAAAAAATGATACCTACCAGATCAAGAAACTCGAATCCCGGAATCCCTACCGTAAAAGTCCATTGCGGGAATGGGTGGAAGCGATCATTTTTGCTGTGTTCGCGGCAGCTTTCATTCGGATGTTTCTGATTGAAGCCTATGTAATCCCAACCAGCTCCATGGAAGGATCCTTGCTGACGGGTGACTTCCTCTTCGTGAGCAAAGCCAACTATGGCATCCGGACGCCGCAAACAATCGCCATGATCCCGCTGCTTCACAACCGAATACCTGTTCTGGACCGGGAATCATATCTGGAGAAACCCTCTCTTCCTTATTTCCGCCTGCCAGGCTGGGAAAAAGTCAAGCGAAACGATCCGGTGGTGTTCAATTACCCGGAGGGTGACAGCGTAATCATTACGCCCGGTCGTACATGGAGTTATATGGATTGGGCTCGGACGAACAAACTGCCACCCAATTTCAATCCGGCCATGCTGACGACGCGGCCCATGGACAAGAAGGACCATTACATCAAGAGATGTGTAGGCATTCCAGGCGATACGCTTCAAATCATTGATAGACAGGTGCATATTAATGGAAAGCCAATCCAGAATCCGCATTTTATCCAGTATCGGTATCGAATTTCTAGTGGCGGGACTCCCGTAAACCTTCAAAAACTGGAAGAAATCGGCGTCAATCTGGGGGATATGGACCAAGGATCAGGCACATTCAACCTGGATGAACGCATGGTTGAACGGATCAAAGCCATGGGGCCGGACATCCGGGTGGACATCCTTCAGCAACCGGTTGACTCAACAAGTCGCTACTTGTTCCCTCATGATCCGCACATCATGAAGTTTTGGACTTTGGACAATTATGGCCCAGTCTATATTCCAAAGAAGGGCGCCACAGTATCCGTTCATCCCGGAAATATTGCTTTTTACCAAAGGATCATCGGTGTATATGAGAAAAACAAACTCGAGGTCAGAAACGGCCAGGTGTGGATCAATGATCAACCCGTTCAATCATATACTTTCAAAATGGACTACTACTGGATGATGGGTGACAACCGCCATTATTCCGAAGACTCCCGCGTCTGGGGATTTGTCCCGGAAGACCATATTGTCGGCAAACCCTTGTTCATATGGTTGTCCGCCAAAGGTGGAAGTCCTGCAAATGGCATTCGTTGGAATCGCCTTTTTACCAATGCCAACAAATTTGAAGGTTAACAGGACAGGTCCTGCGGACATGTTATCCCAGCTCTTTGACCATTTGGTAATGGGGTATACCAACTTCTACAAATTGTTCTGAAGAAACGGCGTATCCCAATCGCAGGTAGAAGGGCACTGCCTCCTGACGGGCGTTAAGTTGCATGATCCGCATTCCGGCATTTCGTGCCATGGCCTCACCAAATGCAACCAGACAGCGACCGTACCCCTGTCCCTGAAGCAGAGTCATGACGGCCACCTGCCGCATTTTAACGGATTCTTGCCCCAAGGGCACCAAAACCATACAGGCAACCAGTTCACCATGGAGATTCAGCCATCCCAAATGCCAATGGGACCATTCAGACTCGAAATCTTCAACCGTGAATTCCAGCCCTAACGGAATCCGCAAGACCTCTTCCCGCAAGTGCACACTGGCATCATGGAGCGGCGTACCAAAATCATATCGGCACCCATATCCCTGACAAATAGGTTCACCGGCCATAACCAAACACCTCTTCGACCATAGACAATGCTTCGGTCAAGTTGCTTTCCTTGACACGAGTAGTATATCCGTTACGCCATAAGTAGTGAAGGGCCTTTTCCGTGGGCATGTTGCCGGTGAGCTCTTCTTTGGCCATGGGGCAACCGCCAAATCCCATGAGAGCTCCATCAAAACGACGACATCCACTATCCAAACCTGCTTTGACTTTTTCTTCCCACGCCTGAGGCGTGGTGTGCAAATGGGCCCCGAAAGTCAGATCAGGCATGGCAGGAACCAAGGCACTAAACAAATAATGAATATTGTCGGGCGAACTGACGCCAATCGTATCACTCAGGGCAAAAATCCTGATCCCCAATTGACTTAACTTTTCAACCCAGCTTATTACGATCTCTGCATTCCAGGGATCTCCATATGGATTGCCAAATCCCATGGAGAGATACAAAACAACCTCTTTGCCTGAAGTGACGGCCAACTGCTGGATCTCCGTTACCCTTTCCAGTGACTCGGCAATGGTGGCATTGGTATTGCGCAACTGGAATGTTTCTGAAATACTGAACGGATAGCCCAAATAGCGAATTTGCGGGTAGCCAGCGGCCTCTCGGGCACCTCGCTGGTTGGCGACAATGGACAGCAAAGACGTTGAAGTTTTACTCAGGTCAAGGCCAGCCAATACCTCTGCAGTGTCTGCCATCTGAGGGATAGCTTTGGGAGATACGAAACTGCCAAAATCCAACACATCAAAACCAACTTCAAGTAGGGCCTGGAGATAACGGATTTTGACTTTAGTCGGTATGAATCCATGTAGTCCCTGCATGGCGTCTCGCGGACACTCAACCCATTCCACTCTGTTTGGTCCTTCTTGCTGCATGGTGTCCAAAGATAAGCTGGGACATGAGATTAAGGATTCTTAGTGCCAACAGGCACGAACAGGGAGAGTGTGTACATTTGTCCATGCGAAAGATGTTCGCCCATCGGCGGGAATATTTGACTCTGTTGGGGTTTGTGTTGCTTTTTCTGGGCTTTCTCAGCCTTGTACTCAGCATGCTGGGAGTCCAATTTCAATTCATGACCTGGATGGATGGTCTTGGCAAAGGCCTGGCATTTGTGATCCGGGTCCTCATGATCCTGGCCGGTTTTATGCTTGTCATCTCCAGTCAAACCAAAGAGGAAGAGGATACTCCTCCTCTTCGATAATTCAATAGCCGGACCATGAAAATTGCCGTTTTCCCAGGGTCCTTTGACCCAATTACCAAAGGCCACGTGGATTTGGTTGAAAGGGCACTACCCCTTTTTGATAAAATCATCGTGGCCATTGGTCAGAACACTCAGAAGAAATACCTGTTTGACCTGCATCAGCGTGAATCATGGATCCGCGCTTCTCTGCAGGGATTGGCAGGCATCGAGGTAAGTATCTTCGAGAACCTGACCGCCCACTATTGCCGGCAAGTAGGGGCGCATTTTCTTTTGCGTGGCCTTAGAAACGCTTCTGATTTTGACTATGAAAAAACCATTTCCCAAATAAATCATATCGTTGGAGAGGGTATTGAGACCTTGTTCCTGATATCTCAGCCAGCATTTTCACACATTTCCAGCACCATTGTGCGTGAAATCATCAAAGGTGGGGGAGATGCAACACCGTTCCTGCCAGATGTCCTGCATATTCCCGTGAGCCGATATGTGGAGAAAAACCACAGTTGAAGTCATACGACCACAAACCCGCAAGTTAGGTCTGAGGGGAATGGTGGAAAGATTCAGCGTAGCAGGGTAACTTCTCCTCGCTCTGTGACCGTACGACCATCTCCGTATCGGACAGTAACCACAAAGCCGTAAACATCGCTGGGTTGATCTTCCCCTTTCCACCTGCCATCCCATCCATCTGCCTCCGACGGATCATCAAAAACCAGTTGTCCCCATCGGGAATACACCCTGAACTCCGTTAGGGTTAGCCCGGGATCAAGAATGACCTTGAAATGATCATTCGTATTGTCCCCATTTGGCGTAAACAAGTTGGGAATCTGGAAGGATGGGATCTTGACGATCCAGTCTTCCTCCTGCTCACTCACACAACCGGCAGGGGAGGTTATTTCTACACGGACCTCAAATGGAGGCTCCTGGGCAATGGTTTCCAGGGTACTTTGTGAAGCACCTGAAACCTCCTCGCCATTGATGAACCAACGATAGGTCGAACCTGGTGCCGCCGGTGGAGATGTGTTGGCCGTGAAAGTCACCGGTACGCCCAAAATGAAGGTGTCTTGTTCTGGTTCGACAGAAATGGTGATGTCCAATGGTTGCTCGACGGAAATGGTGATGCTGGCGGACTCGGAAAAACAATTGGCTACAGTGGTGTAGACTACTTCATATATGGTACTGACTGGGGGGGTTACACTGATCTCCGGAGAAGTTGCCCCTCCGGGTGTCCATAGGTAACTTCCTCCGACTGGAGCACCTTCTGCTGTCAGGATGACGGATTCACCGGAACAAATCATACTGTCGGAGGTCATGAGGCTCAAATCGGGAGGACGGACAATGGTGACAGGCAGTTCTCCTGTTCGGGTGCACCCATTTATCGTAGCTGTCACATAATAAACAGCATCCACCAATCCGGGGACTGCGGGATTTGCTTCATTGGAAGTGCCAAAAGAAGGATCGGTCGATGTCCAGAAGTAAGATGTCTGTGGACTTGCGTTGGGATTGAGATTACCCGGAGAACCTTCACACAGAAGAAGGAATTCCGGAAGGTCCAATACAGGAATCGGTACATTTACCAATACGGCCCCTTGTTTGGCACACCCCTGTTCACTCCCTTTGACTTGATAGACCTGGGTTTGAATGGCTGTGATGATGGGATCTGTGCATGTCGAACAACTCAACCCGTTGGTGGGTGTCCACTCGATGTCTTCAATGTTGTCATCAAGAATGAACACCTGAGCCGTATCCCCTTCACATAGCGTCAGTTGTTCAACCGACAGATTGATGCCAATCGGAATGACCTGGATCATGACTGTATCATCACTGGAGCAAGCATTGTTACGGGTTTGCCGTATATAAGTGGCTGTCTCCAATGCTGTCAGGATGAGGTTGAGATTGCTGTCAGGAGAAAGGAAAGCATTGTTATTAGGTGTCCATAAGTGACGGATATCCGGAAAATCCGTATTTAGATAACTGGGAGACAGGAAAGTAATAATCTCTCCCTCACAATAGAAGGGTCGATCGGCAAACTTTGTGATGGCAAGCTCCGGCAAGGAATCGACCCTGACAAACACGGAATCCACACGCTTGCAGGGCCCGACAGTCATTTCGGCATATGCCCAAAATGACTGAGGACCAAATACCTGCGCACTATTGGAGAAAGGTAATAGTTTGGTGGAATCCGCAGGCAGCCATGTCAATGTGCCTCCTTGGGTGAAATTGGCGTTGAGTCCAATCGTATCTCCGTAGCATAAAAAAGCAGTGTCCTGAGGCGCGATTGAAAGGGAAGCGGGGATCACGGTAAGGGTTACTTCTGCGGAGTCTCTGCATACGCCACCTTCACTTTCTGCCAGTAATTTGTAAGTGATCGTCGATTCAGGGGTGGCAATGGGACCAGAAACAGTGCTGTCACTGAGCCAAATCCCAGGGCTCCATTGATAGGTAGTGCTAAAGGTGAACAAGTCATTGGCCAATGGTATACTGCTGCCTTCACAAACAGAGACATCAGGGATGACGGTAGGAAAGTCAAATGGCAACACTTGCAAGGTGATGGTATCTGACACAGAGCATCCGGTCAGCGAGGCCGTAACTATGTAGGTGGTGGAAAAGGTGGGATTGGCTTGCGTTTCTGCTGCATTGGGATTGCTTAATCCGAAAGTGGGCTGCCAGGCGATGGATCCTTGTCCCGCCAGGTTGTTGTTGGCCATCAGTGTGACGGGCCGCCCCTGACACATGGTTGTAGGATTGGGGTTGGCAATGTCGATTTGAGGGTTGACCTGGAAAAGATAGACGGAATCAACAGCCGTACATACCCCAAGTTGCCCGGTAACGACGACATACATATCCATGGGAGGCGTGGCTACGGTGTTGGCAGATCCCGGTGCACTGAAAATGCCAGAGGGCTCCCAGAAGTAACTATTGGCACCTTCTGCCTCGAGCGTCACGCTAGTGCCCGGACAGTAAAATACCGTATCCTGGCCTCCGTTGACCGAGATGCTCAAATCATCCCGGATCAATATGGTGTACACGGCAAATATGACATTGCCGCATCCAAAATCATTGGATAGGGTGATGGTAATCGATTCCTCCCCTTCAGCAATTCCGTCCGTCAAGGGTATAATAGGGAAACTCAAGCTGGTCTCGCCCGGCTGAAAAGTGATCAGCGGGGGAATATCCAATTGGTAATCAACGCCTGGCGTGGCAGACCCACCCAAAGTGACATTATAACTGAGAGGTTGATCCAGGGGACTGTTCAAGGTGAAAAACACCTCATCAGGGCTGTTCGTGCAATCTTCGACCAAATAATCTATGCCGTTTTTGAAATCGACAGTAATGGAAGGAGCCCCCCCTTTGATTTCCGAAATGAAAACCCCAGAATCAAAGGATGAATCCCCACGGTCGGCAATGGCAAGTTTGAGGTGATAGGTCTGGCAGGGTTCTACCGCATATCTGGCCGTCAGGCTTTTCTTCTTGGACAAGTAATCTGAAGTGAGTCCGTCGTACTGAAGGCTGGTGCCTCCGGAGTTGTCCCGGTAGTACTCCCAATTGTTCTGATAATTGACATTGTTGATTTCGACCGGAGAACCATCGGGCAATACAGCCATATTGGCTTGATTGCCTATTTGGGGAATTCCGGCGATGCCGGGACCGGAAATCAGAAACGCAAAGATGTCATTGAAATTTGTCCCTGCATATTCGTGGTATTCTTCCGAGCCGAAGACGTATTCAAAGGTGATCTCATTGGTGTTGGCATATACATCCAACTCAAGGATACAGGCATCAAAAGATTCCAATGCCGTCCCGTTCAGAAAGGAAAGTATGTCCAAGTCTGAATCCCCGGGGGTACCATTGGAAAAACCGGCCGATCCTAAGTTGTTGGGACCCTGGGCTATTACAGCGCTTCCCGTTGTGAGTAGAATGCCTTTGTTGAGACCAAGATCCGTTTGGTCACCGCTAAAAAATAACCCGCTGGCGCCTTGCGCACAGGTAATCTTGTCAAAGGTGACAATGGTCTGGGTACTTGATAGATTTTGGAGGACATCCCCTTCCGTGAAGGAACTTTGCAGAACGGGCTGGGAAAGAGTTTGGCAAGGGACCGGAGAACACTTCCATTCGGCCAGGAAGCCCTCGTACTCGTTGAAAGCGCCAGACGTGAAGGTGATAGTCATGCAACCGCTTGTTGCCCTATAGGTTTTACACACACCTCCCCATTCATCCATTAGCGTATCCGAAAGGACAAAAGTGGAAGTTATCGTGCCAAGCAGTGGGCCGTTGTCATCAGGTCCATCGTATATGTTGATTTCCTCCTCTTCGAAGTCCAAATGGTAGTAAAGGAAACTCAACTCAATGCAGGCGGAAGGTATCTCTGGACAAATCGTGAAGGTGTAGGATTCATTGGATCCATAATTGCCATCGGGGCCACCGCTATCAACCAGCTGTCCCTCACAATCCTTCGAAAAGCCTTCAATGATGTTAGTGAGAGGAGACTTCTTTTCGATGCACAGGTTGAAAGTGCCTGCATTGTCGGGATCTGCTTCAGGGAAATCCGATATCCGGAGCCAGTATTGAGCTCCCGGCGTCAACCCGGAAAGGGAGAATTTCAAACTGTTGGACCCGGAGATAGCAGGGCTGAAACAGCCGAAAAAGAAGAGATTATTGGGGGTACATTCACCTCTGTAAACCGCCACTTGTGGATTGGTCAGAGGATTAGAGCCCATATCAGACACACCGGTAATAGTGATACTGTAATCCAGGATCGTATCACTGGCTGTAAATACAAACCAAACATCCCGCTGCACGGTACCGGCATCCCAGCATGGGGGTATGCTGTTCGGCACGATCATGGAGGCTGTAGCGCCTTCATTGGAAAAAACGGTGCTTTCACAATATGGCGCTATCCCGAGGTCGATAGCATTCTCGCAATCATCATTGGAGGGTTGAGCCAGTAAGCCCGTCTGAAAGCAGAGGAAAAGGAAGATCAGCCTTACAGTCATCGGTCTGTGTTTGCAAGGGCCTAAGATAGAGAGAATTTCACAGGTAGCAGGCTGGTTACCGGGCGTCCATGGCTACGGAACACCGTTCAAGCTGCCTGAGGATATCCTCCGGCGTGTAAAAACGGGATGGGTCGCCCCACCTAT
The DNA here is from genome assembly GCA_024103195.1 of Saprospiraceae bacterium. Lineage (GTDB taxonomy): Bacteria > Bacteroidota > Bacteroidia > Chitinophagales > Saprospiraceae > JAGNXB01. Next base: position 6,878 of record JAGFIW010000034.1, on the reverse strand, counting down.
CTTGAAGAAAGTTTAAGATGTTGGCGATTTCCACCTCCGTGAGAGAAGGGTGGGGGGGCATGACCGTCGGATATTTTGGCAGGCTGTCTGTTACCCGAATAACGCTGCCCCAGCGTATCAGGCATGGCAGATCCTCTGAACCAAATTGCCAGATATCCCTTTCCCTGAGGTCAGGGATAACGCCACCCAAGCCACTTCCATCCTCCATATGACATGAGGCACAAGAGACCATGTACAGGTTCTCTCCTTGGGAGAAAGGTTCCGCGCAGGCCATCCAGAAACAGAAGGAAATGCCAATTCCAGCCAGGAGGCTAATGATCTTCATGCAACAAACAATCGATATCCCGGATAAACTGATCCACAGATTCTGAATCCGTACCATCGCAAAAAGACCGGATTCTCCTTTGGCTGTCCACAAGGATCAAGCGACCACTGTGGTCAAACCCTCCGGGAGCGGAATTGTCTTTCACGGCGACAGAGAAGTAATCATCGGCAATACCATAGATCTCCGACTCTTCACCCGTAACAAAGTGCCATTTGGAGCTACTAACACCCAAACCTTCACTATAAGCTTTCAGACGAGGAATGGTATCGTGGCGCACATCGATGGTGTGCGACAAGAACATAATCCCGGGTTCTTCCTGAAAATGCTGATAAACCCTCAGCATCTGCTGCATGACTTTGGGACAAATGGTCGGACAGGAAATGAAGAAGAAGTCCACCACATAAGCTTTGCCTGAAAAGGTGGCAGCATTGACCGGCATACTATCCTGATTGATGAATTCAAAGTCGGGGACCGTGTGGTAAAGGGTATCCTCACCCCGCATTTCCTTCTCCCCAAGAACCGGAAGATTGCCCGGACAACGGGGAGGTTGTTGGCAGCTCAACAATAAACAGACCCCCAATACCACGGCAGCTCGCCCGCGCAGGCATATCATTTCAACCATTTCTGTGCATTTTCCCATGAACTCTTCATGTCCTGGTTTACTTTTTCAACCGCAACTTTCTGATTTTCCATGTATTGACGAGTGGAATCATCCCAGGAATCAGGTTTTTTGTAAACGGCCATCCATTCCCACATTCCGTCCTCGGCGGCTTTGATCATATGGATGGCATGTCGCACTTCTTGTGCTTCCACGGAATCTCTTTGACCCAAGCCATCAGCCAACGTCCTGCGGGCACGATTCAAATCGGCCATCATGGGCATGACTTCGTCATGCAATGCCATGATTTCCAGATGCTTTTGGTCCAATTCATCCTTTGCGTTTTGGCATTGCAGCAAAACCAAAGGAAGGATGAGGACAAGATATCTACCCATTGGCTAAGTGTTGGGGTGCAAAGTTACGATCGCTCGTTGCCATTCAAACCAATCCGGGTAAGGGATGTTGTTAAGAGCGTGAAGACCAGGGCGATCATGTGGTTCCGTCAGGACCTCAGACTTCATGACAACGAAGCGCTGCTGGACGCCCTTACCCATGCGGAGGAGGTTTTTCCCGTTTATGTATTTGATGAACGCACTTTCAAGGCCTGTACGGCACATGGAATCCCTCGCATGGGAAGTCACCGTGCCAGGTTTATCCTTGAATCTGTTAACGACCTCAAGGACAACCTCCACCGCCTGGGTGGTACCCTTCACATTGCCGTCGGACATCCGGAAGAAGTACTTTTTGAGTTGGCCAGGAAATGGCAGGTGAGCTGGATTTGTTGCAACCGGGAGAGAACAAGAGACGAAGTCCTTGTGCAGGAGTGTCTGGAACGCCAACTTTGGTCGATCGGTGTTGAACTCCGGTTCAGCAGAGGTAAAATGCTGTATTACACCCAGGATCTTCCTTTCCCCATAACGCATATGCCCACTTCCTATTCCCAATTCAGGAAGGAAGTAGAGAGGATTGTACCTGTCCGGCAACCACTTGCTGCACCTGACCACATCCCCATGGCCATCCAGCCGGAGACTTCATCGGCCCTACCTGTCCATTGGGTACGTACAGCCTGTCCGGGTATTGCCTGGCAGCAAACACCCCGTTTTTCTGGAGGAGAATCCCATGCCCAGGCAAAGGTTTCCCACTTGTTGCGTGAAAACAAAGGTGGCATAACGAATTCTAAGGAGGCATTTTCAGGCGTCATCCCTTCTGCGGAGGTCAGTCCCTGGTTGTCACAAGGCTGCCTTTCTCCCAAGTGGTTGTACCATGAGTGGCGAAGATTTACCGAGGAACATGAAGGAAATGAAGATACCAACGGGCTGTTTCTGAAACTGTTGTGGAGAGATTATTTCCGACTAATCGGAAAGAAATTCGGAAATAATATTTTCCGGCGTACTGGCATTCGGGGAAAGGCCGGCCAAACGGTTTCTCTGGATAAGGAACGATTCAAAACCTGGGCTTCGGGTAGGACAGGGATTCCTTTGGTGGATGCTTCCATGCGAGAGTTGAATACCACCGGATTTCTGACGGAAAAGAGCCGACAATGGGCGGCAGGTTATCTCGTGCACGAATTGGGTTTGGATTGGCGCTTGGGAGCTGAATACTTTGAATGTCAACTGATTGATTACGATCCATGCAGTAATTGGGGCAACTGGATGACCATTGCCGGAGCAGGTCCAGACCACCGCGATGACCGACCGGTTAACTTCCTGTCACAGGCCAGAAAATTTGATCCGTCAGGCGCTTACGTCCGTCTATGGATTCCCGCCCTGCAACATGTCCCCAACCAATGGGTACACACGCCTGACCAAATACCTGAAGGTGAACTTGAATGCTACGGACTTCGGAAGGATCAGGGATATACAGCACCTTCCTTTGGTTGAGGACATAACTGGTTAAAGCACTTGTCTTCATACCAGGCATCTTCAGCATGCGTTCTAAGGGCTGTACCTTTGTGGCATGAAGGCAAGATGGACCTTGATATGGACTGTCCTTTTGATGGCAGGTATGGGCAATGGCTTTGGCGGCGCGTTATGGGCCCAGGACCGGCACTTTTCCCAATTTTATGCTTCTCCACTCACCATGAATCCCGCTCTTACAGGGGCATTTACCGGCAATTTCCGGTTGGCAGGGATATACCGCGATCAATGGCGAGCCGCCATTGAACGACCTTTTACCACGCTCAGTACAGCCCTGGATTTTCGATTCCGGTCTCCGGTCGTCAGTCAATACAAGGATGCCTTCGGGGTTGGTTTGGTTTTCTACAAAGACGAGGTTCGCAATTTCGACTTCACAGCCAATGAGATTAATATATCTGCGGCATATCACAAGGCGCTCGATTTCAAAGGGCTACAATATGTAAGTGGCGCCATACAGGCCGGTGTCTCCCAGCGCAACATCAATTTCAATAACCTGACCTTTCAGGACATGTTCAACCAGCGCGATGGGTACACCCTCCCCACGGCTGAGCGTTTTCCGGGGAACAACATTTCCTTTATGGACATTGCAGCTGGGATCAACTATAGTTGGATCTACCGCAAGAATGCCTTGTTCCAGATTGGTGGTGCCGTTCACCATTTAACGGAACCGACCATTTCCTTCTTTCCCCGGAGCGAGGGTGGGGACAGTCGACTATACCGCAGGTTCCAGATCCATTCGGCGATGATCTTGCCTATGCCCGGCAACCTGTTTTTGTCTCCAAGGCTTCATTTTCTTCAGCAGGGTCCTCACAGGGAATGGATGGCTGGAGCCAACCTGCGCTTTCTTACCAACGATTATTCAGGGGTTGCCCTGCATACCGGACTTTGGGCCCGCCTGGTTGGAGACGTTCAGCAAATCGGAGGGCTGGAATCCGGATCGGTTTTCTTTGGTATCGAGTGGAGCAACATGCTCCTGGGTATGAGTTACGATATGGGTATATCCGAGATAAGCAACCTGGGATACCGCCGGGGGGCCTTTGAAATCAGCCTTGGATTCGTCAATGAGTATTCGGACGAGGTAGTACTTTGCCCTACTTTCTGAGCCTTTCCGTAGGTTCAGGCTTCCCTGGAGTCGTTGCCACAGGCTTCGCCCGGTTTGCGCCCACAAACGGAACATTCTCCAAGGCTGTTCTTGATCATTGGATTGTTGGTGGCACAACTACCCCGAAATTCCCTGCCAGTCAGGATATGGCGGATGTTGATGAGCACAAAGGAAACACCGAAGACCGAAAAGACAATCGCCAATGTGATCAGGAATTCCATATTGCAAAGGTAGGGGTTCTCTTGTTAAACCATTCCTTTGCATCTTTGGTTGTCAATGGCTGCACAAATGACTGATCAGGACCCCTATAAGCCCGGCATGGAGGCCTTTGGCCGACTTTGCCGGATCATGGACGAACTTCGGGTAAAATGTCCTTGGGATCGGGAGCAGACCATGGCTTCCCTGCGCAACCTGACTATCGAGGAATGCTATGAACTGGTTGATGCCATCCTGGTCATGGATCCCCCTGCCATTCGGGAGGAATTGGGTGACCTTCTGCTGCACATTGTTTTTTATACCCGTATAGCCCAGGAGGAAGGCTATTTTGACATGGCTTCCCTCATTCATGCCTTGTGTGACAAACTGGTGGAAAGACACCCGCACGTCTATGGCGATCTATCATTGGAAGATGCCGATGCCGTCAAGCAAAATTGGGAAAACATCAAACGCCGGACGGGAAAAGCCAGGAGATCGGTTTTGAGTGGCGTTCCCAATGGGTTGCCGGCACTGATCAAAGCTTACCGAATGCAGGATAAGACTGCCCAGGTAGGCTTCGAATGGGAGGAACCCGGACAAGTATGGAAGAAGGTGGAAGAAGAATTGGGTGAGTTGCAGGATGCTCTGGCAGAACAACAAGGACCTGACCGCGTCGAAGAGGAATTTGGTGATGTTCTTTTTGCCCTGGTCAATTACGCCCGCTTCATTGGTGTCGATCCCGAAACAGCTCTGGAGAAGGTCAACCTCAAGTTCAAGTCAAGGTTTGAATACATTGAAACACAGGCAGGTGATCAACTTGAGCATCTGGGACTCCAGCGACTGGACCAACTTTGGGAGGAAGCCAAACGACATGAAAGAAACAATGCCTGATCGAGTTGATACCCTTTGAAATGTAACGTAATGGATGCACGACGTTTTCTGGAAAGCCTCTCTGAGCGGGTTCCCGCTGAATCTCTCTTCGGTGAATCATCCAAGATTGCTTTCGATCTGACGGGTGATGCGGGCGGTCAATATACCCTGATCATCAGGGAGAACAGCCTCTGGATCGAGGAGGGCCTGCATGAAGATGCACCCTGTGGCCTCCACGCTGACCACGAAACATTCCTCCGAATTGTCAACCGACAGGAGAATGTGCTCATGGCCGTTATGATGGGCAGACTTCTCATTCGCAATCAGGTGGAAATGATCCGTTATGCACGTATTCTGGGATTTATGTGAAAAGCCTGCCTTCAAATGCGGTATGGTTTTGGAACCGCATCCTGACAGGCAATTGAATATCCTGCATTGGCCCCTTTCCGGTTCTTTCCTCAGCTTGACTCCGATGACTGCGGTGTCATGGCGCTTCGTATGGCGTTGGCCATGCAAGGGCAAGATGTGAATGCGGAAACCGTCAGGCAGGCATGTGGTGTTCCCTACGGGGACTTGAGTTTGTTAGATCTGAGTAATGGTGCCCGACAGTTGGGTTTCAAAACGGTTTCCCTTCGTTTGGACGCCTCCGGGCAGGGTCATGCGTTGACCCTTCCTGCCATTGCCCATGTACTCCAAAACCATTTTGTCCTCATCCTTCGCGCCAACGACCATACCCTTTTGTTTGCCGATCCTGCCAGAGGTACCATTCAACTTGGGTGGGATGAATTCCGGAAGTTCTGGCTTCTGGACGAACCCATGAGCGTTTTGTGCCTTACACGTCTACCCGCTTCATCTGCATCCACATTACCCCCTGTCATCCCTGCCTCATCGCATTTTCCTGCAACGGATCCGCTACCCCTTTCCTTCCTTTCGATAGGCCTTGGACGTGAAGGCATCCTGGCCCTGGTTGAATCCGTTGCCATGGTGCTTTTCCTTCACGCCAGTGGTTGGTTGATGCATGAGCAAGGCATGAAATGGGGCGACCTGATGAAAGGGCTTCTGATGACTGGCATGTTTGGCATTGCATGGGGGATGGCCAACCTTGCCAGGGCCGGCTGGGCAGATCGCCGGACTGTCCTGGGTCAGACTGAAACAACAACAGAAGTTCTTGTCCGACGATTGAGGAACTGGTCCAGGCCAGCTTTAGCCGGGCTCGCCTTGTCAATCTACTTGTCCTGGATTCATCCTGTTGCCGGCGGATTGGCTGTATCAGGGATGGCAATGACCCTTTTGTTCGGGACAAGCAAAGGTTCTGTGTTCCGAGGTCGATACTTTACCCGCGCCGCATATCCCCAAGGAAAAGAATCCCTGACGGCATGGTTGGGCCAAGGCAACAAAACCATGCTGGCAATCTGGTGGATTTTCTGGACAATGGCGATTCTCATCAGCCACCTGATCCGTCCCCTGGGCTTTGCCCATCTGGCTGTTGTTTGGGCAGGAGGAATGGCCATCGGATTATATCTTTCCATGTTCAGGGAATGGATCAGGACATGGCAACTTCGCTTTCTGCTGCCTCCACGCACTCCCCAGCATATGGAGAATTCAGAATCTCTACCTGAATCCGGTGATTTGGACTATTACCTGGTAAGTCGGGGCCCCAACCCGTCCATCCTGCATGTACCCCACGGTAAGACCACATTGCTTTTGGGAAGCCTGGAGAATCGCAGGGCCTGGATCGACCGTTTGACGGCCCGTGTAGCAGATCCAGGATGCCTGTTGTCCTACGGGAAAATCCCCATTTCCAAGCAGAACAAGGTCCAACTTCAACGGCGGATCATGGATATTCGGGAACCAACGACACTCCCGAAATGG
>JAGFIW010000033.1 GCA_024103195.1 Saprospiraceae bacterium | reverse complement strand
AGCAACCGCTGTGTGAGTTCAGCATCCACGTCTTTCTCCATGAGGGCAGTAGCTTCCTTTTCCTTCATGACGTCTTCTTTGGTCATTTCAATCCGGCGGAAGGCAATATCGAAAATGATGGTATCCGTAGCCGTAAATCCGGGAATGGCGGCTGACTTTTCACCGGTGATATAAACACTGGCCGAATCACCTTCGGACATGAGGAACAGGATTTCATACTCCGCCATGGCAGGTTCCGAAACGGCTCCTGCTTCGGGCAGCACCACCGTCATTTCACTATGGGGGGCCAGGATCGAATCCTTGCCCAGCCGCACCACACGGGAATAGCTGATCTTGTCCCCGATGACGGGGGCCGTGCCGTCATTGTCGACGTGCATCACATACGGGAATCCGGACGGCGTATTACCGTCAAATCGTAGTTCGCCGGACTTGCAGGCGGCCAAGGTGATCAGGAGCGCCGAAACGAGGGCAATGGAACGCATCATGACTGGGGTTGGGGGGTTGGTGTGATTGTAAATTGGGCGCAAAGATGATGCAATTCTCCGATACCTTGTACATATGCCGGAGAAATATCAACGGATGCCGATCGGAGACCTTCCATTTGTGCGCCGTTTGAACCTCCCGATTTCAAATATCGTTGTATTAGGTTGACACAATCCCTTCCTTTTTGGCTGCACGTCCTGTCATACATCTCGCCCAACTCGAACAGCAACTCCCCTCCGGCGCCTACCGCTTTGGGGAGCGGCATATTGCTGAAGGCCGGATGGAGTCCTGGAAAGAAGTCGACCGCAATTTGTGGCATGCCCGCGTTAGAGGGGATGAGGTTTACGAAGTGGAGGTGCTTTTGCAGGGCAACCGATTGAAGGCCTCGACGTGTGACTGTTCGGCGGGAAGGAGGAAGAAAATGTGTAGCCATGTGGCTGCATTGCTCATCCTGCTTCACCGACACCGGGAACAACAAAAAGCCAACCGGCTGGATCGCGTCCGCAAACCACCCCGGATCACCACCTCCAAACTGGTGGACCTTTTAAACCTGGAGGACTTGTCCGTTTTCACCCGTGAATGGGCGAGGAAACATCCGGAATTTGACCTGGCTCTCAAAGCCCGTTTTTTCCACCGGGATTCAAGCGCGACGCCTGCCGATCATCTCCGGGCCATCCTGGAACCTTACACGGACTACGAAGGCGGTCTGGATATGGAGGGAAGCCAGGCACGCCATCTGGTGCTGGTCCTTGAACAAGTGACCCGCCAAATTGCTGCCCTGAATGCAGAGGAGCGACATGAGGAAGCCTACTCATTGGCTTTGACACTCGCCAGAATATTGAGAAACACCAGAACTGTTCGTCACCGGCCGGTTTTGCTGCGTCAATTACTGGACAGCAGCATGGCATGGCCAGACCAACAACCCCTGGATCCAACCCACGAACGCCTCGACTTTCTGTTGGGCATGCTGGAAATTACTTTGCCGTTTCCGCCAGAAGAAGGTTGGTTTCGTGTGCTGGTCGCTCTCCAGTCATATGCCGGATTTGAAGAGGCCCGGCAAAAGATTAAAGAAATGGCCGGTCGTCTCCTTCCCTTAAGGGAAATTCAATCCGACCAGACGGAGGCCTTGTTGCTGGTCTATTACCAAAATCTGGCCCCCGGGGAAAGAGATTCCCACTGGATGAAGGATTTACCCGTCCAAAGGCTCCCTCCTGCCACCTATCTCCATCTGGGCAAGGCTCTTCTTGACGATGCCGACTTTGAGGGAGCCGTAGTCCTGGTTGGCGAAGGCCTGAAACTCTACCCCCTCCATACCGGATTGTTGCGCCTCATGAAGGACATCCGGTGGGAATTGCGCGATGGTCCCGCCTGCCTGGCCATTGCCAAGACACTCATCCTCAGCGAAATGCAATTGTCAGATGTGGAAGATGCTTTAGGATGTCTGAGCCCCGAAGAACGACCGGATTTTATTGGGAAAATGGTGGCCGAATTATTGGAATTACCGTTTTCGGCCAAAAGAAATGAGTTGGTGGGTCATTTGATGGTGTTGGATCACGATTGGGAAGGTCTTTGCCAATGGGTGAAACAGATCCAATCCCCCAAACTGTGGCATCATTTTGCTTTCACCCTGACGGACCAGTCACCCTCGCATCTTCTCCATTATACCCAGGGATTCCTGGAAAGGTACCTGGAACATCACTTCGGGCCGGTGGCCGCCATCACGACCAAGGGCATACTTGCCTTCATTTCCTCGCATGCGAAAGGGGAACAGCTTCGACACATGGAGGACTACCTGGGCCGGAACTTTTCAGACCGCCCCTACCTTTTGGCCGAATTGCCCCCTTTGCCAACCCGTTCCCTGCATGAAAATTGAATGTTGGTTCGTGGGCAAGACCAAGGACCCCGGCGTTTCACGAGGTCTGGAGGAATATACCCGTAGGCTGAGGACCTTCATGCCCGTGCATATCAGGGAGTTGAAGGACGCCGGGACCGGAGAGGATGCCCCTCAAAAGGAAGGACGTGAAATTCTGCGCACCCTTCAGTCGGCCGATATCCTCATTTTGCTGGATGAAAAGGGCGTCCAGATGAATTCGAGGGATTTTGCGGATCAGATCGAGAAATGGCAGCACAAATCCGGCAGCAGGATCATTTTCCTGGTTGGCGGCGCTTATGGCTTCAGTCAGGATGTTTATCAACGGGCCCACTCCCTGCTTTCTTTGTCCGCCATGACTTTCAGCCATCAATTGGTTCGCCTGGTATTCCTGGAACAACTCTACCGGGCAGCTACCATCCTGCACCGCCATCCTTACCATCACGATTGACCTGTTAAGCGCAATTTCATGACCCTGACCCTTCTGATCATCCTCCTCAATTTGCTGATTACCTGGACTGCTTTTCAACGGCAGGATCTCTTCCTGCGGTGGTCTCACCGGCCATGGGATGTCCTCCATCACCATCAGTACGAACGCTGGGTCAGTTCGGGATTCGTCCATGCCGACTGGCTGCATTTCGCGATCAACATGTTTGTCCTTTGGCAATTCGGCACGATGGTGGAATCGACTTTTACCCTATTGGCTGACCCGGTTACCGGCCGTATCCGTTATGCCACGCTTTACCTGTTGGTCCTCGTTGCCTCATCCGTTCCCACCTATCTCAAGCATAAAAACAATCCCTACTATGCCAGTGTAGGTGCCTCAGGGGCTGTGTCCGGGATCCTTTTTGCGTATGTCCTTTTTCACCCTTTGCGTCCCATCTATCTGTACGGGGTGATCCCGATTCAAGGCATTGTGGCCGGTGTCGCTTATCTGGTATATTCTTCCTGGGCTTCTCGCCAGGGAAGTGACCGGATCAATCACGACGCCCATTTTTATGGGGCTGTGGCCGGGTTGTTGGGTACCTTGTTGTTCTATCCCGAATCGTTCAGGACATTCCTGCAGGAGTTGCAAGGGGTCTTTTCTTGACCTCTCTCTAAGGCATGGGGTGTTATCTTTGCCGTCCAAACGCAATTATCCATCCATATGCAATTCGATCTCATCGTCATCGGTAGTGGCCCCGGAGGGTACGTAGCCGCCATCCGCGCATCCCAACTGGGAATGAATGTCGCCGTTGTGGAACGGGAATCTCTGGGCGGCATCTGTCTCAACTGGGGATGTATCCCCACCAAAGCCCTGTTGAAAAGCGCCCAGGTCTTTGAATATATCCGACATGCCAAGGATTACGGGATCGAGGTGAAGGATGCCAAGGCCGATTTTGGCAAGATGATCCAGCGGTCAAGAGGCGTTGCGGACGGAATGAGCAAAGGCATTCAGTTCCTGTTTCGCAAGAACAAGATCACCCTGATCTCCGGTTCGGGACGCCTCGTCAAGGGCAAAAAAGTGGAGGTCACCGATGCCGAGGGTAAAAAGACCACCTACGAGGCACCTCACATCATCCTGGCTACCGGTGGCCGCGCCAAGGAATTGCCCAATCTGAAGATCGATGGCAAAAAGATCATCGAATACCGCAAGGCCATGAGCCTTTCCGAACAACCGGCCCGCATGGTCGTGGTGGGCGCCGGGGCCATCGGCGTGGAATTTGCTTACTTCTATCACGGCATAGGCACGGAAGTGACGGTCGTGGAATTCCTGGAACAGGGATTGGTGCCACGCGAGGATGCTGACATATCGAAGGAACTCACCCGCGTTTTTACCAAGAAGGGGATCCAGGTGATGGCCAACAGTTCGGTGGAAAAAGTGGATATCAGCGGCAAAGGCTGCAAAGTGACCGTAAAAAACCGCAAGGACGGAAGTACTACGATTTTGGAATGCGACGTGGTCCTCTCGGCAGCAGGGGTCACTCCCAACACAGAAAACCTTGGCCTCGAGGACCTTGGCATCAAGACCGACCGCGGATTGGTGTCAGTGGATGAATTTTACAATACGAATGTGCCGGGCATTTACGCGATAGGGGATATCATTCCGGGACCTGCCCTGGCCCACGTGGCCAGTGCGGAAGGGATCATTTGCGTAGAAAAAATCGCCGGGCACCACCCTACCCCGCTGGATTACAACAACATCCCGTCCTGTACCTATTGCCATCCGGAAATTGCCAGTGTCGGATATACCGAAGCGGCCGCCCGGGAAGCGGGTTACGAAGTGAAAATCGGCAAGTTTCCATTCAGCGCCTCGGGAAAAGCCAGTGCTGCCGGTGCCAAAGAGGGATTTGTCAAGGTGATTTTCGACAGCAAATACGGCGAATTTCTGGGCGCCCATTTGATCGGCATGAATGTCACGGAAATGATCGCAGAAGTGGTTGCTGCAAGAAAGCTGGAAACAACCGGACAGGAAATCATCAAAACCGTTCATCCCCATCCCACCATGAGCGAAGCGATCATGGAAGCCGCCGCAGCCGCCTACGGAGAAGTCATTCATATTTGATGACCCGCTTTTGACGGGTACTGACAAAATGACATAAAGCCGGATTTCCCTTACCTTTGCGGAAAATTAGGGAGATTCATATGGCAGACCTTCAACGGGAAGAAGGATCGACCCTGCTTCAAGCCGAGAGGCAGGGAGAGGCGTATTTCGCCGAATCGACCAATCCGGAGTCCGTGAAGGGCCGGTTTTACATCGAGAGTTACGGCTGTCAGATGAATTTCAGCGACAGTGAAATTGTCGCTTCCATCCTTCATGAAGCCAACTATCAATCTACCCGGAAGGAAGAGGAAGCCGACCTTATTCTGCTGAATACCTGCTCCATTCGCGAAAAAGCAGAAGAAACCATTCGCCGGAGACTCCGGCAATTCCAGACGCTGAAAGCCCAAAAGCCGCACCTGCAGGTCGGCATCCTCGGCTGCATGGCGGAACGTTTGAAAACCCGACTACTGGAGGAAGAACGGCTCGTTGATCTTGTAGCGGGCCCGGATGCCTACCGCGATCTTCCCCGGCTCCTGGGTCTGGTGGACGAAGGAGAGAAAGGGATCAATGTTTTCCTCTCCCGGGAAGAGACTTATGCCGATATTTCCCCGCTCAGGTTGGACGCAAATGGCGTGACAGCCTTCATCTCCATCATGCGGGGATGTGACAACATGTGTTCTTTTTGTGTGGTGCCCTTTACCCGCGGCAGGGAGCGCAGCAGGGATCCCTACACCATCCTGGCGGAAGCCGCTGATCTGTACCAAAGAGGATTTCGGGAAGTCACCCTGCTGGGCCAAAACGTGGATTCCTACGCCTGGGTGCATCCTGAAAATACGGAGACCGTCCATTTTGCAGGTTTGTTGGAGCGGGTAGCCCTCATTGCCCCGGATTTGCGCGTCCGGTTCTCTACCTCCCACCCCAAGGACATCACCGATGAAGTCCTCCATACCATGGCTGCCCATCCCAATATCTGCCGGTACATCCATTTGCCCGTTCAGTCGGGCAATTCAGAGGTCCTGGAAAGGATGAACCGGACCTATGACAGCGACTGGTACAAAGAGCGGGTGGAAGCCATTCGGCGGATCCTGCCGGAATGTGCCATTTCCTCAGACATCATCACCGGTTTTTGCGGTGAAACGGAAGAAGCGCATCACGACACATTGGAGATGATGCAATTCGCCCGTTATTCCATGTCTTACATGTTTGCCTACTCGGAGCGTCCCGGCACCCTTGCCGCGCGGAAATACAAGGATGATGTACCTGAGGAGACTAAAAAGCGCCGACTCAATGAAGTTATCAGGCTGCAAAACCAACTTTCCTATGCCCACAACCAGGCGGATATCGGCAAGGTATTCGAAGTGCTGGTCGAAGGGGATTCCAAGCGTGACAGTAATTCCTTCAAGGGCAGGAATACGCAGAACAAAATGATCGTCTTCCCCAAATTGGATGGATTCAGACCAGGGGATTACGTTTCGGTTCGGGTTGAATCGGCCACTTCCGCGACATTGAAAGGGGTCATCATCTGAACGAAACCATGCGAGATACGCAATCCATCAAGCAGCGCTTTGGCATCATTACCCAGTCAGCCCAACTCGAGCAGGCATTGGAAACAGCCATGCGGGTGGCCCCCACAGATCTCACCGTACTCATCACCGGTGAATCCGGGGTTGGAAAAGAGGTATTTTCCAAAGTCATCCATTCGCTCAGTCCCCGCAAACACAACCCTTTCATCGCCATCAATTGCGGCGCCATCCCCGAAGGCACGATCAATTCAGAGCTTTTCGGCCACGAGAAGGGTGCATTTACAGGGGCTACCGGTGAGCGCAAGGGATACTTCGAAACGGTTAATGGCGGCACCATTTTCCTGGATGAAATTGGTGAAATGCCCCTGGACACCCAGGCATTCCTGCTCCGAATCCTGGAAAGCGGAGAGTTTCTCCGGGTCGGATCCAGTCAGGTCCAAAAGACGGACGTCCGTGTAGTAGCCGCCACCAATGTTGACCTGCGCGACCGGATTGACAAGGGTAAATTCCGGGATGACCTCTATTACCGCCTGAACACTGTCCCTCTGCGCATCCCTCCCCTTCGGGAAAGGCGAGATGATATTTACATGCTTTTCCGCAAATTCAGTTCCGACATCGCTGAGAAATACCGTTCTCCTGTCATCCAGCTCTCCGACGAGGCCCGTCAACTCCTGGAACAATATGCCTGGCCGGGCAATGTTCGCGAACTGAAAAATGCGGCAGAACAGCTGGCCGTGCTGGCCGACCAGAAATTGGTGACGCTACCTCTCCTTCAGCAGTTGCTGCCGCACCTGTTTGAACGTCGGCTCCCTGCTTTGTCCCGTCAGGAACAGGATCAGGTTCCTTTCCAGGAAAGAGAGATCCTGTACAAGCTCCTCTTCGATATGAAGAACGACTTAACAGACTTGAAGAAGCTGGTATTCGAGTTGATCCATACCAATGATCTCAGGATATCGGACACACGCCCATATATCGCCCTCCAGACACCTGGAACGAACCTTGAGACCGGTCATTCGGTCAAATCAGGCCCGCCTTCCGTCAGCCATCATTCCTTCATGGGCCAGGAGGTTTCGCCATCGCTTCAACCGGTCATTGTAGACCCCGCTGACCGGGAGGAGGATGAAGAAATGGAAGTGCTGGAGGACAATCTCCGCATTGAAGGCATGGAAAAGGAACTGATCCGGAGAGCCCTTCAAAAACACCGGGGACGACGCAAAGATGCTGCAGAGGAACTGGGCATTTCCGAGCGAACCCTCTACCGGAAACTCAAACAATATGATCTTGTCTGAACGGCTTGGACCAACCGGTTGGCCATCAGCCATGTGGGTGCTATGCCTGGTTTTTGGTCTGGGACAATGGCATTGCTACACCTTCAGGGGAATATCCATTCCCGAAGGGGCCAGCACTTTTTTTGTCCACAACTTTGAAGACCTCTCGGATCTCCAGTTGCCCAACTACAATATCACTTTTACGGAAGCACTGAAGGATAAAGTGCGCAACGAATCTCGCCTGAAATGGAGGGAATCAGATCCGGATATCGAATTCAGCGGGCGAATCATCGGGTTTACCGTATCTGCGGTGGCCCCAGAGGCCGGCGCGGTGACTGCCTTCAACAGGTTGGAGGTAACCGTTGAAGTCACTTATGTCAATCATCTGGATCCCAAAGCAAAATGGACCAAGAGATTTTCCCAGTTTGACAATTTTGACGCGCAAAGAAACCTGTTGGAAGCCCAGGCTGACATATTGCCCGGAATCAACCAACTCCTGACGGAATACATTTTCAACGCGGCATTTACGGATTGGTAACGGCCGCCGGAACCACCCCGACTGGTAAGGAATTGTATCTTAGCGACTCCGGACCGATCATGGACAAGTCGTGGTTTCATCAATGCCTGACCGGCATTCTTTCTCTATCCGTCATCTCAAAGAAGGATGTGGACGGATTTCTGGTCCGGCATCCCTACCAGGCCAATATGAGGCTCATACAAGGGTTTATGGGCAATGACCATCCTCATCCCGACCACAAGGCAGAACCGGCTTTTTACCTCCCTGACCGCAAGGCACTCTTCCGCGGATTCGATAGCCCCTTGCCGACAGAGGCAAACCGGAAGTCGGCCATACAGGTTGTCCCACCTTCCTCGGTGGAAGACCTGCCCACAGTGCGAAAATCAGGCACCCTGCCCCTTCCCGTGTATGCCCCTCCGGCCGTTGACACGGAGGAAATGGAACCGGACAACGAAGATGCCTCCCTGGATGACCTTGAAGCCATCCTGCTGGCGCGATGGGAGGAGGAGGACAACAGGACGTCTTCCACCACATCCGAAGGACCTGCGGAAGAGCCAGGATTCGCGGCTCCCGGTCAAAACCGCAAGCCCGTCATGGAGCGTTTTGACATGGCGCTCCGGCAAGAGGGAGACCATCCGGACCAAGAGCCGGTTCAGCAGGATTTTGTGGACTGGTTGCAGACCCTGCAGGCTCCTTCTGTGTCTTCGTTGACTACCAACGACGCGCCTGATGAAGGAATTCGGGATGCGGTCCATACAAAATCGTCCCGACCGGATACCGATGGTCCCGGCAAAAAGGGGAAAGGGGGGAAGGAAAACAAAAAGAAGAGAAAAAAGAAAGAAGCGCGCAAGCTTGCCCGCAAGAGCCTTCGCCCCAGCCAGGAAATCGCCTCGGAAACCCTGGCTGCCCTGCTGGCCCGACAGGGGCATACGGACCAGGCCATCGTCATGTATGAAAGGCTGACCTTGTTGCATCCGGAAAAAAAAGCTATCTTTGCGGGCCAAATTGCCAAGCTTAAAAGAAAAGATCCATGATCAACCTGCTCACGATCCTGATCGTTTTGGTCTGTTTGCTCCTTATCGGAGCCATTTTGATTCAAAACCCCAAAGGGGGAGGTGTGGACTCCACTTTCGGTGGGGCGGCCACCAACCAGATGCTGGGAGCTGCCCGCTCGGCAGATTTCATTGAGAAAGCCACCTGGTATCTGGCCGCTGCCCTTTTGGTCCTGTGCGTCATCACCTCTTTGGTGGTAGGAGGCGGAGCAGAAGCTGAAGTGATCACGCAATAACCCGCTTTTTCTTCGTGGTGGAAAAGCCTGACAGGATGACTGTCAGGCTTTTTGTTTTTCGGACAGAATCAGCCTGGGGTACAACAGATGACAGGAATATCTGCAATAATGGCAGCCCTTTCCGGTTGGCATATTGTGTGATGAGCAGGGGAAGCAAACACTCATTCTTTAACCAAAATAAGCAACACGCATGAAACCGATTAATGACAGAGTTGTCGTTAAGCCCGCTCCCGCCGATGAGAAGACAAAGGGAGGAATCATCATTCCCGACACGGCCAAGGAAAAGCCGCAACGCGGAGAGGTGGTGGCTGTTGGCCCCGGCAAAGATGGCAACCTGATGACCGTACAGGTAGGGGATATCGTCCTGTATGGAAAATATGCCGGCCAGGAGCTGCAGTATGAAGGACAGGACTATCTGATCATGCGGGAAGACGACATTCTGGTGATCCTGTGAATGATCCATTCAAACCAATTAACAAACGCAAACTAACCCATTATGGCAAAGCAAATCACTTTCGATACGGATGCCCGTGAAAAACTGAAGTCGGGTATTGACGCTCTTTCCAATGCCGTAAAAGTCACCCTCGGCCCCAAGGGCCGGAATGTGGTGGTCCAGAAAAGTTTCGGTGCCCCGCAGATCACCAAGGATGGTGTTTCGGTCGCCAAGGAAATCGAACTGGCCGACCCTATTGAAAACATGGGGGCACAAATGGTCAAAGAAGTCGCTTCAAAAACGGCGGATGCCGCCGGTGATGGTACCACCACCGCCACGGTGCTGGCCCAGGCCATGGTGACGGCCGGCCTTAAAAGTGTCGCTGCAGGTGCCAATCCCATGGATCTGAAGCGCGGTATAGACAAAGCCGTCAAAGCCGTTGTCCAACACCTCAAATCCAACAGTGAAGTCATCGGCTCCGATCTGAAGAAGATCCAGCAGGTGGCGGCCATTTCGGCCAATAACGATGAAGAGATCGGAACACTGATCGCCGACGCCATGAAGCGCGTTTCGAAAGACGGGGTCATAACGGTCGAGGAAGCCAAAGGCACGGAAACCTATGTCGAGGAAGTCATGGGTATGCAATTCGACCGCGGCTACCTCTCCCCTTACTTCGTCACGAATGCGGAGAACATGACGGCCGAGTATGACAATCCCCTCATCCTGATCCACGACAAGAAGATCAGCAACATGCAGGACATCCTGCCCATCCTGGAGAAAGTCGTACAATCCGGACGTCCTCTGCTGATCATCGCCGAGGACATTGACAGTCAGGCGTTGGGTGTTCTGGTCGTCAACCGCCTTCGGGGAGGCCTGAAAATCGTTGCCGTCAAGGCGCCTGGCTTCGGCGACCGTCGCAAAGCCATGTTGGAAGACATCGCCATCCTCACCGGTGGTACGGTCATCTCCGAGGAGCAGGGCTACAAACTCGATAATACCGAGCTACAACACCTGGGATCCGCTGAAAAAATCACCGTTGACAAGGATAATACCACCATCGTGAACGGTCGGGGAGATGAGTCCATGATCAAAGCGCGCATCAACCAGATCAAGCAGCAAATTGAAGTGACCACTTCCGACTACGATCGCGAAAAACTGCAGGAACGCCTGGCCAAACTGGCTGGCGGGGTGGCCGTGCTTTATGTTGGGGCCACCACCGAAGTGGAAATGAAAGAGAAGAAGGATCGCGTGGATGATGCCCTTCATGCCACGAGGGCTGCGGTTGAGGAAGGTATTGTGGTTGGCGGCGGGGTTGCCCTGATTCGCGCCATGGATGCCCTCAATGACGTCAAGACCGAGAATGAGGATGAGAAAACAGGCGTTTCCATCGTCAAAAAAGCGCTTGAGGCACCGGTGCGCATCATTGCCGAGAATGCCGGTATTGAAGGCTCCGTGGTGTTGATGAACATCATGTCCAAAAAAGGGGATTATGGCTTCAATGCCCGTACGGAGCAATATGAGGATCTCAAGAAAGCTGGTGTGATCGACCCCCTCAAAGTGACGCGCATTGCCCTCGAGAACGCTGGTTCCATTTCCGGAATGGTGCTGATCACCGAATGTGTGATCAATGATATTCCAGAGCCCAAGGAGCCGGCCCACGGAATGCCCGGCAACGGGATGGGCGGGATGATGTAATCCACTCATTCATCAAGGATCGAGCCCTCCGCCATCGCGGGGGGCTTTTTTTATGCCCCCTGTCCTGGTATGCGTACCTTTGAGGGCACCAAAACTTTCCTATGTTAGAAGCCATTTCGCCCGTTGATGGCCGATACGCCGGCAAAACCGAGCCATTGCGCGCTTATTTTTCCGAGTTGGCACTCATTCGCTATCGGGTGCGCGTCGAAGTGGCCTACCTCAAGGCCCTTGGGCGAGAAGGCTTGGTCTCGCTTGATCACAAGCAGATAGATCTGATGCAGCAATGGGTCAATTCCTTCTCCCTGGAAGATGCCCGTAGGGTCAAGGACATCGAATCTGTGACCAATCACGATGTCAAAGCCGTGGAGTATTTTCTGCGTGAAAAGATGGAGGACGCCGGAATGAACCACCTGGTTGAATTTGTCCATTTCGGTCTGACTTCCCAGGACATCAACAATACGGCCATTCCTCTGTCCCTCAAAAATGCATGGGAAAATGTGCTTGAACCTGCCTACCGGGAGGTGGTACAGGACATTTATTCGCTGGCCAGGAAGTGGGAAAAAGTACCCATGCTGGCGCGCACGCATGGTCAACCGGCCTCTCCTACCCGACTGGGCAAAGAACTGATGGTTTTTGTGGAACGCATCAACAAACAACTCTCCCTCCTCCAAACCATACCATGGGCAGCCAAGTTTGGCGGTGCCACCGGGAACATGAACGCCCACGCCGCCGCCTTCCCCGATTCGGATTGGCCGGCTTTTGCGGACAAATTTTGTCGACACCTGGGGCTCCAGCGATCTGTCTTTACCACACAGATCGAACACTATGACATGCTGGCAGCCCACTTCCAGGGAATAGGCAGAATCAATACCATCCTGATCGACCTGGCCAGAGATATTTGGTTTTACATAGCCATGGAGTATTTCCGGCAAAAACTGAATGACAAGGAGGTAGGGTCCTCAGCCATGCCACATAAAGTCAACCCCATTGATTTTGAAAATGCCGAAGGCAATCTCGGGATGGCGAACGCCCTGTGTGGATTTCTGGCTGACAAACTCCCCGTTTCACGCCTGCAGCGCGATCTGACCGACAGCACGGTCCTTCGCAACATCGGGATTCCCTACGCCCACACGCTCATAGCCTGCCAGTCCATTCGCAAAGGCTTGTCCAAGATCATTTTGAATGAAGAGGCCTTGCGCAAAGATCTCCAGGCCAACTGGTCCGTGTTGGCCGAAGCCATCCAGACCATTCTTCGGCGGGAGAAATATCCGGACCCCTATAATGCCCTCAAGGGTTTGACCCGGGGGAAGGCGCATCTGACCCGGGAGGATATGTTCACGTTCATCGATCAGTTGAACATTCCCCTTCATGTCCGAGACGAGCTCAAACAGTGGACACCGGAAACATATGTGGGCGTGACGCCGGACTTTTGATCATCCGCCAACTTTTGCCGGCCGATGCCCAGTATGAACGATCTACGGGAAGGCACGGTCTCAGGATTCCAGGAGGTGAAAGGCGCATGCATCCGTAGCACCGTCGAGCCAATGCCTGCAGGTGGCTGAGATCAGCATTTTTGTCAGTCCCGTCTCAACGAAATGGCCTTGTGACCAAGAAAGTACATACCCCAGGTCATGCCGGATAATACCACGTACCCGCAGCCGTCTGGATCTCCACCCCGGGTTGATCTGCAGCCACGACACGACCCGTAATTTGGGCTTCGATGCCGAGATCCTGTGCCATGGCCACTATCTCACCAGCGGCTGCCGGATCCGCAAAACATTCCAGCCTTTGTCCCATGTTGAACACGCGGAACATTTCTTCCTCGGAAGTGCCGCTTTGGTTTCGGATGAGTTCGAACACAGGCGGCACCGGAAGCAGATTGTCCTTGACGACCCTGCCTTGGGCTATAAACTTGGCGACCTTTGTTTGTCCTCCACCCGTGCAGTGGATCAGGCCGTGAATTCCGCTACGCAATTCCCCGAGAAGGGCATGAATCAGGGGCAGGTATGTACGAGTTGGAGAAAGAAGAAGTTCACCTATCCGGAAGGAACCCTTGTCCAACTCGATTTTGTCCGTCAAACGGTAGGTGCCCGTGTAGACAACGGCCGGATCCGTTTCGGGGGCATAGGATTCCGGATAAGCAAAGCGGTAATCCGAGGAAAGAAGGTCATGCCGCGCTGAGGTCAAACCGTTGCTTCCGATACCGCTGTTGTATTGATCTTCATAGCGGGTCTGTCCATAAGAGGCAAAGCCGATGACGATCTGACCCGGCCGAATATCATTGACGAGAAGCCGGCTTTTGTGAAGTCGACCGAAAGTGCTGTACCCCACATCTATGGTGCGCACGATGTCTCCGACATCGGCGGTTTCTCCACCGGCAGAATGGATCCGTATGCCCCAAGGCTCCAGGCTGGCTGCAAATTCCGGCAGCCAGCGGATCAGGGTTTGGATGACCTCTCCAGGGATCAGGTGTTTGTTGCGGGCAATGACCGAGGACACCAGAATATCCGTTGTACAACCGACACACGCCATATCGTCGAGGTTCATCACCAGGGCATCCTGGGCAATCCCGCGCCACACGCGTACATCGCCGGTCTCCTTCCAGTACAAATAAGCAAGGCTGGTTTTCGTACCTGCGGTATCCGCATGCATGATGTTGTACCAATCCGGATCACCGCCTGCCACATCCGGAAGGATCTTGCAAAACGCTTTGGGGAATTGCCCGAGGTCCAACCCTGAAATGGCGGCATGGACTTCTTCCTTGCCTGAGGACACCCCTCGCCTGGCATACCTGTCGTTCATATTACCTGGGTTGTGAGCCGGATGGACCGTCCCGGGTTTATTTTTTGCCTTTCTTAGGCGCCGTTGCCGTCCTTTCCTGCTGCTTTTTCTGTTGTTCCCTCAAGGCTATTTCGAGCCTTTCCTGGAAGGAACTTTTCTTTTTGGGTTTCAGCTTGTTGGCCTCCAGTTGTGCCCTGATCTTGTCATGGTCGATAATGTAGTTCTTGGTCACCAGGGTTTGGGAGATGTTCAAGATGTTGCTGATACACATGTACGCAGTTAGCCCGGAAGCGTAATTATTGAACCAAAAGAGGAACATCACCGGCATGAAATACTGGATATATTTCATGGCAGGGTTGACGGATAAATCCATCTCCCGGGTAGAGTAATAGGTATAGATGATAGTGGTGATTACCCAAATCAGTGTGAAAAGGCTGATGTGATCTCCGTACAGGGGTATCTGGAAGGGCAATTGGACGAATGCGTCATAGGAAGACAGATCGTCGGCCCAAAGGAAACCTTCCTGGCGAAACTCAATGGAGGCAGGGAAAAACCGGTAAAGTGCGATCCAGATCGGCATCTGGAGGACCATGGGAAGGCACCCTCCCAATGGATTTACTCCGAACTCCCGGTAAATCTTCATGGTTTCGATCTGGATCTGTTGGGCATCGTCCTTGAACTTTTCCTTCAGATGGGCCAATTTGGGTTTGAGGGCACCCATTTTGGCCTGGGAAAGCAACATTTTGTAGGTCAACGGGTAGAGAACCATCTTGACCAGAAGGGTCAGCAAAAGGATGACTAATCCCTTATTCAGATCAAAGGCGCTGAGAAAATCGAATACCGGGCGAATGATGTGCCTGTTGATGCTGCCGAACAAACTCCATCCGAACGGGATGATGTCCTCCACATTTTCTCCGTATTCCCGGAGTCTTTTATAATCATTGGGACCAACAAACATTGTCATGGCATAGGCTTGCCCGGACGCTATCGGAGGAAATGTGAGCTTGCTGTACGCCATCTTGAGCCATGGGGACTCCGGCTCCGCCATTTCCGTCTTCATTTCCCCTTTCACAAAAGGGGTCGAAGCCAGTAAAGTCGTGTTGAAAAACTGGTTGGCATGAGATACCCATTTGACAGGTTCGGGTAACACCTTCTCGTCTGAGGACCGACAACTGCAATAATCCGGAGATTCCCCCGCAGGTTTGTAGTACACCGTAGAGAAAATGCGCTCGTATTCGTGGTTGCGTTCCAACCTGTCCAGGTAATTCTTCCATTCCAATTGGAGCGATTGGGACTCAAGTCCCAAACCATTATGGCTTACCAGGTAGGAAAGCTCATAATCTGCTTCCGCCAAACGATATTCTTGCCTAAACCAGGCCCCATTCGTGTAGGTATGGGTGAAAATGATCCGGTTGCCCTCTTGTTCGACTTCGAATAGCTGATCTCCGGTGTTCTGGATGGCTCCATCCGGGGCTTGGAAGGCATAGTCAAATCTGTTGCGGGGATCCTGAAGCAAATGAAGGGAGGAATAGACATCTTCCTTCTTGCCGGTCTCATGGCTGGCTTTCTTGTACTCTTTGAGAAGGACTTCTTTGATGCGGCCTCCACGGTTGGTAAATACAACCCGAACCTTTTCATTCTCCAAAACAAAATCCTCCTCCGGTACCGGGACCACCGAATCCATGACGGCCCCCTGGGCTAAGGTGTCAGTAGGTTGCTGAAGAGAATCGGTGAGTACGCCTTGCCGGGCCTCGTCTCCTGTCTCTTTTGTCCCGGCGCTGGCCTTCCCGGCCTCCAGGCTGGCAATGCTGTCCTTTTCGGCCTGTTTCTGACGCAGTTCCTCCGGGGAAGGGCTGTTGAGCCTCGCCCAGACGAATATGATCACAAAGATCAGGGTGAAGCCAATGATGGAGTTCCAGGTGTTCCGATCCATGCCCTTGCAATCCGTTGATAAACGGCGCAAAGGTACTCTTTTCATGCTTCCTCTCCCCAACGGGGAAAGCATGTTCCCGGATGCTAACCGGACCTGGACCAAAAAGAAAAGACCGCCCGGTAACGAGCGGTCCCTTCAGGTAAACTACAAACGCACGATTATCTGAATACGATAACCGTGCCAAAACGGTTTATACATTTATAATTTTTTTATTAATTTTTTACTGCAAATGAACCCGGGGGGTGCGTGCCCGGGATGGCAGTTCTCCCAGAAAGACGGAATGAGGCATATCAAGGCCATGCATACATAACAAATTGGGAATGCGACAGCAACATAAAAGAAAAGACCGCCCGGTAACGAGCGGTCCCTTCAGGTAAACTACAAACGCACGATTCCTATCATACGAGAACTGTGCCAAATTCTATCCAAACATGAAATTCTGCCAAATATCTGCCAATTCCCCATGTATAATCCCTCCATACCTGCCATGGGCATGGAGGGTTATCGACCCGCTTCCTGAATGCGGCGCAGCCAAAGATCTGCCGTTTCCGTACCCACGAACTGGATCTCGTACACCTTGTCATCCGGCATTTTGATGACCAACTCCCTGGATTTCAACTTGGCACCGGCATCCATGAAGGCAGGGTTGTTGGAGGTAATGCTCAATATCCCCCCCCGATATCCGAAGAAGTAATAGAATTCGGAGCCCGAACGAAGCAAAAGGTACAGCCGGTCATCTTCATTGGACGGCATTCGAATCTCCAGATGGCCTTTGAGGTACCGGTTCAGCATTTCATTACCCACTGAAGCCACGCCGATCCGATCGCCGGTACTCAGAAAACTCTGCAGGTCCGAACTCCATTTCAAACCGACCTTAGGAAGAAAAAACGGGTATTTTTCAAACGA
Source organism: Saprospiraceae bacterium (assembly GCA_024103195.1). GTDB lineage: Bacteria > Bacteroidota > Bacteroidia > Chitinophagales > Saprospiraceae > JAGNXB01. The sequence goes on along the minus strand of JAGFIW010000033.1, from coordinate 6,339 downwards.
TTCAGGAAGAGTTAATGCCCTGTTTTTCATTATGTTAACCACCTCAGTATAACGATCATCCTCTGTGAGAAATTCCGAAAGATACCGTTCGTAGAAGGGGTCATTGACATAGTCTATGAATGCCCCGTCGTAGGTCTTGGTGATATCCTGGAGCATAACCTTCAGGAGGTCTTCAGGAATCAGGAACTCCAGGCCCAGCATAGCTTCGATCTCCATGACAGGGGCCTTTCCTTCCTCATAATACAGACTGTCGGGTACCTGGAAAGTCCCTGAAAGGGTCCCGGCTCCGTCAATTTTGGCCAGATCAAGACCTGTCCCGAAGGTCAGCTTCCCTTCTCCGTACACCCTGCCGGTCGCGTTCGAGAACACCATGAGATTCCCTCTTCGCCCTGTGCCGGCCACCTTGACGGAGTCCCCGAAGTAATAGGTGTCCGATGGCCGATCATACCGAAACATACCTTCTGCCTCCAGAATACCTCTGTCCTTCCGCAGAAAAGTGGGGGTCATGATGGAGGGATACAGATGGGAGGAGGACTTGTTGATGAAGAATCCCGTACGAACAGGCTCTCCATCCCGGCTCCGGGCGTCCTGATATCTCAGGAGAAGGTTGTTCTTGTCGGCTTTGCTCTTGAGGGAAAACCAATCCTTGCGGGTCAGTCGATCGGCGTCCAGATAGGCATGGCCATCGAAGGACAGCTCAGGGGAATCCGCTTCCATGGCTATTGTCCCCTCAAACCGGGTTTTGTGATCAATGAAAAAATTGTCGTCCTCCACGACCTGGCCCTCCGCCCGGGTCACCGGTATTTTTTCGGATGCTGCTCCCTTGCCTACGGGGTATCCCACGATTTTCTCGAAGAGGATCTCCTGTTGGTGAGAGCCGACATTGTAAGCATAATACCCTTTGGCTTCGTAATGGCGACGGCCCTTGATCTCCACAGTTGCCCGGTTGATGACGTGGTATTGATGCGTCGTGTCCGCAATGATTCGGGCATTTTCCAGGGGAGAAATGATCCCCCCGGCCTTTACTTCCACCTTGCCATCCGCAGGGAAAACCCAGGCATCGGCCGTAAATACCCTGGGGACGCCACCAATCTGCAAAAGATTGGTTTTCAAATTGTAAAATGCTGAATTGCCCTCATAACGCAGGGAGTCCTGCACCGGATCCGTACAAAGAAACTCGGCCATTTTTCCGGGATCGGATTTGAAGGTGATAGTTTCCTTGGCCATGTCCCATTCAAATTCGTTCATGGAGGTTTGATACCTGTTGTAGGGCATCACCGTACTGAGTTCTTCGGAGTTGGCCCGGAATTTTCCGAACTGGTCATCAAAATTGGCGTTACCGTTCACATTGCGGGTGTCAAAGGCCAGATCGGAGGAGCCCAGTGCCCGGATCTTGAGATCCAGGGTGTCGGCCTGGACATCATGGGCACCAAATGCCAAAAGTTGGCTCTCCATATACCCTTTGTCCCAATCAAACACACCTCTGCCGCGCAATCCATCCGGGGTGAGAATGAGCAACCCAGACAGGGTATGCGTGGCCCCTTCGTAAAAGTCAAATGCCTTGTCCTGACTGGTGACATACATGCTGTCCTGGTAGGGCAGCCAGTTGATCGCCACGTTATTACCCGTCACCTTGGGCATGAAAATGGGTCCTACCCGATCCTCCGTGATGTCAAACTGCCTGGCGGATCCCACCATCTGTTTGGGACGAAATACAACATCCTCGGAGTAGGCGCTGGCTTTGAGATATTGGATCAGGCCTTTCCCTTCCAAACCCCGGTTGCTCAAACTCAATTCTCCGGAATATCTTCCCCGGTCCACGTATGTGCCCCAGCCGGTCGATGGACTTTGGGTAACAAATCCCAACGAAGTATCCGGCATCAGCCGCAACGTTTCGGCGATGTCGGGGAATATGCTGTCCGACACCAACCTGCCCTTGAACTGAAGCGTATTGCCGGTATAATTGTCCAGGCTGTTGAAGGTGAAAGGATCCACTTCAAAATAGAAGGAATCCCGGAGATAAACACCTCCCTGCACAAAAGGGTAATCGTAATAGACGTAAGACCTGGTTGTTGCCTGCAGGGCGGGAAAGAGGGGAATATCCCTTTTTCCGGCTTTATTCTCAGGGGCATCAATCTGGAGGACGCCCGCAAAATTTTCAATCCGTGAGCCGATCGAGGCCACAATGGGATTACCCAGACTATCCAGTCGACCGGTGGGCAGATAAAGGTCGAATGTTTGTATCGAATCCATACCAACGGTAAAATCCGGGTACCTGAAATGCATGTCTTTGCCCTGAATGAGGGTATTGCCGGCAAACAGGCGGCCAGCAAAGTCCAGGTCGCGGTTTCGCTTGACCAGTACCTGGTCGTTGGCCGGACGAACCGCCACTTTCTGAGGCCTCGAAAACTCCACATAGGGCACCCCATTCAGCATCAGCAGGGAATCCTTCAAACTGTAAACGGCATTGTCCTGCCGGGTGGTGGAGATGATATGCAGGTAGTCGTGATCCCTTTTGTCCCTGGCGGATTCCACGTAGTGGTCCAGTTTGGGCTTGATTTCAACAATGTCCTTGTCGTAATCATAAAAGACAAACCCCCGTCTGACCAGGTCAAACAACAGGGTCTGGATGTTCTCCACCGTAAAATCCGGATGGATCCAAAAAGCAATGGTACCGGCCGAGAACACCCTTTGGTTGAGGGCATCCACTTTTTGCTTGATGATTTCGATCGGATTGGCATCGGCTATGCTCTGAATACGCCGATAGTCATTCTCGCTGTAAAAATCCTCCGATACAACCTGCATTTCATCCCGGCCCTTGGTCCCTGCTATGCTGCGCTCTCCCAACTTGATGGTATCCTGGTTCATGTACCAGGTGAGTCCGTCCACGTCAAAGTCAAAGCGGTGCATGGAAGAGTAAAAGGGAGATTTGTCACTGGCCCTGGCCCCACGTGTTAATCTCAAAATGCCTTTGTTGATCTCAAAGCGGAAATCGAGCGAAGGATGATAAATACTATCCTGGGCAAGATATAGGGTCGTTTCGACCCTCGCTCCCGTAACCAGTTCTTCTCGTTTTAAGGTGAATTGCTCCGACAACGCCTGGAACCGGAGCTTGCGGTCCGGCCCGTATTGGGAAATCCGTGCCTTGACATCTTCGTTGCCAAACCCGTAGATCGAACTGCCTTCCAGGCGAAACCCACCTTGATAGCGAACCCCACCGCCGATGTCCGCTATTTCGATCACCTGTTCGTAGGATTCAAATTTGGGGTACGAGCCTTCTACAGCCAGATTTCGCACCACTACTTTGTCTGTCAGCCGTCCTTTGATGCGCTTCTCTCCGAAAAACAGAGGATACAGCAATTCGGTATTTTCGGCCGTGTAAAGACTTTGGGTCAGATCGATGGTATAGTCGGACAGGAAGCATTGGATTTCCTTATTGCCCGTGCGGCTCCAGTCCACATGACCTCCTTCTCCCAGCCATAGCGTCCTGGCAGGATAATACCGACCCCGGGTCTGCATGATCTGGATGGAATCCTGTTTGCGTTGGGCCAGGACATCCACCGTTTCAAATATCAAAACCATACCAGCGGTATCCCGGGCGAAGGTGCCTTTTCGGGGATCGGCGTACCAGGAAATGCCTGAAGGCGAATACCTGAGCGCATTTTGGGAAAAAAACGCCTCCGAAAAATCCAGGAAATCCTTGACAGGTTTGAACTTCCTTTTTTCAATACTGGCCAGTTCCTCGGCATAGATCTGCAACCAATCGCCAAATCTGGCCTCGGAAATGCCCGCAATGGCTACGCTTTCAATGACACGCAGCCAGGATTCGAAATAAGGGCTGGGGGTCATACCTTGTTCGCGCATCAAAATGGCTTGGTCGCGCAATTGAATCAGACGATCGGGTGAAATACCCCCTTGTTTGACTCTTTTTTCGAAGGATTTGAACAGGTCCTGCAGTTCCTTGCGTCCTGAATCCTTGCACAATTGCTCCAACTCAGACATAAAAGCATCCGGATTGTCGGAAAACCCGGTAGTCTGGGCATTTGCCGTTTGAGCCAAAAGCAAGATCCCGCCCCCAAGGACGATGAGTAACCAATGTTTCATTTCATTCCGGTTTATGCCACCACTGAGCCAGCCAGTCCGATTCCCTGAATGCATGCAGCATGCGCAATCCCATCCCTTCCATGGCATTGATCATGGTGTCGCGGTCTCTGTCCAGAAATCCACTGATGCCAAGGATGCCTCCAGGTGTCAGATGCTCCCATAACGTCCGGGCATCCTGCAGGATTATATGGGTATTGATGTTGGCCAGTATGAAATCGTAACGTCTGTCGGGAATGGCATTGGCATCGCCATGCAGAATACGGACCCGATCCTCAACACCGTTGCGAATCACGTTGCCCAAAGCGCTTTCGCAGGCAGGGGCTTCCACTTCAACGGCATCCACGGAATCTGCGCCCATCATGGCAGCCAGAATGGCCAATACGCCCGTTCCCGCCCCGAAATCAAGGACCCTCTTTCCATGCCATTCTAGGCCCTGCATACCCTGGAGCATCATTTTCGTGGTGGCATGATGGCCGGTGCCAAAAGCCATGGCAGGTAGGATGACGATTTCGTAGCGAACATCTCCTATCGCTGCATGGAACGGGGCTCTGACAGCACAAAATGGTCGCAAGATCACGGGGTCAAAGTGCTGCTCCCACTTGAGATTCCAGTTTTCATCCGGCAATGCCGTCACTTCAAAAAAGCGCCATGGCCAATGGTCGCCTTCGCGATAGGAGCGCTCCCATTCCGGTGTCCATTCCTTTTCGAGGGCATAGGCGTCCAGCCATTCCTCCTTTTCTTCAAAAGCGGAGAATGGACTGTCCGACAGGAAAGCCAGGGCGATGTCCTGCTTGTCCGGCGGCACATAAAATCTGACCCGCACCCATGTCATTTTCAGTAGGAGATTTCTTTCCGGCGGGCCTTGAGCGTATTCATCATGAGAGCCGTGACCGTCATGGGGCCTACCCCACCGGGTACGGGCGTTATGGCCTGGCATTTGGGCGCCACCGTATCATAGTCCACATCACCAACCAACCTGAATCCGGATTTTCTTTCGGGTGCCTCAATCCGGTTGATGCCCACATCGATGACGACAGCACCTTCCTTGACCATGTCACCTTTTAAAAATTGGGGAATGCCAATGGCCGCTATGATAATATCCGCCCGGCGTGTTTCATCGCTCAAATGGCGTGTCCGGCTATGGGTCAGGGTCACGGTGGCGTCACCCGGTTCTCCTTTGCGGGACAAAAGGAGGCTCATCGGCGTACCGACGATATTGCTCCGTCCCAGCACCACTACATGCTGGCCACGGGTCTGGATCCCGTACCGTTCCAACATCAAAAGAATTCCGTATGGTGTTGCGGGAAGATAGGCCGAAAGCCCTTGCGCCATCCGGCCAAAATTGAGGGGATGAAAGCCATCTACGTCCTTGCGCGGATCAATGGCAAGGGTCACTTTCTCCTCATGAATATGTCCTGGCAACGGCAACTGGACGATAAAACCGTCCACGTGCGGGTCTTCATTCAGCGACCGGACCAGCCCAATGAGCTCCTCTTCCTGCAGGGAAGCGTCCTTGCGGATCAGTGTGGATGCAAAACCAACCTCTTCGCAAAACCGTACTTTATTTCCCACATATGCCTCGCTGGCCGGGTTGTTGCCAACAAGTACAGCTGCCAGATGAGGGGGACGTTCCCCGGCCTTCCTCATCGTTTCCACCTCCTGTCGTATCTCCTCCTTGATCTTGAGGGACAAGGCCTTGCCATCCAAAATGATCATTGAATCCGTGTTTTGGCCAAAGATAGGATTTACCCCTCAACCCTCGAATCTCCTGCGATCACGAGGCCAGCAGGTACATGCCTGCCAACAAACCGGTGTAAAAAACCAATGTTCGCAAAGGCACATATCGCACAGGCGCAACCCCCCATTTCCGGTAGATCCACCACATATGCGTGCCTTTCTCAAATGAAAAAGCGACCACCGTTGCCCAAGCCACTCCTTCCAATCCCCAAAGTCCCAACCACCAAATGCTCAGGCACGCATTGAGGGCAAGTTCGGCGACACTAATGCCGAAAAGGGCAGAGGTGGCTTTGCGGGCTGTCATCAAAACGCCACTCAATATGAACCGGCTTGCCAGGATGAAAAGGAATATTCTGAATATTTCCGCACTTTCCCCAAAATCGGGACTGAAGACCCACTTAAAAATCAGGTCGCTGCCGGCCATGAGCACCAATGTCAGCGGGAAAAAGAGGTGCATCAATCGGGCAGCCCGCCTCCGAACCTCCTCCAATCCCCCCT
>JAGFIW010000251.1 GCA_024103195.1 Saprospiraceae bacterium | reverse complement strand
ACAATTTCAGTCTTTTCTGGATTACCAGAGAGAGGAGTTACCTTTTTTATGTCCTGTACATCTTCTTTTTTTCGCTGACGCAGGCCAGTTTTACGGGTTACAGCTTTCGATTTGTCCTGTATGAATTCCCGGTATTGTACAATCAATCACTGACCATTTTTGCGGGGATGTCGGGGATTTTCGGGATTTACTTTGCCCGGGAATTTCTGCATATCCGACACTTTACACCGAGACTGAACAAAGGATTGAATTTGTTCCTGGCCGGATATGTATGTGCCATTCTCCTCAGCGTGGCCCATTTGCGTCATCTGGCTTTTGCCTTCATTGATTTTACCGGCCTTTTTCTTTCGCTGTACGGATTTGTGTTTGGCATTGTCATTGCGAGGAAGGGCTATCGTCCGGCCAAATTTTTCCTGGTGGCCTGGTCCATTTTCCTGGTCGGGCTTGTATTGTTTGTTTTGCGCAATCTCGGCATTTTGCCCCACAGTTTCATGTCCAATTATACCCTGCAAATAGGTGCTGCGTTGGAAGCGATCCTCTTCTCGGTGGCTTTGGCCGATAAGATCAATATCCTGAAGGAGGAAAAGGAGGAATCCCAGGCACGAGAACTGGCGCTGGCGCAGGAAAATGAAAGAATCCAGAGGGACGCCATCATTGAATTGGATGCCAAGGTGAAGGAGCGCACGCGCGATCTTGCCGAGGCCAATGAAAACCTGAAAGAGACCCTGAAGGCCTTGAAGGATGCCCAGGGTCAATTGGTCAATGCCGAGAAGATGGCGTCGTTGGGTCAATTGACGGCGGGTATCGCTCACGAGATCAATAACCCCATCAATTTTGTCAGTTCGAATATCCGGCCGTTGCGCCGGGATATCGAGGATTTGTTGTCGATCATTCGCGCCTATGAGGACCGGACGGGATATTGGAGTCCGGAGCAGGTGGCCGAAATGGAGGCCATCAAAAAGCAATTGGATTTTGGATATCTGCAGGAGGAGCTCCAGGTACTGATCAGTGGCATGGAGGAAGGGGCCAACCGTACGGCAGAAATTGTCAAGGGGTTGCGGATCTTCAGCCGGGTGGATGAGGCGGATCTGAAGAAAGCCGATATCAACGAGGGGATTGATTCCACTTTGATCCTGCTCAACAGCAGCATGGGTGGCAAGATCACGGTCGAGAAGGATTACGCCGAACAGGCGGTCATCGAGTGTTATCCCGGCAAGCTCAACCAGGTATTCATGAATTTGCTTACCAACGCGATTCAGGCCATTCAATCGAATGCGACCGATGCGAAGAATGGGGTATTGACGATCAAAACCCGTCTGACCGATGACGGCATTGAGATCCGGATACGCGACAACGGACCCGGGATGACGGAAGAGGTGAAAAGCAGGATATTCGAGCCGTTTTACACCACCAAAAGAGTGGGTCAGGGAACAGGTTTGGGTCTTTCCATCGTTTACAGCATCATAGAGTCTCACAGGGGTACGATCCGGGTGGAATCGGAGCCCGGCCAGGGGGCTGAATTCATCATTCACCTGCCCAAAATTCATCAGTAAGTCATGGTGGAACAAAAGATCCGGGTATTGTACATCGATGACGAGCTGCACAACCTGAATGCGTTCAAGGCGGCTTTTCGGAGGGATTACGACATTCTTCTGGCCGAGTCGGCGGAGGAGGGGCGGAGGCTGTTGGCCGAGCATGAGGTGCCGGTGATTTTGTCCGATCAGCGGATGCCGGGGGAGACGGGGATCGAGTTTTTCGAGTCGATCAAGGACTTGTACCCGTACAGCATGCGGATCCTTCTGACGGGCTTCACGGATATCCAGGCTGTCATTTCGGCGGTCAACCTGGGCAATATCTTCCGTTATCTGCAGAAGCCCTGGGATGAGGAAGAGATCCGGAGGGTGGTTCAGGAGGCTTACGACATCAACCAGACGCGGGTCCAGCTGATCGAGAAGAACCGGGAATTGGAGAAGGCCTACCAGGAGCTGGACCGGTTTGTGTACAGCGCATCGCACGACATGCGGGCGCCGCTGATGTCCATCCTCGGCATTGTGCGACTGGCTAGGCTGGACAGGGAGACACCTGCCGACGAGCATTTCCGGATGATCGAGGAAAGTGTTCTGAAGCTGGATGTTTTCATCAGGAACATCATCCAGTATTACAAAAACAACCGGTTTGAGCCGGAGCATCATCCTGTGGACTGGGCCGGTATCGTCAGGGAATGTGTGGAGGCCAACCGGTATCAGCGGGGTGAGGAGGTCATCGAGTGTGAAACGGATGTCCGGCAGGAGGGGGAGTTCCGGAGTGACGGGATCAAGCTCAGGTTGATTTTGAACAATCTGGTCTCCAATGCGATCAAGTACAGTGACGGGCATCCGAAGATCCGGATCGCGGTGGACAGCGGGCCGGAACGGGCCATTCTGAAGGTCAGTGACAACGGTGTGGGCATTGCGCAGGGTGATGTGGAGCAGGTGTTCAAGATGTTTTACCGGGGCACGCATCCCAACAGCGGATCGGGACTGGGTTTGTATATCGTGAGGGATGCCGTCACGCGGTTGCACGGCTCGGTGACGGTGCGGTCGGAGGAGGGAGCGGGTACGGAGTTTACGGTCGAAATACCCAATCACCCATGAGTGGATCCGGGGGACGACATGCCTTCATCCTGGTGGATGACAACCGGGTGGACCTGATGGTCACGTCGCGGATGCTGCATTTTGGCGGGTTGGCCCGGGAGGGGGTACGCACGTTTGCGGATCCGTTGGAGGCGTTGGCGGAGATGA
>JAGFIW010000224.1 GCA_024103195.1 Saprospiraceae bacterium | reverse complement strand
TCTGAAGCGAGACGGGCTGATGGGGATCGATTTGGAATTGATCCGTTAAGGGATTGGTCAAAACGGCCAACCTCCCCTGGCCAGGACGGCGTCGGCAATCAGCCTGCGCTTCTCCTTCACGTTCACCAGAGGGTATTTGGTAAACCGTTTGAGGCCCATCAGGAATGTTTTTTGCAAATCCCCTGCGGTAAAGGATACGATGGCATCGGTCGCCGACCGCTGGATGCGGTGGGTGGCATCGTGCAAAAACACCTGCAACATGGCGTCATAAAGTTCCTGTGGGTGACCGGTGTCCATGCCGGCCATGAGCCGGACCCTGAGACAAAGGGATTCCGCGAGATAGGTATCGATGATCATGTCGGCGATGTTCATCAGTATTTCCTGCTCTTCTTTGATGTTGAGGAGTCCGTCCATCTGCATTTTGACGGCTCCACCGGCCACCATAAGGATGACTTTCTTGAATTCGGCGATAGCTTTCAATTCGTGGCCGTATTCCCCTTGTGGTATTTCGAAAGACGGCATGGCGGCCAGCTCCTTCTGGACTGCCCAGGCAGGGTTGACGATGTCCAGTTGCCCTTTCATTGACTTGCGGAACAGCATGTCCACCATGAGCAAGCGGTTGATCTCGTTGGTCCCTTCAAAAATCCGGTTGATCCGGGCATCCCGGTAGGCCCTGGCTGCCGGATATTCCTCCGAATATCCAATGCCCCCATGGATCTGGACGCATTCATCGACCACGTAATCCAGGACTTCCGACCCGGCTACCTTCAGGATGGAACACTCGATGGCGTATTCTTCGGCGGCCAATAAAGTGGCATCGGCAAAGGATTGACCCTGTTCCATCAGCGATTTCTTCCGGTCCTGGAGCAAGTCGGAGGTGCGGTAAAGAGCGCTTTGCATGGCAAAGGTACGCAAGGTCTGTTCCGCCAGTTTGTGCCGGATGGCGCCAAAAGCAGCAATGGGTTGGCCAAACTGCTTTCGTTCGGCCGCATAACCGGCCGACATAGAAACGAGCGACTGGCTGCCGCCACAGACCATGGCCCCCAGCTTGAATCGTCCGATGTTCAGCACATTGAAGGCGATCAGGTGTCCTTTTCCCACTTCGCCGAGCACATGATCCACGGGCACCGGCGTATTCTCGAAAAAGACCTGCCGGGTGGAACTCCCGTGTATGCCCATCTTGTGTTCTTCTTCCCCCAACGTGAGACCTTCGGCGCCCTTTTCGACGATGAACGCGGTAAAATGCTCACCCCCGATTTTGGCAAATACAATGAACAGGTCCGCAAAACCGGCATTGGTGATCCACATCTTTTGACCGTTCAGGCGGTAATGGCTGCCGTCCTCACTCAGATCTGCCCTCGTCTTGGCCGCCAGGGCATCCGATCCTGATTCTGGTTCGGTCAGACAATAAGAAGCTTTGAGCTGTCCACTGACCAGTTGCGGGAGATAGCGTTGTCGCTGCTCATCGGTGCCGTAAAACAGGATCGGCAACATACCGATGCCGGTATGTGCAGCCAGGGATACGGTCACGGAGCCGGCGGGGCCCAGGACCTCGCTGATCATCGTATTGGTATTGGTATCGAGCTCCATGCCCCCGTATTCGGCGGGCATATGGCTGCCCAACAAACCAACGGCGGCCGCTTCTTCCATGATCCGCTGGGCAAGACCGGGTTCCCTGACCTCAATGGCTGCCCAATAGGGCTTGATTTGCTTTTCAACGAATTCTTCTACCGTTTCGCGGATCATCTTTTGCTCCTCGTTCAGCAGTTCCGGACAAAAGATGTCGGCAGGCTGGCTATCGCGAATCAGGAATTCTCCACCGCGCAGGACATCAGAAGGGTTGGGATCACTCATGGCTTGGCATTTCCGTTTGAACCTACAAATTAAAGCAAAAATTATATGGAAGGCCGCTTTTTAGCGAAATTTCGCTAAAAATACATTATTGGATTGATTATCACTCACTTGGTGCAACTCATTCTTCCGTATCCGGGATCGGAGTCACCGATTCCCGGTCGGTGACGGACAGGAGCTGGAGCCTCCTTCCGTGCCAGAGTCCCGCCCAACAGAGGCCACCCACACCCCGGAAGGCCTGCAGGTATTCCGCTTGAGGACCTACGGGGGATACGGACAGGGAGTGGCCCTGGATATCCGATAGGGTCCAATGATCCTTTTCTGTTTGACGGAGCGTGCCCGCCATCCAAACGGGTAGCGGGTGTGTCCAGGGATCTGCCGCGAGACGAGTGGCGAGGTCCTGAAACAAGGCAAGACAATGGGGGTGAGTGGGTTCCGGGATTGGCCTGGCCAAGCGGAGGACGGATATATCCGGTCCGGGCAATGCCCGCAGGGCGCTGTCGCCCGGATAGAAGTGGAGGGGGCCGTCAAGCCGGGTGCCGGGTGCGAAACCCCGGGCCATGGGTTGGCGTTGCCAGGCGTAATCGAGCATCAGGGCGAAGCGGCGGGAACGGGAACCCCAAAGCCATGTGGCTCGCTGCCGGAGTCCTTCCGATTCGGATTCGGGAGCGGCCAGAACCAGCCAGGTGTCCGGGACACCCGGTTGCTGCTGGAGGATATGTTCTTTGCGCAGGGTCTGACCGGAGAATTGGAGCAAATGAGGCCAGGAGGCGGGATGTGCCTCCGGCCCTTGCCGGAAGGTGCGGCAAGCTGTCAGTAATACGGCTAACGTTCGGGACAAACGCCCTGTACGTGTTTCCCAAGGTGAATCAGGTCCCGGCAATGCGCGCAGCATCCGGGCAGGACCGGGGAGCCGGAAGTTGCCCAGGCGGGCGGCTGCGTCCTCGATATGCGTCGCCGGAGGTTGGCTGCCCAGGCGCCATCCTTCCCGGGTCCGGTCGGTCATCCATGCCTCCAACCAGGCATATCCATCCTGCATTTCGTTCCAACGGTTCCCGGCAAGAACACTTCTGCTTGTCTTGGGGGACGTCTCTCCTGTAGAGCGTGAGTCCCAAAACGCGGGTTGGAGCCAATCGGGCACAGGTGCCTCAAACAGATCGTCGCATCCCGGATCGAGATGGAGGGTGATCAGGCTGAGAATGTGAACACAGGGCTTTTCCGGCCGTGAACAGGTACAACCCGAACGACGGGTGGACAGATGGTATCCCACGCGGTAATGCAGGGATCCCTGGGTACGCACCTCACCCCACACCTGTTGGTCATCATGTCCCAGAGCCCTCCACCGGGCAGGCCGGTTCCATTTTGGAATGGCTTTGAGGAGACCGGGATCGGGATCTCCGGGCAGCCAGTCCTTCCAAAAGATGTCGGGAGTATTGCGCGGCGTCATGGAGCAGGAAACGACTCAAACCGTGAGATGCCGGTCATTTTAACACAAGTTTAAGCGATCCGGCCGGGATAAGCCCCCGGGAATGGGCGTACTTTGTTCTTTGATCATGGCAACTATCCGCGAGCTGTATGGTTTTACCGACATGAAGACAGGGATTTTGCTCTTCCTGATTTTGGTACATGTTTCCGACTTGTTGGGTCAGCAGGCAACTTCCGTCATACCGGTATTCGACCGGTTTGAGGATATGGCCCCGCATCTTGAACCCCATGGGGATACGACCCATATCGTCAATTTTTGGGCAACCTGGTGCAAACCTTGTGTTAAGGAATTGCCTTACTTCCAACAGTTGCATGAACAGACCCGCGACATGCCGGTCAAGATCATCCTTGTCAGTCTGGACATGAAAAAAGATGTGGCCGGCCGGTTGCCGGATTTTCTGAAGTCCCGCCATATTGAGGCGGAGGTTTTGGCCCTTACAGACACGAAGAGCCATCTCTGGATACCCAAGGTGGATGCCGGGTGGTCAGGGGCCATACCCGCTACCTGGATCCGTCAGGGCAACCAATCACGTTTCGTGGAAACGGAGTTTGAAGATCTGGC
>JAGFIW010000219.1 GCA_024103195.1 Saprospiraceae bacterium | reverse complement strand
CATCCCGTAGTAGCTGAATCGCTCCCACAGTTCGACCATGAAAAGGGCAAACAGGGCCTTTGGATGGACCTTTCGGTTGGCAAAAATGACGAAGGCCACCCACACAGCTACCGCCAACCAGGCGATGACCATGGCTTTGTACAAAGGATGCATAATGTGTCAGGATTAGGTTTGGTGAATGAATCCGTTCAATCGGTTCCAAATATAGCCGTTTCCCCTAATCACCATGATACACGGACAAAAAATAGCCGGGTTCAAGGGTTTCTTCCGGCAATGACTCCATCCCCCCGGCAAGAGAACGCATCAACCGGCCGGGGAATCTGGCCTGAAGCCGCTGGACGGCAATCAGGCTGCGTACTCCCTTTCTGCAGTAGACGACAAGGGGCGCCGATACCCCCAATTCAATGGTTTTTTGGGTGATTTCCCCCAGCGGAACCCATATTCCGCCAATGTGCGACCGCTCCCTTTCCCATGCTTCGCGGACATCTACCAACAAGTAAGGGCGCCCTTCCTCCTTCCAGCGTCTCAGGTCGGCCCAGGACAGCTCCAACTCGGCAGGTGCATGGGGCATGGCGTTCACGGCAAAGAGATCATCAACGCAAACGGGAAGCCAATGGATGACGCAGCTTGGTGTGGCTTTTCAACACCGCCTTGATGGAACCCACCGAAACCGGTGAGTTGATCAACAGGGGCAGATGGTTTTCATCGTCTGTGGCATAAACCGTCATCACCGCGCCTTCCGAAAACACGGTTCCGGCAATGGTTTCCGGCGACAAAGCAATGGCTTTGAAGCGACCCTGGTTCTTGACCTCCAGGTCCGGAATCTTGCCCAGGTACTTGATGCGGAGGTTGTATTCTTCCCGGTCGAGAAAAACGCGCATGGGGAAAGTGGCTCCTTTGGCCAGGCCATCAAAAGGCTGATTGCGGACAAAGTAGATGGCCGAGAGGACATCATGGGCACATCCGTTGAGTTTGATATCCTTGGGGGTCAATTTGCCTTTCTCCTTGCCCCGCCAGGAAGTCACCGTTTGCCGGCCGTTTTGGTATTCCACCTTTTCATAAAGACGATACCCTCCTTCCTGGACATCCCGGATGGTACGGATGGGGCGGAGGGTGGTCTTGTCCACCACAGCTTCATAATAGTCCCTCACTTTGAAGAACCACTCGTAGCTGGCATAGGTGCGCCCGGTGGCGGTCAGCTTGTAAGCGTCGGGCTGTTCTTCCACGCGGAAGGTGACTTCTCCGGCGGAAAGCCATACAAAATTCCAGTTGTAGTAAATTTTGTAAACGACTTCCTCGCCTGCGCGAAAGGCGGTGTTGCCCGACTCGCAGAGGTCAAAGCCCGGGGTTTCGGTTTCGATCTGCCCGTTGCCCGAAGGAAAGAAAGGAAAATAGAGGAAGGCGAGGGCCAGAAAGCTTTTCATCAAGGGGAAGGTCCACATATCTCTTACCGGTTACAGGTCAGTAAACACGACCCCTTTGCGGGGAGTTCCCCTCCCTGAGGAGTGTTCACTCGGGCGGGGAGTCAGCCGGGGGCAGTTGGTGGGCACCGGTCGTCATCGGGACCGGCTCCGTACTAAACGCCATAGGGCTCATTGGTCGTGTTTCCTTCCTGGAAAAGTCCGGATAAAGATATTCGTTGCATGGATAATGCTTAAAGATATCCTAAAACCGGACCGGGCTCTTTCCGGACATCCCCCTTGCGGAGCCATGGTGGGGGACAAAGAGTACCTTTGGTGCATGGCCGCCGACACATCCACCATCCTCGGCATTGACCCCGGGACCAATTTTCTTGGCTATGCCGTCCTGAAGGTCAATGGCGCCGGGATGCACGCCGAGGAAAGCGGGGTCCTCACCATGATGCATATAGGCGATACCGGCGAAAAATTGAGGCGCATCCATGAGCGGGTCACCCGGCTGATTGCCCAGTACCAGCCCTCCCATATGGCCATTGAAGCGCCATTTTTCGGCAAAAACGTGCAGTCCATGCTCAAACTGGGCCGGGCACAGGGTGTGGCCATTGCCGCTTCCCTGGCGGCCGGAGTCCCGTATGCGGAATACGCCCCCAGAAGGGTCAAACAGGCCATTACCGGAAGGGGGGGAGCTACCAAGGAGCAGGTTGCCGCCATGCTGGAGCAAATCCTGCGTGTCCCGATACGTCAGCAATTGACCGAAGATGCCAGCGATGCCCTGGCTGTCGCCGTTTGTCACTATTACCAGATCACCAGCACCGTAGTAGCCGGCAAGTCGGGGGGTAATGACTGGCAGGAATTTCTGAAGAAAAATCCCGGACGGCTGGTGCGTTAACCGGCATTGGCAAACCGGGAAGCCACCCGTTCCGCCAGTTGGACCATTTCCTCCTCGGAGAGAATTACAGGGGGGTTGCGGAAGTTGATGTCCCCGACCGTATCGATGGGCACCAGATGGATGTGGGTGTGCGGAACTTCCAATCCGATGACGGCAATACCGATGCGGGCACAGTGCACCTCTGCTTCCAGCGCCACGGCAACGCGCTTGGCAAAGACCATCAATCTCGCCAGCTCCTCATCCTCCATCCGGAAAATGTAGGACTCCTCCCTTTTGGGAATCACCAGGGTATGCCCCTTTTTGAGCGGCCTGATGTCCAGAAAGGAGAAGTGATGTTCATCCTCCGCGATCTTGTAACAGGGGATTTCGCCCCGGACTATCTTGGTGAAGAGCGTTGACATCGGATGGGGTTTATGACACGGCGGAAATATCCTTGATCCTGAATTCAACCAACCCGGACGGTGTCTCCACCTGGGCGATCTCGCCTACGGCTTTGCCCAGCAGTCCTTTGCCGATCGGGCTGTTGGCGGAGATCCGCCGTTCCTTGAGGTCGGCTTCCGACTCCGACACCAGCTGATAGGTCATCTCCTTGCCGGTTTTGAGATTCTCGATGGTCACATTGGACAAGAGAACCACCTTGCTGGTATCCACCTGCGAAGCGTCAATGATCCGCACGTTGGCCAGCGTTTTCTCCAATTCGTTGATCCGCATTTCCAGCATGCCCTGGGCATCTTTGGCGGCATCGTACTCTGCATTCTCCGAGAGATCGCCCTTTTCGCGGGCTTCGGCGATAGCGGTAGCGACCTCCTTGCGGCCGGTTGTTTTCATTTCCTCCAGTTCCGCCTTCAAGCGGTCAAACCCCTCCTGGGTGAGGTAGGTGATCTGTGACATAAACCTTCGTTTTTAGGGGCCGCATCCCGGTGTAAGGCAGGCGGGGAGTGGCCAGGTCTTCATGCGATCCTTCCGAACCGGTCAAATAGACAAAGAACGCTCCCGGAAACGGAAGCGTCCTCTGCCGACAAAGATACAAAGACGAACGGATCCTACAAATTGAACCGAACGCCTATGTTGTGACTGCCCTGGTATATCTTGGTGACCCGGTAGCCATAATCGATGGCAAAGGTCCGGTTCTTGTGTTCTTTACTGATGGGAAGCACCAGACTGGCGCCGGCGGCAAGACCGGTGTAAAGGGGAGCATCCACCGCCGTTGCATTGGAAGCCCCGATTTCATACCGGTAAGCGCCGCGGACCATGAACATCTCCCTGATGCTCAATTCCAATCCCCCACCCAGATTGTCCCGGGAAAAGGAATTCGAGGTAAAGTTGCCCAGGGCCGTAATGCGGTTGCGCTGTCCGATGTAAAAATCATAGGACAAGCCGATGTTCAGCGTGGAGGGCAGCTCAAACTGGGATACGCGATTGCGCACGCGGATGGTCGTACCGTTGTCATTGGGGTTGGGCACCTCAAGCGTCACGCCTTCCCCGTCAAATTTCAACGGACCGCCGATGTTGCGCAGGGAAATACCGAGCTTGAAATTGTCGCGTTCGCCAGTGACATACTGAACCCCGGCATCCAGCGCTACCCCAAAGGCGTTCAGGTTGGACAAGCCCTCCGAGACGCCCCGCACCAGCATTCCGACAGACACCTTGTTGGCAAAAAGGTGCGAATACCCCAAACCGATATTGAAATAAGAGGGCGAGAAGGTGGCACCGGTTCCTTCGGGGAATGCATCCGTCGTCACGTTGATATCGCCAAAGTCAATGGACATAAGGGAAAGCCCCAATGCGCCATTGGCACCCACTTTCTGGGCCAGGCCGAAGGCGTTGAAATTGATGCCTGCTCCATCGAGATAACGCGTGTGTGCGATGTTGATTTCGGTGCGGTGGATACGGCTGAGTCCGGCCACATTGAGACGCATGGCCTCCACGCCGCTGATACTACTGGTGTTGAGCGCGTGCAACCCGGCCATCCGGGCCCACGGCACCATCAAAAGCTGCGCTGCCCCTGCCTCCCCCTGACGATCAGGGTTACCGGCCGAGAGGATGCCTACCGAAAGGATGGTAAGGACGAAGGCGTAGAAATTCTTCATACAAGCCCGCATTTTCTGTTTGTGTTGGAGGGTGTTCGTAGAATGAGAGGCTGACCGGGCCCAAGCAGGCCCGGTCAGCCCCGGGGTTACAGTTTGGATGGGTCGAACTGGCGCTGGACACCAAACCATTTCAGGGTCCTGGTGCCTACACCGGGTACATTGACATGAATGAGGTAGATACCGCTGGCTACCGGAATGCCTTTGTCATTCTTCAAATCCCATTCGAGATTGGGAATGATCTGGGTGGTCCGGATGGCGGAATTCTGCCGGTCAAGCTGGCTGATGCCCATTTCATCCCGGTTGAACCGGCGGATGAATTTGCCGTCCAGCGTATAGATCGAGATCTCCGCCATTGCCGGCAGGTTGGTGATCTTGACCGTCGTGGCAAACTCGTTGTTCTCGTAGTGCGACAACCCGTAGTAAGGGTTGGGTACCACATCGATGGCGGCCAGCAATTCGGGATATCCCTCCTTTTGCACGACCTGGGCTTCGCGGCCTTCGACCACCCATTCATAGGCCGGCAAACCGGCATTCACACCGGTGCTGTCCGGGAAGTTCATCCGCCAGGGCTCCGTCTGGTTGTCGGGCCGGGATACGACCTTCTTCTCGTAGGAGCGTTCCACCCGCAGTTTGACGGTCAGGTCGTTGGGGATCAACCCGTCTGCCCAGGAACGGAAGGAGGTCTCGGGCTGCAACAGAGGAATGGAGGTCCAGGTCACTTCCCGCAAGACGTTGGTCGGAAGTCCCTGCACGCCGGTCCGGCGAAGGCGATCCCAGAAACCCACACAGCCGTCATACGGGGTGCGGGTCACATAGATGGTATGCTGACCGCCGAAGATATTCAGGAAAGGCGCGGCAGGGTCGCCGAACAGCGACTCGGCCGAGGGGTTCCACAACATATCCCGCCCGTTGGCAGCAATCAGCGGTACATCCGGCACGCCCGGGAAAAGATTTTGAAGGACTTCGGGATAGAATACCGAGTTCTCCCCGTAGAAGATGTTCAGGCGACGACCGGTCTCCACGTCGATGGCATATCCGGGGAACCAACCCAACCCGATCGTATCGGCACTGTACACCGGATCGCCATTGGCATCCGGCAACAATTGCAGCGAACCTTTGGCGCGCAGCTTCATCTGCGCCGGAGCTGGTGATCCTTCTCTGGGCAGGGGCGGATTATTGTAGTTGGCATAAATGTCCGATGCCGTTTCCACCACAACGCACCGGCTCCACTTGGAACGGTCGGAGGTGAAAATGATATCCACATTGTTGAGGGAATCCAGTGCGTTCCGCTGGTTGAGCGTCACCGTGTTGTTGGACGAATTCACCCAGGCCGGCGTGATCAGCGTCACCCCGGAATTGGGATCCGGCTCATAGTCGCAGATCACATACGGATACCAGGTGCCTCCGGCCACATTGCTGAAGGCCTGCTTGGGATCCTGGTCAAAGTAGAAGGGCCGGGTGAGTTGGTCCGTAGGGATGAATTTCACCTGCTCGCCGTCGATCATGGCGCCATACCATTGACTGCCGTTGGGATCCGCGTACTCCAGGGTACCTCCGATCAGGCCGTTGCTGTCCTCGATCTTGGCACCCGGGTTGGGCGTCTGACCGATAGAAACAGCCAGGCCATACTCCCTGAATACCTGTTCATTAAACCGCGACAAACCGAAATCAGGTTTCGACACCACGATATTTCCGGCGGCATCCTCGTATTCCAGGCGCCAGGTGGCCGAAGGGGTAAGGAATCGCCCTGTACCCAGATCCTCGTCTTCCATCAGCAGGCGGTAGGTGCCGTCCTTGACGGCAAACGGATTGAATACGCGAACCTGCACCGGACCAAGGCCCGGCTTGTAGGTGATTGAGCCGTCAAATTCGGCGGAGAACAAGCGGTCGTATTCGCCGGGAGCGAGATCTATGAAATTGGGCCCTACTCCTTTACCGTCGAGGCGGGTAATGGAGAAGCCGTCACCATATACGCTGTTGAAGGTCACATCCGTGATGGGTCTTGGCGTCACCTTGTACACCTTGACATTGCGTCGTCCTTCCAGATAGGGCGTCCGCTGACCTTCCAACGGATCGCTGGGCAGGAATTCGCCGTAGCTGTTGTAGGCATAGGCCACCACCGTATAGTAGTAATCCCGGTGATTGATGAGTTTCCTGTCGGTTGTGTTGGAAAAGAGATCCTCGGTGATTTTGAAGGTGTGGCGTATGCCTTTGTCGGCGCCGTCCACCATCAGGGTCGGCAGCCAAACAACCTCCGAAATACCGCTCAGGAAATTTTCCCTCCAATTGTACAGCTTGGAAATGCCGTTGCGGATATCCACCTGGTAAGCCAACTGGGCTTTCTCGGCATTGTCCAGCTCCGACAGCGAAACGTTGGCATCCTTGAGTTGGTAGATTTTGTAACCCTCAAACCGGTAAATCCTTTCCTCTTCCGGCACGGTCGTGGGAGCGCGCAGATCGAGGTCTTCATAGGCCTCAAAGGCATTGTTGTTGAAACGGAAGCTGCTGTCGGGCTCGTTGGTGAGCACGGCGATCAATTCCTGATTGAGCTCGATCCAGTCCATGTTGGGGGCATCGGGACCGTCGGTGATCTGGAAACAGTTGTCGAACAGGGCCTGGGCGATACCGTCGGCAAAGAGCAGACGGTCGAGGCTGGGACAGGGGTAAACTTCATCAGGAACCCAAACAACACCGATGATCAGCTCGTTGATGGCGCCCGGTTTGAGTTGGAAAGGACCTGAGGCCTGGACCGTACGCCGGTCGCCAAAGTCCAATCCTGCCGTGCACATGCTCCAGCCATTGTCGTCGTTGGGCGGGCTGCTCAGGACATGGGACACAAAATCCTGGCTGAGTACATTGTAACCGGAGCCTCCTAAGGTGAAGCGATTGCCGTCTCTCCAGGATCCCGTCATGTAACGGTAATATTCAATGTAATTGACGGGGTCCGTCATACCTGCCGGCCAGGTGCCTACACCACCGTTGTTGTAGTAGGTGAAGGAAGACATGCCCAATTCGAAAAATTCCGGCACCTGGATTTCTTCTTCCGAACCGTCGGGATTTTTGATGATGACGGTTTTCCATTGGGTGATGCTGTCGAGGTCCAGCGGGCCCCGGAAATAGTCAACCCCCAGGATGGGTACTTTGTCTCCGTAGGTTGGAACACCCTGCGGACAGTTGGCGGCAGGCTGACCATCCACGGCATCCTCATTGTAGATGTACATGAGGTCGCGGAACTTCTGTGTGCTGTCTTTCTTGATGCCTTCCAGGGTGATGTCGCAACCGATATAGTCATCCACATAACAACCCAGATCCGGATCCACAAACATGGCAAAGAAGGTGCTGTCCAGAGGTTGCAAACCTCTGTTGATCAGTTTGTAGCGCTGGAAGGTCATGTCGTTGACCTCGTCGTTGGTGGCATAGGCAAAAGCCTGTACCTGAACCTCCATACGCAGGGGCTCCGGGCTTTGTGTCTGGGAGTGGATGGCGCCCCCCCCTTCGTCATTGTAAATCCAGAAAACCATCTGGTCGGGATAGCGCGGATCGTCCTCACAACCCCGGATGCCGATCTTGGGATAGTCGCCTTCCGCAGGGTCGTAGATGCCGTTCTGGGGCTCCTGGTCATAGAAGTCGGCCAGACCCGCCGTCTTGTTGTCCGGCAATTTGAAGCCGTAACGCTGCTCGAAATAGGGGTTGCCAAAGGATGGCCAGTACAGGACGTCCACAGGGATATCGCTCACGTCGTCGAGCCGGTTGGTGACCGGATCGCGGTTGATGAACCAGTTTTGCAGGTGGCGGTCAATGTCGATACCGTACACCTTGAACATGCGGTCCCAATTGTCACAGAGTGCTTTCTCCGTAACCCCGCCGAGATCTTCGATCAGCGGACCGGGCCAGAAGTCGTTACCGCTCTGCCGGTAGGTTTGCGCAGCGACACGAAGGTTGTCACCGGGGGCAAGGCCACCCAGCCATACCGAACCTGCAAAGATGGAGCTGACTTCGATCTGGCCGGAGGCCGGATCTACTTTGGGGACGATATAACGCCCGTTGTTGCCATCCCACCAAACGTCACCTCCTCCTCTGAGGCGTGCACGGACGTTGTTGACATCCATATCGGTCTCGCTGGTGGAAGGGCTGCATATTTCCCTCAGGCTGGCCGATTTGGGCGTGGAGGGTCCTTTCTTCTCCCCCGATTGAGGATTGATGTAGGCTTGGGCCGTGAAGGCGAAAACCGCCATCAACCAACCGGTAGAGGCGAATTTGAGCATGTTCATTTGCGCCAGTTTTTTTTCGTTTACTGATTAAAATTCGAATATGGCACCTAAGTAAATTCTGCGGGGCAGGTTGAAAAACCCGGGGTTGAGCAGCGCCCAACTATAGGCATCCAGATAGTACTGCGGATCACGGCCCAGATCCACCAGGGTCTGAACGGCCGACTGTCCGAAGGAAGAGGCGAGGAATCCGGAGTCATCCGGCGAACCGCTCACCGAATACACACCCAGGGTGTTGCGGATATCCAGGACATTCTGGACACGGAAGTAGGCATTCAACCAAAGAGGGCGGGCGTTTTCGACGGTTTTGGACGTCAGGTCAAAGCGCTTGTCGATCCTGAGATCCATATTGAAACGCCAGGGCAAACGGTCGCCATTGATGGTCCCGGCATTGCCCGATCCGCCGAAAGCGGTCGGGACCAGTGTCCGGGTGTATGGACGGCCGGAAACGGCCGAGGTTTGAATGTTGATTCCCGCATCGGCGAAGATGTCGACACCTAATATGCGCGGGCCGTTGTATTTCTTGCCACGACCATACCGGTAGTCAAAGATCAGGTTGAAGGTGTGCCGCTCATCATAGCTGAAGGGAAAGAGGGTCCTGATGTTCAGGCCGCGATTAGTCAGACCTTGCTGTGAATTGGCATCGGAACCGGTTCCGTCAGCAAACTGCAGGGTATAGTTGGCATTGACCGTGATGTTGTTGGTCCGGCGAAGGTCGTATTCAATGGAAAAGGCCTTGACCGTCCCGAAGTCGATATTGCCGTACGTGTCGTAATTGGATACGGGAGCCGGCACATACAGAATGGTCCTGCGCTGGATGAGGTCACGCAACTCGCGATAGTAGGCCGAGAGACGCAGTGCCGAGGAATTGGTCAGCTTTTGCTGGAAGCCCACTTCGTAAACGATGGTGCGCTCCGGCTGCAGATTGGGGTTGTTGGCCGGTGTGCGTCCCTGACTTTCGAAATAGAAGTACTGCAGCGGCGTCACGATGGTAGCGGAGGTGGGTCGGCTGACCAGCACATCGTAATTGGCAAAGAAGTTGGCATCCTGGCTGATGGGAAAGGAGAAGGAAAGGCGGGGTACCAGGAACAACTTGGCCTTGAACTCTTCGAAGGAGGATTCCACTTCGAAATTCTCGGAGCGGATATCCCTGAGGTCGCGGTTTTGCTGGACAAAATAAGGGGTGGCTGTTGAGGTGCCATAGATGGCGCGACCGTCGGGCGCCGGCGCTCCGTTGGGATAAAACCACTGATCGCCCCGGCGATACGCCTCCACCGATGTTCCGCCCTGTTCGGTGACATAGACCTTGAAATCAGGATCGATATTGTCCGGACGGAAATCCGGCACAACGCCTGCCTGGCCTTCCCGGGAATAGAAATTCTCGGCAGCGATGACCTCGTAGAGCGAGTAGGGATCTTTGAGGACGCTGGTGTTGGCATCATAACGATCGGCGCGAAGTCCAATCCGGAAAATGATGTCGCGGAAGGTGAACTTGTCCTGGACCCACATACCCAGGTAGGTGGGACGCCAGGGCGCCACCGGGAATGTCCTTTCATTGGTGACCGGATCCCGGGCGGTGAAGAAATCCTTGAAGGTGATGTCCCCGGTGGTCAGGTTGCCGAGGTAGTCATAACCGTAATAGTTGATCACGTTGGGCTCGTTGGTCAACTCGGTGGAGGAAAACATGTCCAGGGTGAGCTGACTGGGATCGAGCTGGCTGACTTCCACGTATTCATTGATCGGGATGCCCAAACGGTTGCGCAATTCCTTGTAGAAACGACCGTTGACATCGGCCACCAATGGTTGGTAGATAAAGAAGGTGTCATTGGGGAAATTGGGATCGTCCGTGATGGTCCCGATGGGGCCACCTTCATAATCCACACCGATGAAGTGTTTGTTGGCTTCCAGGCCTCCGATGATCCAGAGGCGGCTGGGGTTGATGGTATAGAACCGGTTGTCCCTCTGCTCGTACATGGCGCCGATGGAAAGGGTGTGCCGTCCTTTGGAAGAACCGCCCGGCATAAGGTCGAAGGAAAGTCCGCCCGTGAAGGTGTACTGATTGTTCTGCCCTTTCTGGTAGTTGTTGTACACGCCGTGGACGTTCTGGAAGAACTGGTAAATGGAGGACAGGTTGTTGGTGATCTGACCGTTGATGGCCTGGTAGGCGCCGAGGTCCTCATTGTCGGACGGGATCAGGGCATTGTAAAGAGAAAGGCCGGGGTTGCGGCTGTTGGAGGGGTCAAACCCGGTAAACAGACGGGTATATCCCTCGAATCCGTATCCGAATTCGTTGGTATTGGGGTCGTCATCGGCGTTGAATCCAAGAGACGGCACGCGTTCAAAGGAGAATTTCCCGATATGACCGTAGTCCCATACCCTATCTTCATGGCGGGGATCATAGGTGGTGGTCTTGTCAAACTCCCATCCGAACTGAAGCCAGTAGGAGGCGTTCTGGATGACGGCACTGGTCCCTGAGGCGGACCCTCCACCCAGGCGATGCCGGAAACGGGAGATCACACGATAGCGGTCGTTGTAGGTGGTGGGATTGTTTTCGTAGTTCATCAGGGACCAGTCGAAACCCGTATTGGCGCTGTGGTTGTTGAAGGACGGGGTAAACTGGTCCTGGTCGGAATTGAGGGTACCGGTCACGGATAGATCGATATCCTTGCTGAGGCGGAAGTCGAGTTTGCCGGTGAGGTCCAGACGGGTCTCCCTTTCATTGGGACGGGCTTTGCGGAGTTCGACATCCTGGTTGTTGATCTGTTCGCCGGCAGGGACCAGAATGTTGCTGGAGCCGATGAATTCCATAGGGTTGGCTTTCAGGCGGGCCAGCACATCGTCCTTGACGACATAGACGCCGGTGGCAGTGGGACCGTCCTCTTCGATGGTCCGGTAGCGGGCCGAGAGGCGGAAGCCGAGCAGGCTCTGACCGTCTTTGCGTTTGATGATGGGACCTGAAATAAAGCCATTAACCATGTTGTATCCATAGGGATCGAGAAACTGGGAGGTCTCGACTTCGATCTGACCGGAATACCGGCTGGAGGCCCCTTTGGTGGTGATGGAAATACCACCACCGGTAATGTCGCCGATCTCGGCCGGGAAACCCCCGGTGATCACCTGGAGCTGGTCGATCTCGGTCTCGGGCGGCAGCGCCCCGAAAACCCGGATTCCGTCAATGTAATAGTTGGTGGCGCCACTCCGGCTGCCCCTTACGTTGACGGCCCGCCCTTCATCCTGGGAAGAGAGACCTGCCGTGGTAGCGGCCAGCGCGTTGATGTTCTTGGTCGGCAGATTGCGGATTTCTTCGCCGGTTTTGATGCCCCCCCGTGTCGTGTTGTCCTGCTCGATGAGCGGCACTTTGTAATCCACGACTTCAATGGCTTCCAGGTCTATCCCGGAAGACATTTCGAAGTTGACGAAGGTGGTGCGTCCTGCCAGGGCAGTGATACCGTTCACCCGCTTGGTCTGCATGCCCACATAGGAGACTTCCAGATCGTAGGTGCCCGGATCAATGTTGGCAAAGTTGTAATTGCCGTCAAAGTCCGTCAATACACCGGTCAGCAGGGAGCCATTCTTGTAGAGGCTCACCGTGGCCGCGATCACGGGCTCGTTGGCGTCATCCTTGACACTACCGGCCAGGGAAGTCGCGCCCGTTTGGGCGAAGGTCATTCCGACCGCGAGTATCCACAAAACGAGGGAGGTGTACAGTCTCCTCATAAGTCATCCAGATTTGAGTATGGTTTACAGACAGGGTGCAATGTTAAAGAAATTAACGGTTATGCCACCAAGAATTAATGGTAATGTCGTTCACATTACACTCCGGAATGCTTTCATTCCGGAACATGCCCAAAGAAGTGGCAAATTGTAAACGACTGATAGTTAGATCCATATGCAGCTTTCCGTCGATCAGGCCGGGTTGCCCAGCCTCCACATCCGAATCTTTTCCAGGAGCACGGCGGCAATGCGCTCCAGCGATTCGCGGGTCCAGCCGGCTACATGCGGGCTGAGCACCACATTGGGGAGGTGGTACAGACGCCGGTACCATTCCTTCTCTTCCGACGTCATGGTTTCCGGCTTTTCGTTTTCAAAGACATCCAGACAGGCGCCCCCCGCCTTGCCAGATTCCAGGGCTTCGACCAGGGCCGGAGTATCCACCTGGTTGCCCCGGGCGGTATTGATCAAAACGAACCCGTCCCGGCAGGAGGCGATATAGTGCCGATCCACATATTGCCGTGTTTCGGGGGTCAACGGCAAATGGAGGGATATGATGTCGGCTTCCCGGGCGATATCCGCCGCCTCCACCCTTTCCACCCAGGGCAGACTGCCCTTCCAGTCAGGTTTGTATTTGTCATGCCCCAAAACCCGGACAGACATCCCCTGTAGCTTGCGCGCCAGGGCACTCCCGGTATGTCCCACTCCTACAATGCCCACCGTCCGTCCCGCCAGTTCCCAGCCCCGGTTTTTTTCCCGGTGCCACTGGAAATTCCGGACCTCGCGATCTGACGCCGTCAGGTGGTTGGCCAAACAGAGCAGCATACCAAGAGCGTGCTCGGCCACCGCATTGCAGTTGCCCTCAGGGGCACTGAAAACCCGCACCCCCCGGCGGCGTGCCTCCTCCAGGTCGATGATCTCCAGACCGGACCCGAGACGGGCGACAAACGCCAGTTGAGGCGCCGACGCCAGCATGGAAGCATCCACCACGATCTTGCTGTTGATGACCAATCCCCGGAAAGAGCCGGCCATCCGTCTGACCTCCTCCAGGAGGATGTCGGGCCGGACAACCACTTCAAAGCCGAGGTCTCGCAAGCCTTCTGCCAGCAAAGGGTGGGCGGTATCGGTGATGAGCACTAGTTCCTTCTGCATGCGGGAAGGTTGCCGGATGCAACCGGCTCCCCAAAGGTAAATCAATGCCTCCTGGCCGACGTGTGCCGATCCCTCCATGGCCGGCATCCCGGGCTCAACGGACGCTCCGGTTGAGCCGGATCGCCAATTGTCGGTGGCCCGACATCCCGTTCGGCCGGAATTGGTTGCCCATTCACCCGTTCCGGCGGGAATACCGAAATTTGCCCGAACCAATCCCGCATCCGTGCCCGCATCCTACCGCTCCCTGGACCCCGCTGATCTGGCCGTAAAGGACCTGCACCAATTCATTTTGGGCATCGTCTCTCCCCGCCCCATCGCATTCGCCTCCACCCTCGATGCCGAAAGCCGGCCCAATCTGGCCCCCTACAGCTTTTTCAACGCCTTCAGCTCCAACCCTCCCATCGTCGTGTTTTCCTCCAACCGCAAGGTGAAGGACAATACCACCAAGGACACACTGCACAACATCCGCCAGACCGGAGAGGTGGTCATCAATGCCGTCAGTTACAGCATGATGCGGCAGATGGCATTGGCCAGCATCGAATATCCGCCGGATGTGGACGAATTCGCCAAAGCCGGACTGACCCCTATTCCCTCCGAATTGGTCAAACCGTTCCGGGTGGCCGAATCACCGGCCCATCTCGAATGCCGGGTCAAGGACATCATTACGCTGGGTGACCAGGGAGGTGCGGGCCACATGATCATTTGCGACGTTCTGCGTATCCATGTCCGGGAATCCGTGCTGGACGAACAAGACCGCATTGATCCCCATCGCATTGACCTTGTCGGGCGCATGGGACGGGCTTTCTATGTCCGCGCCAGCGGTGCCGCCATTCATACCCTCTATCAGCCCATGGACGCCATCGGCATGGGATTCGACCAAGTGCCACCCAGTATCCGCCACAGCCCCATCCTTACGGGTAGTGAACTGGCCGAGATCGCGGCCCTGACCCGCTGGCCTTCCGAGGAGGAGATCAGCGTGTTTGCGGATATGCCCGAGATCCGCGAGATCACGGAATCCGAAGAGGAAGTGCTCGAGCGCCTGCATGAACGGGCCCGTGTCTATATCGGTACGGGTCAGGTGCGGATGGCTGCCGAAACCCTTTTTCTCGCCGACAGGATCGTTGGCCACCAGGATTGACGGCCGCGGTCTCCGTTCCTGTTTTCCCTGCCAAATGACCCGGATAAGGGTGACAATGTCCCCCGGCCGGACCACCGGCCAGGCGACTATCCTGTCCACTGATCTGACCACCTGCAAGGCAACCTGCCCGTCCACCAGCCGGGAGGAACCACAGCATCATTAAGACCGGGACACGAGACGTGCCCGACAGTCGTACCCGCCATGGTACCTGGTCCTCTCAAGCGGGATTCATGAACCACCCTTTCGTGATGCACCGGACGCAGACCGGCCCGGTCACCGGATCATTCCTCGTCGCCGGCCTCCACTTTGGCTTTCAGGCCTCCTTGCTGCAGTTTTTCCTTGAGCCGGGATTCCACTTCGGCCGCCACTTCGGGGTTGTCGAGCATGAATTGCTTGGCCGCATCGCGGCCCTGGGCGATTTTGGCACCCTCATAGCTGTACCAGGAACCGCTTTTCTCGAGGATATTGTGGTCCACGCCGAGATCCACCAACTCGCCGGATTTGGAGATGCCCTCTCCGTACATGATGTCAAACTCGGCCACTCGGAAAGGAGGCGCCAGCTTGTTCTTGACCACCTTGACCTTGACGTGATTGCCAACGACATTGCCCTCCTTGTCCTTCAGGGCCTGGCCGTTGCGGCGGATGTCAAGGCGTTGGGACGCGTAGAATTTGAGAGCATTACCACCCGTGGTCGTTTCGGGGTTGCCAAACATGACACCGATTTTCTCGCGCAGCTGGTTGATGAAGATGCAGCAACAGCCTGTCCTGCCGATGGAGGCCGTCAGTTTGCGCATGGCCTGGGACATGAGACGGGCCTGGAGCCCGACCTTGGAATCACCCATCTCGCCTTCGATCTCGCTGCGGGGCACCAGGGCGGCTACCGAGTCGATCACGATGATGTCGATGGCGCCCGAGCGAATGAGGTTTTCGGCGATCTCCAGGGCCTGCTCTCCGTTGTCGGGCTGCGAGATGAGGAGGTTTTCGGTGTCAACCCCCAAACGGTCGGCATAACTGCGGTCAAAGGCGTGTTCCGCATCGATGAAGGCTGCGATCCCCCCTTTTTTCTGGCATTCCGCAATGGCGTGTATGGCCAAAGTGGTTTTACCGGAGGACTCCGGTCCGTAAATTTCAATCACTCGCCCTCTGGGAAATCCCAGCGTCCCCAAGGCGATATCGAGAGACAGCGAACCTGTGGAGATGGATTCCACATCCACTTCGGGCTTGTCTCCCAACTTCATGATGGTGCCCTTGCCGTAGGCCTTTTCCAGACGATCGACCGTCAATTGCAGGGCTTTCAGCTTGGCGTCTCTTTCATTGCTCATGGCTTTCCTGTTTTATGGGGCAAATATAAAACAAATCGTTTCATATTTTTCACAAATGAAAAAATAATTTTCAAAACACGCTGGTGAGGGGCAGCTCCG
>JAGFIW010000218.1 GCA_024103195.1 Saprospiraceae bacterium | reverse complement strand
AGTGCGGAGGACCCGGGATGAGGAAGGGATCATACGGGGCTTGATTGTGGAAAAGGACGCCAAGGGATTTTCCGCTCCGGAGATCCACGGCAAATGGTCCTTGCGCGCCTCCATCACCGGCGAGCTGGTTTTTGAAGACGTCCGCGTACCCAAATCCCAGGTATTGCCGAATGTCCAGGGACTGAAAGGACCGTTGTCCTGTCTGTCCAAAGCCCGTTACGGGATCGCCTGGGGCGCCATCGGCGCCGCCATGGATTGCTATGATTCCGCCTTGCGTTACAGCCAGGAACGGAGCCAGTTCGGACGGCCCATCGGTCAATTCCAGCTCACCCAGAAAAAACTGGCGGAGATGATCACCGAGATCACCAAGGCCCAACTCCTGGCCTGGAGGCTCGGCATGCTCGCGAATGCCGGTAAGGCTACCCCCGCCCAAATCTCCATGGCCAAGCGCAACAACGTCATGATAGCGCTCGAAATCGCCCGCGAAGCCCGGCAAATCCATGGCGGAATGGGCATTACCAACGAGTATCCCGTCATGAGGCACATGATGAACCTCGAGACCGTCCTGACCTACGAGGGTACACATGACATCCATCTCCTCATCACCGGGATGGACGTGACCGGTCTGAACGCGTTCCAGTGATGTCCATTCCGGCACTGTTTTCGCCGGTAACGGCGTGATCCCGCGCCGTCTGCAACAATCCTTTGCCGCATTCGTGCGTTATATTCCGGTTATATCCCCAGCGATGCGCCCCTTTGCTTTTCCGGCGTTCCTTTCTGTTCTGATGACCTTTGCTGCCCACCTCCCCGGTCTGGCGCAGTACGAGCCCATCGTGTTGTCCAATCCCTCCTTCGAAGGCACACCGGCATCCGGTGTGACGCCGCCGGGATGGTACGATTGCGGATTCCCGGAAGAGTCGCCCCCGGACACGCATTCAGGGTTGGACTCCTTCTTCCGCGTCAGCACCGTGCCGCAAAAAGGAAAGACCTATCTCGGACTGGTGGTCAGGGACAACGACACCTGGGAATCGGTATCCACCGAGCTGGCCCGGCCTCTCGAACCCGGTATTTGTTATACGTTCAATCTCTATCTGTCCCGCTCTCCCGATTACTTGTCGGCCACCAAAAGAGGAGGACCCACCTTTCATACCACCCCTGCCATTTTCCGGATTTGGGGCGGCAACAGCGTATGCGACAAAGCCGAAATCCTGGGATCCACATCGGTCATCACCCATTCCCGCTGGGTGCGTTACCAATTCACCTTCGAGCCCAAAAAACGGGTCCGGTGGTTCATACTGGAAGCCTTCTACCAAACCCCTGTCCTCTTTCCCTATAACGGCAATATCCTGATCGACAACGCCTCCGTGATCCGCCCCGTGCCGTGCAATACCGTCCAGCGCGAAGAGGAAGAAGAAATCGTGGCCGAGACAGCCCCGAAGCCCGCGACGCCGCCTAAGCCGGCGCCCCCGCCCAAAGCAGAGCCCAAGAAAGAAGAAGCCACTCTGGGCGGTCTGTCCAGGTCTCAACTGAAAACCGGCCAGGTCGTCAGTGTAGACAAGATCTATTTCCAGATTGATTCCGCCACCATCAACGACGCTTCCTTTCCTACCCTGGACGGCATCTACGAGTTCCTGAATACCAACAGGGATGTCGTCGTCGAAATCGGCGGACATACCAACGGCAATTGCGATCATCCCTATTGTGACCAGCTCTCCGAAGCGCGCGCCCGGGAAGTCGCCTCCTATCTCATTTCCAAAGGCATTCCGGCCCATCGGGTGCGATACAAGGGATACGGAAAACGCAAACCCGTCGCCAGCAATGCCTCCGCCGTAGGACGTCGCCGCAATCAGCGCGTCGAAATCACCATTCTCGAGATCGCCGGCAGCGGCTAATCGCTTCCGCCCTTTTCCACGGAAAAGCCCAGTCCCTTCAGCCCTTCCCAGTAGGTCGGGAAGGATTTGGCCACCACATCCGGATGCTGGATGGTCACGGGCCCCTGCCAGGCCAGGAGACTCATGGCCATGGCCATCCGGTGATCCCCCCAGGTGCCGGCCGATGAATGGACAGGGTGAGGCTGTCCTGTCAGCCGCCAGGTTTCGCCTTCGGGATACAGCTTCAGACCTGCCTTGGCCAATTCGACCTGCAGGGCGGCCATGCGATCGGTCTCCTTGATGGCCAGGGTGTGCAGGCCTGTAAAAACGCCGGGTGTGCCCTGCATCCCGCACAGCGTCACCCAGGTCTGGGCCAGGTCGGGGTGCCGGGTAAAATCGCGATCGCCCCGTTCCGGTCGACAGCTCTGTTGACGGATAATGAGCAATCCGTTTTCCTGGGGCAGGGATTCAATGCCGAAGTCCGCCATCCAGTCGGCCAACACCTCGTCGCCCTGCCATCCCGACCTCCGTAGGCCGGGCAGAAACAGGCGGCTGCCCGCAGGGGCAAGGGCGAGGTGCGCATAGGCATATGAGGCGGCGGTCCAGTCCGACGCCCAAAACATCCGGACCGGATGTCGGGTGCTCCGGTGGAGGGTCCAGCAGTCGCCCGAAACCCGCCAGTCGAAACCGGCCTCCCGGAGGAGGCGCAGGGTCATAGCGGCATATGGCTGCGAGGTAATCCCTCCGGGCGTGCGCAGCACCCACTGGCCGGTCAGAAGGGGCGTGATCAGGAGGATGGCGGTGAGAAACTGGCTGCTGAGACGGCTGTCGATGACGACTTCTCCACCCGGACCCTCCTCGAATCCCTCCAGTTGGAGCGGCGGGTAACCGGGTATGCCCGAATACCGGATTCGTGCGCCCAGCGTGCGCAAGGCGTCGACCAACGGGCCTACGGGACGTTCCCGCATCCGGGCCGAACCGGTGACCACTCCTTTGTCTCCCCGGACAGCCAGCAACGCCGTGAGAAAACGAAACGTAGTACCCCCTTCCCCTGCGTCCCAAACCGGTCCCGTATGCCGGAGCAAGGCCGCCAATCGCGTCGTGTCGCCGGGCAGATCCGGCGGCAGGTCATCTTCCGCCTCGTTTTCCATGGCCCGCAGGACGAGCAGCCGGTTGGCCAGGCTCTTGCTCACCGGCAGGGGCATGGCGCCGTTGAGCGGACCTGCAGGAGCGCTCAGCCGGACCCAGGGACGCTGCATATCCGCATTCACCCCGCGAAGGTAGCGCAAGGAATACGGCAGCGACGGGCGGGATCGGTGCGGTTTGCCTATTTTCACCGGAAAACCGTCCCCCAATGGAAAATCGCCAATTATTACTCCGCGTGGGCCTCATCGTCTTCGGGTTGATCCTGCTGATCAGTCTGACGGGTGGCATGTTCCTGACCATCGAAGCCGGAGAGCGCGGCGTTTTGTTCCGCCGGTTTGGCGGCGGGCTGGACAAAGAGACGATATATGCGCCGGGATTTCACGTGATCGCTCCGTGGAACACCATGTTCGTGTACAGCATCCGCGAGCAACAAGTGGACGAGAAGATGGAGGTGCTCTCGAGCAACGGCCTCAACATCAGCGTGGACATCACGTTGCGGACCAATCCGGATTACAGCCGTATCGGCGATCTGCACGAGAAATTCGGCACCGATTACATCAACACGCTGGTGCGGCCCGAGGTGCGTTCATCGGTGCGAAAAATCATCGGGCGATTTGAACCGGAAGAGCTGTATGCCAGCCGCAGGGACGAAGTGCAGAACATGATCCAGACAGATCTGGAAAACGCGCTGGCCGCGAATTTCGTGCAGCTCAAAGCCGCACTGATCCGGGATATCCAGTTGCCGGAAAAAATCCGGGGTGCCATCGAACGCAAGTTGCAGCAGGAGCAGGAATCGGAGGAATACAAATACCGCCTGGAAAAAGAAAAGCAGGAAGCCGAGCGGAAAATCATCGAAGCCCGGGCCAAAGCTCAGGCCAACAATATCCTTTCGGCCAGTCTCAACGACAAGATCCTGCGCGACAAAGGCATCGAAGCCACGCTCGAATTGTCGCGGTCGCCCAACAGTAAAATCATTGTCATCGGTTCGGGCAAGGAGGGGATGCCCATCATTCTGGGCAACCAATAAAGGGGATCATTCGACGTATTTCTGCCGCACGACGAGGGCGAGATAATCATTGTCGAGGGCGAGGTATCCCTGATCGTAACAGAAGTAATAGGTGTTGCCGCCTTTGGTGGTGTAGATGTTGGTGAAATAGCCGAATTTGAATCCGCGGTCGAGGAGATCTTCCCGCTTGACTTTGGCTTTTCCCGAAGGGTTGAGCTCTGCCAGAATCCGGCGGTTTTTCCGCAGGGCGTTGTTGATGTTGCGGATGAAGGCTGTGGCATCGCTGTTCTGCCGGTTGTGCCAGGCAGACCGGCATTGGTCACCACAAAATCGTTTGTCGTCGCGGCCCTGGATGGTACTGCCGCACTCCTCGCAGGACCTGGTCTTGACAGGCATGGGCCGTAGTTTGCCCTAAAATACGAAAACTCCGGAAACAATAATTACCCGGCTTTTCAATACCCCATGAAATGGACCAGGAGGAAGCTGGCGGTAGCACCCAGAAATCCGGCCAGGAAAAGGGTGTAGGCCAAATGGAGCAGTCGGAATTTCCGTTCCAACACCAGGCCCAGGTGATAGAGATCGCGGTGCATGGCCTGGCGGAGCTCGTCCCCTTCCCGGAGCAGGACCGTGATTTCCTCGAGATAATCATCCAGGGGAAGCTGGGTAAAGTGGCCGAAAAACAACAACTTTTGCCGGCGTCCGGAGGACGGTTGGGCCGGCAAGGGATGCCGGGTGACGTTGGGTCGGGCGCTGAGCACCGCCAGCACGAGGGAGCCCAGTCCGAAGACCATGAACAGACAAATGGGTATGAGCAGAGGGGGGCGGGTTTCGGCCAGATTGCTGTAGCTCAGCACCGTAATGAGGACCGAAATAAGGATGGCGTTCACGCTGAGCAGCATCTGGGCTTTGCGGTCGGCGATCCCGCTCAGGTGGATCTGCGTGTGATAACTGGTCCGGAAATAGGTCTGGATGTCTCCCCCTGAAGGAGCCGGCGGACCGGAAGCCGATGCCTCCTTGCGGGCTTCCTGCGCCAGGCGGCGCTGCAAACCGTCCCGGATACGGCGAACCACCGGTTCGTGAACGGCGCGTCCGGTGTCGGTGAAGCAACGCAGGGTATTCAGCCAGGCGAGTTCGCGGATGCGCCACTCCCTGCCGGATTGCAGGCGGCCGGTCCTTGCTTCTTCCTCCTGACGCCGCATGCGCTGGGAATCTTCGTAATCCGGACCGAAATGAAGCGCTACCGCGGCATCCCATAGTATACGGGCCGCCGGACCATCGGGCTGACCCTGCAAGGCGGAATGAGGCAGCAGGGATTTGACCCTGTTCAGCAGGGTTTCCGGCGCTTTCTCCGCTTCCAGGAATTGGGTGGCGAGGCGGGTCGATGCTTCCAGCGGAGATTCGGGGTCAAACAGCCATCCGGAGTAACTGAACCAGGCGGCGGCATACAAAGCCGTCATTTCCTGCTCATCCCCCTCCTCTTCCAAGGCGAGGGCGCTGCACCGCGCCACGAGCTCGCTGATCCGGCCGTAATGATGCCAGATCAGCGCGTCCTGGCCATGGGTATTGTACAAGTCCAACACCCACCTTCGGGCGCGTTCGAGCACGGCTGCAGGATGCGCCGCCGAACGGTCCGGGGCCGTGCGAACGGAAAAAACAGGACTGCCGGATTTTGGCATGGGAATCAGGCTTGACGCGACGAAGGTACGACCCCACCGGCGATTGACCTCCTGCCAGGACCGCTAAACGCCTCAGTGTAAACATAAAAAATATGCCAATGCATTGTAAATAAAAACCCCTTAGCTTTGCAGGACAAAGCCCAAAAGCTTCAATCCCAATGAACCGTCCCCCTACGTCCCCCTGTGGCGCGGCTTTGCCTTATGTGCCACCCCCGCCTCCCGAGGCGTTCGTCCCACCTCCTTCCTCCCACCCTCAATCCCCAGGCATGCAGAAGTACCTCCTTCGGGCCCTTCCGTTCGTCTTGTTCCTGGCGGCCGGCTGGATCGCCCCCCTAAAGGCCCAGGAATTCCAGTTCACCTTCAAAGGTCCCGACACGCTCTATGCGGACAACAGTTGCGAAGCCGTATTGACCCTCAATATGGATTCCCTGGAAGTCGTTTCCCTCATCGGCGCCCAGGTCACCGATACGGTACTGACCATCACCGGGCAATACATGCTGGGCGATCTCCTGCCGGCCGGAACGGTTGTCACCTTCAACTGGGAGGCGACCGATGACCAGGGCAACGACTCCATTTTCGTCTTCACCATCACGGTCGTGGATACCCTGGCGCCCAATTTCAGCGCCATTCTGCCTCCGGACATCACGGTGGAATGCGATGCGGTGCCCGACCCGCCCGCCGTCACCATTTTCGACAATTGTGATCCGGATCCCGTCCTCAAATTCCTGGAAGTGGTTGCCCCCGGGCCTTGCACCGGCCAATACGCCCTCACGCGCGAATGGACGGCCACCGATCTGTGGGGCAATGTCCGTGTTCACACCCAGGTCATCACCGTCGAGGACACCCAGGGACCCCTGTTGACCGGCATCCCGGCCGATACCATGGTCACCTGCGAAGCCGTGCCGCCACCCCCGATGACCGGCACCTCCATCATCGCTACCGATGCCTGTGATCCAAACCCGCAGATCACCTTTTCGGAGATGACGGTACCCGGCTCCTGCCTGGACACCTACACCCTGATCCGGTCTTGGACCGCCACGGACGACTGTGGCCACGCCACCACGGTCACCCAGACCATCGAGGTGATCGACACCACCGGCCCGGTCATCCTCGGAGTCCCGGCTGATGTCACCGTCGATTGTGATGCCGTGCCTCCTCCTCCCGTCACCGGTCCCGGTGGCGTGACCGCCACCGACAATTGCGATCCGGATCCCGCCGTCGCATTCCTTGAAACCAGCAACCAGGATCCCGACCCGGCCTCCTGCGCCCACTACAACTACGAGATCACCCGTTCCTGGACCTCTGCCGACCACTGCAGCAACCTGCAGACCGCCGTGCAGGTAGTGACCGTCCGCGACCGCGAAGCGCCGGTCCTGTATTGTGTTTCGCAAGACACGGTAGTGGTGGGTCCGTCCGGCTGCCTGGCTTCGGGAGCGCTGGCCAGCGTTCTGTTTGTATCCGACCGCTGCGTGCCGGCCGGCCAGGCCTTCCTGACCGATACCGCCGATATCCTCAATACCTCCGGAAGTCCGCTATTGACCGGTGTGGTCGATGACATCCTGTTTCCGTTGCCCTTTGCCGGATTGCCGGCACAATATGTGACCGGCAACGTACAACTGACCGTCGGCCTCATCAATGCCGATGCCGAACAACCCACCGAGTATTACCGGGTTTATGGCGAAGACGGCACCCTCCTGGGTCAAACCAGTCCCACCCCGTCCCAATGCGGTTCCGGCATCACTGTGCTGAATACACTGAGCGCCGACCAGATCAACGCATGGGCGGCCGACGGGCAAATCCTGATCTACCTCCAGCCGGAAGGCAATGGCGTGGAAGCCATCAACCAGATATGCGTCGGAGGCAAGGTGAGCATCGCCCTGACCTTTGATTACGAGATCGAACCGCCTGCCGGGTTGAATCTTCAGTATCGCGTGGATGCGGGACCCCTCAAGGACCTGCCCACCGGCTCCGAAAACCTGTCCCCCGGTGATTATGTCATCACCATCCTGGCCACCGATTGTGCGGGCAATGCAGACTCCTGCCAGTACAATCTGGTCGTCGTGGACCGCGAAGCCCCCTTGCTGGTGTGCCCGGCGGATCTTTCCATTTCCACGGACGCCGGCGATTGTGAAGCCACGGCCGCCATGGTGTTTCCGGTGGATGCCTGGGACAATTGCGGATTTCCTTCCGATTTTGCCGCCGGACTGCCCGCCACGCCGCTGGTCTTTTTCGTGGACCCCAACGCCGGTACCGTTCCCCAGGACGTTCCGGCCACCTTCAGCGGCGTTCAGCCCTCCGGGCCCGGTTTCGGAGCCTTGCAGGTCATCCTGCGGGCGGACATCGCCGATGCCGGAGAGTTTTTCGAAGTTTTCGGCGAAAACAACACCTTCCTCGGTATCACCGGACCGGCGGCCCCCATTCAGGAATGCACGCAGGAGGCGGTATTCACCTTCTTCATCTCCGAAGCCCAGTTGAAAACCTGGACCTCGGACGGGCAACTGGATTTCCGCCTCGTGTCCAACAAGGACGTGATCAATTTCAGCGACTTCATCAATCCCTGCGGCACCCTGCAGCCCAACGGCACGGACGGGGTCAGCTACGTACGATTTGAATTGGTCTACAACGCCATACAGACCACCTATCGCCTGACCGAAAATCCGGGGGGCAACGAGGTGGCCTCCGGCACGCTGGTCACGCCGGACGCGCCTCCCTCCCACAGCCTGCCGATCGGCCAATACACCGCCGAATACCGTCTGGAAGACAGGGATGGCAATGTCACCATCTGCACCTGGCAGATCAGCGTGGCCGACATGGTGGCGCCGGTGGTCAACTGCAAACCCGGTCTGTTCGTCAAAACGAACCCGTCCGGACTGGTCAACCGGGTACTCACACCGCAGGAAATCTGGCTGTCTCCGGCTACCGACAATTGCGGGATCGCCGGTATTGAAGTCACGCCCGACACCTTTACCTGCAATGATGCAGGTTCCAATGTCAACGTCCGTCTGGTCGCCTATGACGCGAGCGGCAACCGGGACACCTGCTTTGCCCTTGTCGCCGTGCAAAACGAAGAGCTGACGCCCATGTTCGCCCTCGACACCTGCGGTGGCAATCTCCTGCTCATCCCGGATACGGCATTCACCCATCCCTCCCCGGGCATGGGCGATTTCTTCCTGTTCAACTGGTCATCGGCCAACGGCTTTGCCAGCAACCAGTCACATCCGGTCATCCCGAATCCCAAGGAGACCGACAGCGGGGTTTATACCCTTACGGTTCAAGGGCTTACCGGATGCACCTCCACCGGATCCGTCCTGATCCAGATCGATGAAGGAGGCGCTTTCCGGCCCACCCTGGAGAGCAACAGCCCGGTCTGCCAGGGCGATTCCGTCCTCTTGACGACCGACTGGCAGGGCGCCTCCCGCTATGTCTGGGAACACGGCCCTTCGTCCACGCAATACGAGACCAACGTACCCCAGCTGAAGGTGCCCGCCACACCCATGGCCGGAGGGGCCTGGACCCTCCAGGTTTTTCCGGATTCCCTCTGTCCGTCAGGATTTTCCTTTCCGGTAGAAGTCGTCATCAATCTGTTGTCCGTCCAGGTGCCGGATCAATGGGAGGCGTGTGAAGGGGATTCGATCATCCTGGAAGCCCAGGCCGTCAACGGGTCGCTGTTCACCTGGAAAACACCGACCGGCATCACCTACCTCGCTCAAAACCCCAAAGTGCCCGTTACTGCGGGTGTTTACCGGCTGACGGTGGAAAGCGCCCAGGGATGTGTGGTGACGGATTCGATGACGGTGTCCCTCCTGCAACGCCCCGTAATCACGGCGCTCTCCCATTCCTGTCCGGATTGTGTCAGCGGTGTGGAGGAATGCGAATTGTCTCCCACGATTTTCCCGCCCGATACCGGCAATGATTATCTGTACACCTGGATCAACCCCGGTGGATTTGTCTTCGACCAGGACAGCGTAGCCAAGCTGACGAATGTGACCGGCGCCCAATCCGGCCTTTACCGGCTTTTTGTGGAGCGGACGGACAACACCTGCCGGTCCCAGGATTTCTCATTGTTCATCACCCTGAATGATCGTCCGGTCGCTCCGGTGATTGGTGTCAACGGCGGTTCCGGCGCCAATCCCTATGCTGTGTGCGAAGGGGAAAACGTGGTTCTGCAGGTCCAGAATGTTTCCTACTCGGGCAATGTGCGCTATGTGTGGTACGGCCCGCTGGGGACGGATACCACCGCCATCCCTTCCCTGACCATCCCTGCGATCACGATCAATCAGGGGGGAGGCTACCGGCTGGAAGTCACTGTCAACGGGTGTGTGGCCAATTTGTCCAACGAGCAGATCCTTGCCGTCAAACCCCTGCCTCTCCCTCCCGTCATCACGGCCACCAGCCCTGTCTGTGAAGGCGACTCCCTGATCTTGTGCGGCAGCTTTACGGCAGGCGCCGTGTATGAATGGACCGGGCCTCTGGGCACCTATGGTCCGGATGCCTGCCTGGTCATCCCCCAGGCCACCACCAACCTCAGCGGCGATTATCAGGTCAGGATCAGTGTGGACGGTTGTTTTTCGGGATTTGCCGGACCGGAAACCATAGAGGTCAGGTCATTGCCGGCAGCCCCGCTGATCACCGATGATTGCGGCGGCCAGATTTGCCGGGATGACGGCCAGGATTGTTCCCTGACGGTCATCAACCCGGATCCTTCGGCACAGTTCAGCTGGTATGCCGCCGGTGTGGATACCCTGTTGGGCGCTACGGGCAGTGTGCCGTCCTTCCAGATCCCGTTGCCCGGGCCGTATGGCGAAGGGACTTACGGGTTTTACGCGGTGTCCGAAGTGGCGGGTTGCCGGTCTGCCGCCGGTGTCGTCCATATGATCCAGATCAACACGGTACCGGAAGGCATGGCTGATGCCGGACCCGATGTTGCCATCTGCGAAGGAGAAACACTGACGCTCTGTGCCCAGGCGCCGTCCATGGGTACCGGTATGTGGCAACAAACGGCCGGTCCGGCGGTCACGATTCTCAATCCGGCCAGTGCCTGCACCGGGCTGGAAGGTTATGTGCCCGGATCGGTGATGACCTTCCGTTGGTTGCTGAGCAACGGGGCCTGCCTGAATTACAGCACCGATGAGGCCCAGGCTTCCATATCCCGTTTCGAGCAGGCCGCCGTGCCGGTGGCGGATGTCCGGCTTTGCCGGGCTCAGGCCACCCAGATCAGTGCGACGCCGGGCATGTTCGGCCCCGGAATGTGGAGCCAGTCGCCCGCCCAGGCAGCCGCGGGCATCGGCATTGCCGCGCCCGGGACAGCCACAACCGGGGTCAACGGTTTGCTACCCGGAGAAACCTTCCAGTTCCTCTGGACGCTGCCCAATGGCGCCTGCCCCGAATCCTCGGTGGCAGTGACCGTGTGGAATTTTGACGATCAGGCCTATGCCGGGTCCGACCGCAATGATTGCGGGTACGGGTGTCTGACGCTTCCCCTGGTAGCGGATTTTCCCGCGCTGGGTACCGGCCAGTGGACGGCTGCCGGGACGGGTGTCACGCTGACACCTTCCGGAGAGACGTCCGTGACGGCCTGCGGTCTCCAGCACGGCCCCAACATCTTTGTCTGGGAGCTCAATGAGGGCATCTGCGGCGAAAGCAGCCGCGATACCCTCGTGGTCAATTACAGCCGGGCACCCCAGGCGGCGGATGATGTCGTCGAAGTGCCGTTTGCCGGCCAGGTGGTGATTGATGTCCTGGCCAACGACCAGGTGTACGACGCCGTGCTCACGTCGTTGACGGGGTTGCCGGGACAGGGCACCCTGGCTCCGCTGGGCGACGGGAAATACGTCTATACCCCCCCGATCGACTTTACCGGAACGACCGAATTCCGGTACCGGGTCTGCAGTGCGATCTGCCCGGATGCGTGTACAGAGGCCCGCATCCTCATCCAGATCAACGAAAGTGCGTCCTGCGCCGTACCCACCATCATCACCCCCAACCAGGACGGCATCAACGATGCGCTCGTGATCCCCTGCCTGGCCTTGCATACTGCCTACCCGGAAAACAGCTTGTCCATTTTCAACCAGTGGGGCGATGAGGTATTTCGCGCCTCGCCCTACCTCAACAGCTGGCAGGGGACCTACGACGGTCAGCTCCTCCCCGCCGGTACCTATTTCTTTGTCTTCGAGCCCGGCGGCACCGAGCCTGCCTCCTCGGGATTCATCCTCATCAAATACTGATCTCCATGAAGTCGCTCCATACCCTTCTCATCGCGTCAGGCCTGGTCCTGACCCTTGCTGCCGACCTTCATGCCCAGCAGGAAGGCATCATTACGCAGTTCATGTTCAACCGGTTGTACTATACCCCTGCATTTGCCGGCAGCGGCGGTCACCCGACCATCACCGCCATATACCGCAAGCAATGGATCGGCCTGGAAGGCTCGCCCGAGCACCAGGTGCTGAGCGCCCAGATGCCGCTGTTCAACCAGCGGGTGGGACTGGGTGTCAATCTGAGCCGGCAGGCCATCGGCATCACGCGTCAACTGACGGCCGAACTCGCTTATGCCTACCGCATTCCGCTCGGAAGAGGATACCTCAGCGCCGGGTTTAGCGGATCGGTCCGCTATTTTGCCGAGGACTATCGCGACTCGCGGGTCAAAGGCACCCAGGACATCGGCCTGGACCAGGCCGTACCCACCACCATGCAGAGCCGATACCTGCCCAATTTCGGGGCCGGGGTTTATTATCAGGCCCAGGAATGGTATGCCGGTGTGGGGCTGCCCCGGTTGCTGGAAGGGGATATCGATTTTGGCGATGACACCGGACCAGTTTCCACCGAACGCCGGCATATCTATGCCCTCGGCGGTTACCGGGCCCAGCTCAGTCCCTATTTTGCCCTGCACCCCCAGGTGCTTTTCCGCTATGTCGATGGCGCGCCTTTCGATGCCGACGTCCATCTGGGTCTGGAACTCAACGACCAGTTTCACGCCGGCGCCACCTACCGGCTGGGCGGACATATTGACCGGGGTGGCGGCGAATCGGTGGACCTGATCCTCGGGTTCCGCATTCGCCAGCAATTGCTGTTGAGCGTGGCGTATGACGTGAGCATCTCCCGGATCCGGACCTACCAAAACGGGACCTTCGAGGTGTTGCTCCAGTATGCCATCGGCCGTTCCAGCGCCTCCACGATCGACAACCCCCGTTTCTTCGACTGACCCTCCGGCCCCGCGCCAGGATTTCCCCTTCCGGCAGACACTATTCCGCCGGAAGGGGTCGTTTTGAATAACAAACCCGGATTCACCCCCCCCCATGAAAATCATCTGGTCCCTTCTCCTTTTCCTCGCCGGTACTTCCGCAGTGGCCCAGCAATCCGAATCGCCGAAGAAAATCGGCAAGGATTTGCTGTATGAAAAGACCGGCGGAAAGGGCATTCAGGTCAGCAATGCGACCGCCATCAATACCGAACACCTCGATTTTAGCCCCGCGTGGTATCACGACGGGCTCGTCTTCATCTCTTCCCGGAAAAGGGGCGGGTTTGTCGATCCCAAAATCGGCGAGCGGTTTTTCCAGATGTATTTTTCCCGGCTGGACCCCAATGGCGCTCCCGTTAAGGCGGAGGTGTTTTCCACCAATCTCAACACACAGCTCCACGAGGGTCCGGTATCTTTTTCGAGGGCGGGAGACCGCATTTATTTCACGTCCAACAATCAGCGAAGGGGCGTGCAGCGCACCGATGCCTCCGGCCGGGTCCGACTGCGCATATTTACCGCCCAAAACAGCCCGCAGGGATGGACCGCCATTCAAAGCATGCCCTTTAATTCGGACGAATGGTCCACCATGCATCCGAGCCTTTCCCATGACGGGGAGCGTCTGTATTTCAGTTCAGACCGCCCCGGCGGTTACGGGGGATACGATCTCTGGTATGTCCGCAAAGCCGGCGACGGGTGGAGCGAGCCCGTCAACATGGGTCCCGTTGTCAATTCCGAGGGGAATGAAGTCTTTCCCTATATCCATCCCGGCGGAAACCTGTTCTTTTCCTCGGACGGGCTGGAGGACGGACCCGGGGGTCTGGACATCTATTCAGTCAATACCGAACTCGGCGAGGACGCGACCCCCCAGGTGCTGGCAGAGCCGTACAATTCTTCCTATGACGATTTCGGCTTCATCATCGACGACGCCGGATTGCGCGGATTTTTCTCCTCCGACCGGCCCGGCGGTGTCGGCAAAGACGACATCTACACTTTTGAAGCCCATTATTCCCTGGTGGGCGACATGTCCGAACTGACGGTACGGACGGCCCTCCAGGTCGTCGATGAAAAAACCGGCCAGCCCGTCGGTGAGGCGCATGTCTATATCCTGCCGAAGGATGCCTACGGCGGCATTCCCGGGGAGACGCTTTATGAAATGGAGGTCTTGCGTCCTGAGTCGGCGCAGGACGGGCGCCTCAAGCTCAACCTGGTCCGCAAGAAATCCCTGCGGCTCGAAAGTCCCGACCTGGTATGTGACGAATTCGGGATGGCCCTCGGCACCCTGCGCACCGATCAGGAATATCTCATCCTCGTGGAAAAACCCGGGTATCAACTGCGGGAACAGGATTACCATTCGCCTGCGCAGCCCGGCGCGCACACCCTGACCGTCGCGATGACGCCCCTGGCCTGCTTCCCGCTCGAAGGGGTGGTGCTCAACCAGAAGACCGGTGAGCCGCTGGGGCAGGCCACCATCCAGATCTCGGCGCCGGACCAGGCGGCCATTACCGCCGTATCCGATGCCCAGGGGAAGTTCTCCTGCTGCCTGCCGGGAACAGCCAACTACGCCTTGTCGGCGGAAAAGGAGGGTTATATCCCCGGTCGCACGAGGGTCAATACCTCGGACGGCAATTACGCCGAGACCCGCAAGGCCGAACTCCTGTTGCTGCCGTTCCATTCCACCCCGCCCGAAAAGGCGCCCGAGCCGTTGACCACCGGTTCGGTGATCGTGTTGGAGAATCTGTATTACGACTACGACAAGAGCACCCTGCGTCCGGGGTCGGCGGCCGAGCTCGATG
The DNA here is from genome assembly GCA_024103195.1 of Saprospiraceae bacterium. Classification (GTDB taxonomy): domain Bacteria; phylum Bacteroidota; class Bacteroidia; order Chitinophagales; family Saprospiraceae; genus JAGNXB01. Next base: position 7,311 of record JAGFIW010000218.1, on the reverse strand, counting down.
TGGTGGCGGATCTCATGCGCAAAAACCCCGAGATGGAGATCGAACTCACGGCCCATACCGATTGCCGGGGCAGCGAGAATTACAACCTGCGGCTTTCGGAATCGCGGGCGTTTTCGGCGCGCAATTACCTCATCAGCCGGGGCGTGCAGCCTGCCCGCATCAATGCCGGCGGATTGGGTGAGTCACAATTGCGCAACCACTGCCGGGACGGGGTGACCTGTACCGAGGAAGAGCATGCCGTCAACCGCCGTACGGAAATCCGAATCACACGTCTCGACCAGCCGGTCGAGGTGCGTTACGGGCAATAATCACGACCGGAATCAGGCGAGCGCTTGCCGGAGCCGTTGGGCAAAATGCCAGGCATCGGCAAAGCTGTTGTACAGCGGAACGGGAGCTATCCGGATCACATCCGGTTCGCGCCAGTCGGCGATGATCCCCTGACGGGAAAGCCGTTCAAAAAGACGTCTGTCCCCCCCTTCCACACGGAGACTGAGCTGGCATCCCCGCTGGTCCGGATCAGAGGGGGTAATGATGCGGACACGGTCATGCCCTGACGTGGCCAGGAGTTGTTCCAGCCAGCCGGTGAGCGCCCGCGATTTGTGGGTCAGGGCCTCCATGCCCGCTTCTTCGAAAATTTCAAGGCTGGCTCTCATGGCGGCCATGGGCAGGATGGGCGGATTGCTGAGCTGCCAGCCCTCTGCACCCCGCATCGGTACAAAACGGTCGGGCATGCGAAAACGGGTCTGTTTGTCGTGGCCCCACCATCCGGAAAACCGGGGCAGCGCCGGGTCATCGGCATGGCGTTCATGGACGAATATGCCGCTCAGGCTGCCGGGACCGCTGTTGAGGTATTTGTAGGAGCACCAGGCCGCAAAATCCGGCCCGTCCTCATGGAGGCGGAGGGAAAGGTTGCCGGCGGCATGGGCCAGGTCAAAACCCACGATACAACCCTGGTCGTGGCCCCAGCGGGTGATGGCGGCGAGATCATAGGCCTGCCCCGTGTAATAATTGACGCCGCCAATGAGGACGAGGGCAATCTGCGGACCTTGCTCTTCGAGAACAGCCCGGATGTCGGCGGGCTCGATATGATCCGTTCCGGGCCGCGGTTTCAATTCGATCAGATCGGTGTCCGGATCGTATCCGTGGAAAGCGATCTGGGAGGCAACGGCATAGCGGTCGGAGGGGAACGGGCTGTATTCGACGAGGATCTTGCGGCGTTGAGGGGTCGGCCGGTAGAAGGAAACCATCAACAGGTGAAGGTTGACCGTGAGGCTGTTCATCACCACGACCTCGTGCGGGAGTGCTCCCACCAGTCGGGCCATGGCAGGCGTGAGAAATTCATGGTAGGGCATCCAGGGATGACGGGCATGGACGTGTCCTTCGACGCCCAGGGTGGCCCAATCTTCCAGTTCGGCCAGGACATGTTCCCGTACCGAACGAGGCTGCAGACCCAGCGAATTGCCGCAAAAGTAAATGGCGGTTTTGCCGTCCGGACCCACGGGGAGATGAAACCGGTCGCGATAAGCGCGCAGTGGGTCACGGGCGTCGCATTCCAGGGCGTATTCCAGGGAGGCGTGTGGCATTTCCATCCTGCAAAGGTAGCAGAAGCCGATGGCTGAACGGGCCTGTTGTCCGCGCGTTTGGAGTCATCATACCGGCCGTTGACCCGGTCGCGATGGTGGTCATGCTTTTCCGGTTTTTTTTACCCACGACCGGAGCGCCAGAAGGCCACGCATGACACGGAGGGTGTGACTATGGCTGGCCAGATGTGGCGTCATTCATCGAGAAAATCAAGCGACAGTAAAAGGGAATTCAAGGGATGAAAAAACGAAAAATTGGCCCCGTGAAACTGATAATGAAGCGCAATGAGCCGGTGCCATTGCAAATCCAGCGCTTTCGCCTTAAATTTGAGTAATAATATTATTTATTTTTTTATTTGTAGGGGATTGATAGCGGATTTCCTGCCTTTTTTATTTCATCCAAATGCCTTCCCATGGACGTTCGACTTTTACCCGCATTACTTTTGATTTGGGGCAATGCGATTTCTTTCGCTTCTCCGACCGGTGGTACTTTCGCTTATTGCATCGCCGGTGAAGGCGGCCGGGAATTTCTTGTGACACCGCATGTTTCGGTGGCCGATTCCACCCTGCCGGTGGCGGTTTGTCCTCCCGACCTGACCGTCAATCTGGTGGACAGTATCATCTGGGAGAATGCCCTTTCTTTTGACGGAGGATCCACCGGCATGCACGCACCCCTGACCCTTCTGGTGCGGCGCGGGACCCTGGACCCCGGTGGCGTATTCGTGCCGCATCCCTGCAATCTTCCGGGCGATTTTCAATTTGGTCCGCAAGTCCGCTTTTATTGCTGCGATTATCTCCATGCCGTACCGGTTTACGTCCAGCTCCTGGTGACCGACAATGCCGGCAATACCGATACCTGCCACATGCCCATTGTTCTCGTGGACAAGGTGAAACCGGTGATCTGGTGCCCTTCCTCCCCGGTTTTTCCCGCCCAGGCAGGGAGTCCTTCTATGGCGGTGGATACGGCGGTTTTCTGTGAGCAGGCCCACCTGCCCGTACCGGCCGCCCAGCCCGGCAAATACATGGTGCCCATCCGCACGGACGCCATCCCTACAGGGGCTGTCCTGACCGATGTGGATCTGGGTCTGGTCATTGACCATGAGGTCATCAACCAGCTCTCCGTAACCTTGCATGCGCCCCAGCGGTACAAGGCACAGGTCATGAACCGCCAGTCATGCGCCGGCCAGCCCGTCCAGATACCCTGGGATATGGACGTGATCTTCAACGATCAGGCCTATGACATTCAGGTATTCAACGCCACGGGACAAATAATGCCGGCCCTGTTTACCTGTACCTCCTCCCAGCCGGGTTTCGGCGCGTACAACCAGGGTCACATGAGACCCAAATTCCAGGACCTCAAGGTTTTCAACGGTATGCCCGTCAGGGATCCGGGCCGGTTCTGGACCTTCACCGCCGAACCGGCGGACATACAGTCCGCGACAGGACAGATCAGCAGCGAACATGTCGGTATTTTCGTGGCCCAGGCAGGGCTGAAAACCGGAGATCACATCCTGCTGGATTATACGGGTTTTGAGGGCGCACCATTGCCCGGCCTGGTGACGGGCAAGCCCTACCTGTTTGAAGTGACGGATGCGGGCACACTGTCCCTCGTTTCGGTCACGGGTGTATCCCTGGACAATGTACCGACGGGCTCCCGGCATTTTTTCTGTGCTTCGGACCAATGGCTGTTGTTGGTGGAGGACCACGATCCTTTGGGAGGGGGTGTGATCCGGGAGGTTTGCCTCCACCTGGCGTTTCGTATCGGAGAGGCAGCCTTTGCCACGGACAATCTGGCGGCTTGCGGCATGTTGAATATTACGCCTGTCCATGAAACGCAGCCCGCGGAGTGTCCTTCCGGTGCCCTGCTCACCAGCTCCTGGACCGTGACCGACCTGGCGGGCAATACCTCCGGCTGCCAGCATCAATACCAAATCGTGGATGAAACCCCCTTGCTGGTCCGGTTTCCCTGTGATGCCACGTTGTCCTGCGAGGAATGGGGTGATCCCGAAAAAGTCGGATTCGTTCGTCACAACGGCGATTTCGAACAGATGGCGGTCACTTATGTGGATAGTGTCCTGACCGCCCCGGATGCGTGTTTTCTGGTCAGACGCACCTGGGAGATCCGCAATGACTGCCGGTTCATGCCGGAAGACCAGCAGGAATATGAAGTTCTGTCCGTTCAGGCGGCCAATAACATCCTTGTCTTTGAGCCCGCCATCCTCAATGCCTTCGCGGCGAGGAGGATGGTGCCCGGCGACCGGCTGACGCTCTTGTATGTGGCTGACGGTTCCGTGCCGGTAGGGGGTCTGGCCACCGGACGCCGTTATTCGGGACGGTGGATGGGAGGCACGGAAATCCGGATGGACTACGATGCCGCCCTTGCCGAACCTGTAGTGATCACGGGACCCGGGACGGGACCTCATTGGTTCCGGATCGCCCATACCACAACGGGCATCCCCCATGACTGCCAAAAGGCGGGTCTGGCCTTCAGCCAGCTGGAGGGGCAGGATGAATGCTGTGCCTCGAATCCCGTGTGGGAAGATGACGGAGACGGATATTTCCGCCATGTCCAGGAGATACGGGTGACCGCTGCAGGTGCCCCCGAGTGGGTCATCGAAGGGCCCGACACATTTTGTCTGAACGATGCGCCCTGCGGGGCGACCGAGATCCAATGGCCGGCGCGCCTGGAAAGCCCGTGTACGCCTCCCGACCAGGTGGTCTATTCCTGGTCCCTGGACCTGTTTGGGGACGGCATGCCCGATCTTCAGGGCACCGGTCCCGAAGTGCAGGGCCTCTGTCCGCCCGGCACCCACCTCATCATCCTTCAGGCGGTGGATGCCTGCCAGGAAAGCATCACGTTGGTGCGGACCATCGAGGTCAGGGACTGCGCCCCCCCAATGCCGGCATGTGCGGCCTCCAGGACGGTGGCCCTGGCGGTCAAGGATGCCCGGGCCCAACTGACCGCCCTGTCCCTGGAAACCGGGCTCAGCACGGACAACTGTACGGAGCATGATGTCCTGACGGTTTTGGTGGAAAGGCGGGAGAATCTGGTGCCCGGGCAGGCGGCACCTTCTCCCGGCGCAGCGGGATCGGTCGTGTTCACGTGTCAGGATATTCCGCCTTTTGCCCCGACCAATGAGGTAGAAGTGGTTGTCTGGGTCGGGGATGAGGCGGGCAACTGGAGTCATTGCCTCACTACGGTCACTGTGACGGATCCCGGCAAGGTATGTCAGCCTGGTCCCGACAAAAAGCAGGTGGATGTGGAAGCGCTCGATCCGTTGGGGTCAGGCAGCGGGCATTCGGCCCTGTCAGGGGGGGGCAGTACGGATGTGCGCGATTCCGGCGCAGGAATACAGGATATGGAGGGGGCGGTCAGGGCGTTGGTCCCGCGCTTTGATGAACATGAGGAGTCAGGATGGATCCTTCTTCCTGCCGTCCCTAATCCTTTCCGTGACCGGACGACATTGTCGTTTGTACTCGGGGAGGAGGCGATGGTAACCTGGAGGGTTTTTGATCCGGCCGGCCGGCCGTTGTCGGATCATTCCGGATGGTACGGAGCGGGCCGGCACACCTGGTCGCTGCATGGGGCGGACCTGCCCGGACCCGGCGTGTATTTCGTCCAAATGATCACGCCGCAGCGTTCGGTCATCCTGCCGGTCTGTCACGTGCGATGAAAGGGTGATGTCCGGGCGGCGGCAGTGATGAGAGGTGGTGGTGTAATTTCACGGCATGGAGCAACGCGATGCTTTTGTCAACCGTTTGGGCAAGATGGCCCGGCATTACGGCAAATGGGCGCGCCGGCAGGGGATCACCTGTTACCGGATCTATGATGCCGACCTGACGGCATATCCGCTGGCGATCGACCGGTACGGGGAGTGGGTGCATGTCGCCGAATACCAGCGCGGGCATAGAGAGGACGACGAGGGGTACGGACCCTGGAAAGCTGATGTCCTGGCATTGATCGGTGCGGTGTTGGAGGTGCCGGCTGACGGTTTGTTTTACAAGGAAAGGCGTCCGCAGCGCGGCAGCGCCCAGTACGAAAAGCGGGGCACGGCGGGGCATGAGCGTGTGGTGGAGGAGGGCGGATTGAAATTCCTGGTAAACCTGGAGGACTATCTGGATACGGGATTGTTTTTGGATCACCGGCAGACCCGGGCTCTGTTGCGTGCCGAAAGCCGGGACAAGCGGGTATTGAATCTGTTTGGCTATACCGGCAGTTTTACGGTGTATGCGGCGGCGGGGGGTGCCAGGCAGACGCTGACGCTGGATCTGTCGCGCACCTATCTCGACTGGGCGGGGCGCAACCTGGCGCTGAACGGATGGGACGGACCGGCGCACAGGCTGGAGCGGGTGGATGTATTGGCGTGGTTGTCGGACCGGCCGCGGGGGGTCTGGGATCACATCATCCTGGATCCGCCGACTTTTTCCAATTCCCGCATGACACGGAATGTCCTGGATGTGCAGCGGGATCATGCGGGCATGATCGGGGCGTGTCTGATGCGATTGGCGCCCGGCGGCACTTTGTGGTTCAGTACGAACCACCGGAAGTTCCGGCTGGATGTGGAGGCGTTGCCGGTGTGGGCGGAAGTGCGAGAGATCACGGCGCAGACGGTACCTCCGGATTTTAGAAGCGGCCGCGCGCACCGGTGCTGGAAGATCAGAGGGGGCGGTGAAGGGATGGTTTGAGCCGTAGGGCGGGGTGTATGGATCTTTTGCAGGGGGAGCTGTACGGCGACATTTTTTTCATTGCGTTTACCTGGCCTCCATGGCGATGAATTCCGTTTACTAAGCCTCAAAGGATTGGTAAACGTGAAGATAATTTTGTCTCCAATGCCCGTCTCGTTTGGTTTTGGCGCTTTTAGCCTCGTATTATATGCCCTTGAGGTCCGTCAGGGGTTGTTCCTTTTTGTCGCGCCAAAAAGGAACCAAAAACCTGCATGGCTCCGCATGCAGGCAGGACGCTTGTCGCCGAAATGCTCGCTGTTACGCGGCTCTATTCGGGTGATCATGCTTATGGTCTGGATTCGCACCTGGGGCGTTGAAACTTCGAGGGCCGGCGCTGGTTTTCAGCGGGCGTGATTATTGAGGCATGGGCAGGATTGTACAGCCTGGCACAGGAGCAATCGCTCGTTCCGGCACCCCGCTGAAAAAGGCGCTCACTTACAAAATGGCCCTCTCTGTGCCAGTGGCGAGCGGTACGGCGACGTTTTTCGTTCTGACGTTATGCTGTTTGGTTTTGACCCTCAGGCGAAGAGTTTTATGCCCTTGAGGTCCGTGAGGGGTTGTTCCTTTTTGTCGCGCCAAAAAGGAACCAAAAACCTGCATGGCTCCGCATGCAGGCAGGGCGCTTGTCGCCGAAATGCTCGCTGTTACGCGGCTCTATTCGGGTGATCATGCTTATGGTCTGGATTCGCACCTGGGGCGTTGAAACTTCGAGGGCCAGCGCTGGTTTTCAGCGGGTGTGATTATTGAGGCATGGGCAGGATTGTACAGCCTGGCACAGGAGCTATCGCTCGTTCCTGCACCCCGCTGAAAAAGGCGCACTCTTGATGGGTCGGCCCTCTCAGTGTCTGGGGTGAGCTCACATCCCCGATAGGGCGAATGTCCAGTGGACATTCGGTGAGCGAACCTCGCGCCCCTGCGCGAGGCTTGGGACAAGCCACTCAGGATGATCCTTCACCCTTCTGACACTTGTTCAACCCATTCAGGTTGAGCTCACATCCCCGATAGG
>JAGFIW010000211.1 GCA_024103195.1 Saprospiraceae bacterium | reverse complement strand
TCGGCGGAAGTGCCTGGGAAAGTGGGCCGCCGGCCCTGTTGGCCGACGAACCCACTCACATCCCAAAAACCACTTCTTGTCGCGCTTATTCGTCGGTCAGGACCAGCAACTGGCTGACCGGACGGGTTTGCGGTGTTTGTATTTGCAAATGATAAGTGCCACTTCTGCCCAGTTCGGAGCCGGGGATGGTGACGGTATGCGGTCCGGCGGTGTAAGGCGCCTGGTGATGCCATACTTCTCTGCCCAGGATATCCAGGACCCGGATGACAACCGGTCCGTCCTCCTCGAGTTGGAACCGGAAGTGGGTGACATCCCGGAACGGATTCGGCCATGCCGGATCCTGTACCACGACATTGTAGTCCAACGGTTCGCTGAAACGCAGGTCGATGGATCCGGTCCCGTCGAAGGCATCCACGACTTCCGCGGATGGGGTATCGGGCAGGGCCAACAGATCGGACAATGGCATTTCGCGATTCACACGCAGGTGAAGGATGACGAAGTCGTTCTGTGCAAGGCCGTCATCAGGGACAGCGTGGTGCCACACAACCCGCATTTTTCCGGAAGCAACCCGGATCATTTCCCGGGTCAGCAGGGTTCCCGGGGCGGGTTGGGCATCCAGGAGTTCGGCATCGGACGTCGTCAGCGTCAGATCCCATTGCATGCCCGTGAGCGCTCTTTCACTGCGCACCTGCACCGGGATTTCATAGACGTAGCCCGGTTGCAACACTTGATCGGTCATCCAAAGAGTGGCCAAGGGAGCCTGGCGGACTTCTCCCTCATGCAACTGGTTGGTCTTGGCCGATTGGTTGATGTCGCCCATTTTGACGGCTGTGAAATCCTGAGCGTTCCAATTGACTTGAATGTTTTCGATCAGGATCTCCTGCGGGAATGGCTCGACGGCCGGCTTGAGCGGATTTTTGAACGTGTAATCCGCCTTGACAAACTGCCAGGAAGGAACCTGTTGGAAGGCCGGCAGATAACCCAGTAACAGTTTGCGGATTTCCACAATATCCGCGATGGAAATGATGCCGTTGGATGTGACATCACCAGCCAGCAAAAGCAATGGATCCGTTAAAGGCTTCTGGCCGAGAATGTGTTTTTGCAGGGCGATCAAATCGGCCACACTCACGCCGTTCAACGGCTGTACATCCCATTCCGGGGCTATGGTGCAATGTGTTCCTGCATCAATGCCCTGGAACAGGAACTGGCCGTTCGCATCGGTCTTGACCGGATCGGCGCCATTCAGCCACACGTCTATCCCTGTCAATGGTTGGCCCGATGAAGTCATCACTTTCCCGCTGATCTCGGGTTTGGATCCGGAGGGGCAAATGCCCAAATTGTCCTGGACAACGACAATCGTTGTGCAATGATTGCTGTTCCCGCTGGCATCGGTCACCGTGAGGGTGACTTGGTGCTGGCCAAGGCTGTCACAGGAAAATTCAAACGGATACAAATTGAAGCTGAGCCCGCTGAACGGCGTACAGTTGTCGCGGGAGTTGTTGTCGATCAGAGAGACGGGCAAAATGGCCACACCATTCATGTTCAGCCCTATGGAAACGCCGTTGTTGCAAATGGCCAGCGGGGGCTTGTCGTCTACGACCGTCAGCTTCATGGTAGCCATGCTGCTGTTGCCGCAACCATCGGTGGCCGTAAACATTATCATATGGACACCAACCGGGTAAAGCCCGTTGATTGACGCTCCTTTGCCATTGGCATACGGACTGTTGTTGCTGATGAGCGTATTCGGATTGCAATCATTGGCGGTAGCGGGCGGAATGTTGAGATCCGCATGACAATAAATATCGGACGTACCTACGGTCAGATCGGCCGGTATCTGGAGTACCGGTGCGTCGTGATCGAAAATGTCGATATACTGAACAAACTGCCACAATCCGGGATTTGGATTTTGATTGGCATTGAAGGTGCACCAGTCACGCACCTCCCAGCATCTTTCGATACGGTAACAAGCGGGATAGGCGGTTTTGTACTCCTTGTCCGTGTAGGTGACAAACAGATTCTCACAGTCCCATCCACTTATAGCCGGTTGGCCCGTGATGGCAGGATCAATGGACTGTCCGCAGACGCTGCTGCTGAAGTTGACCGGCCAAACAATCTGGATCGGCGTGGAATCCACCTTGGTAATGACCTGGAGGCATCCCGATTTGTTGCCCTGGATGTCTTCAGCCGTCCACAGACGGTTGACGGTACCCACCTGGCACTGGTTGAGGAATTTGGTATCCTGATAGGTCACGCTTTTCATCTGGCAGTTGTCCGTACCAATCGCCACACCGGTGACCGCGAGGTTTTTGATGTCGAAGTTGCAGGCCACCGTGATATCATCCGGGCAGGCAATGTCCGGCGCCAGTTTGTCCTGTATGAGGACGATCATCATGCAGGTATTGGTAAGGCCGACGGCATCGGTCGCTCTTAGGATGACCATGATGTTCTTGCCAATGTCATTGCAGTTGAAGGTCGCCATCGGTGCAAAGGGCTTGTTGTCCCGGGATACGTCGAGATGATCGAGCAGGCAATTGTCATAGCTGCCGTCGTCAAACAGGCTGGCAGGGACAGTGATGATGCCCGAGGAGGGCAGGGCGATGTTTACGTCTTTTTTGCAAACAGCCGTTGGTTTGACCACATCGGCAACGGTGACATACATGGTGTCTGTGCTGGCATTCCCGCAGGCATCAATGGCTGTATAGGAAACCGGATAAACGCCTTGGGGCACCTTGAGGAAAGGACCTGTGCCCGATCCGAACGCCCAGGATATCTGAACGCTAAAGGCGGAACAGGTGTCCGAAGCCGTCCAATTGACCGGCAGGATGACAGGGGCGTCGCACGTCTTGGCCGAAGTGCCAACGGTGATGTCCGCAGGAGCCTGAATGGTTGGAGCGATGTTGTCCACCAGATGAATGTCCTGGACGTGATAGATCGTCGTATCCTGGCAATAATCGATGATCCGCCAGGTCCGCACCGTGCGGTAAGCACCGCCCTGGCATCCGGGAATGACCTGATCGAATGTATCGACCGTCAGTTCGCAAAAGCCCAGGGAATGGATCGGAAATCCGTCAATCGTCGGTTGGCCGGTCACGGCCAGGTTTTTGGGACTGTCCCCACATAGCAGGAATGGAGCCGCGATACCGTCCCTGTCCTCAGGGAATACGATATCCGCCACATCGGCTGTCCGCAGCCATATGGTCTGCAGACATGAGGCCGTATTGCCGGCACTGTCCGCCACCGACCAGGTACGGTCCACCCGGCCCGTCACCAATTGGGCGTTCACAAGGGTAGAGCAAGGGAGGTTGACGTACTGATCGGAAAAGGTGAAATCGCTTTCATCCAGGGTCGTGCAATTCTCGTCCCAGGCCGGATAACCAATGGAATCGGCCAGCAGCGTATCCGAGCAATAGACGAATGCGTCCTGGCAGACCAGCTGGGGGGCGAGACTGTCGGTGATGACCACAGATCCCCAGCAACTGTTGCCGCTACCGGCATGGGTGGCCGAGATCATCAGGGTGTCGCCGGCATAGGCGCAGTCGACATTCATGCCGACCTGGGCGCCTTGCATGGTCGTGACCGTCACCAGGATCAGACCCGGGCAATCCGGATCCGGATAGTTGTTGAGGACGTCCGCTTCCGTGATCGTCGCTTCTCCCTGGTCATCCAGATAAACGGGAGCATACTGCTTGCAGGCCAATTCGCATTGGGCGAGCACAGGGGCCTGGGCCAGCAGGGAAAGCAGCGCGATGGCCCCGACGAGCCTCAACAGGCTCGAACGACGTGCGGGGCACAGGAAAGGGACCGACCGTAAGGACCCTGCAAAAAGGGTCGCCATGGACAGGTGGTTCCGAGATTTCATGGGATTGGGATTGAGTTCTGGGATGATGAAGGGTGTCCGTTTGATTTCCGGAGGCTGCACATGGCAGTCCCTGGTCCCTGAGCGGACGGCCCGGAAGGTGGCTGGCTCACAGACGCTCCGGGGGGGTGGAGCGAGGTCGGAAACCAGTAGGTAGTCGAGGAGAGCGAGTCAGTGGGGGGAATTGCCCCCCTCTCCGAAGAGAGAAGGGGCCATCCCAAAAACCACTGTCTTCAGGACCAGAGGGTCCCGTTTATTGCACGGGTGGTGATTCTGCCGCCGCGGCCGCCATTTTCTTGGCTTTGCCGGGGAATGCGAATCCTACCGTTATTTCGTGCGAACCGGTGCTGTACTCCTGAAAACGCTGGAATCCAACGTCATAAGAGTAGAGCACCCGGAATGTGTTGATGCTGGTGCCGACCATCAGGCCGAGGATGCCGCCCGAACCGGCCCGGTAAACCAGTCCACCGGTAATCCGCTCATCCATGAAACTGGCCCGGAATCCGACGTCCACCAGGAAGGGGGAGGTACGGGCGCGGCGGACAAACACCGAAGGCTCGAGGATTACACCGTTTTCTTTCAGATCAAACCGGTAACCCAGCTGGAACATCCAGTAATTGAAGGCTTCAGCGGCAAACGAATTTTCCTCGAAGTCGTTGAGACGGGCACGCACCATGTTGGACGTGCTTAACCCAAAATACAGGGTGTTGCGGAATTGTCCGTACACGCCAGCCGACGCGTCAAACCAGGAGGCGCCTTCCAGGCGGTCTTCGATTAACGGATCATTGACCTGTTGGGCTACGTTGTCGCGAATCCCGGCATCCAGCCGCTCCTGGTGAAATTCCGTACTTACCCCGGCGCCAATGCGAAAGTCCTTGGTGGCGTAAAAGTGATAGCCGTAGGACAACTGCCCGCGATAGCGGGCCAGGGCACCGGCCTTTTCGGTAAAGAGCATTAGCCCGAGCCCCAACCGGTCAGCCACCGGACCGTTCCAGGTGACCGCATACGATGAAGGGGCATTCTTGAAGCCGGCCCAACTGTTCCGCATGTGGAAATTCAGCTGGTGATCACCACTGATCCCCGCATTGCCAGGATAGGTCAGGAACGGGTTGA
>JAGFIW010000192.1 GCA_024103195.1 Saprospiraceae bacterium | reverse complement strand
ACCGGGACTGCCTCGCTTACGGCTCTGTAAAGGGCTTTGTGTTCGAAATACATGACCGGATTGGGATCGTCAATGGCAGAAAGCAGCAATCCTTTGGCATCGTAGGGCGTCGCCGGACAAACCACTTTGAGTCCCGGTGTATGGGCAAACCAGGCTTCGTTGCTCTGGGAATGAAAGGGTCCGGCTCCCACACCAGCACCGGCCGGCAGGCGGATGACGACATCGGCGCCTGCACCCCAGCGGTAATGGATCTTGGCGAGATTGTTGACGATCTGATTGAATCCGCAAGTGACAAAGTCGGCAAATTGCATCTCGATCATGGCTTTGAAACCCTTGAGGCTCAATCCCAGACCGATCCCTACAATAGCGCTTTCGCACAACGGAGTATTGCGGACCCGGTCCCGGCCGAACCGATCGACAAACCCCTCCGTGATTTTGAATACACCGCCGTATTCGGCGATATCCTGACCCATCAAAATGAGCTTGGGATGGGCCTCCATGGCTTGTCGCAAACCGTCTGATACAGCGTCGATATAACGCATGTCCCGGGTTTCGGGGGTAGCCGGAGGAATGGAAGGAGAGGCATAGGGGACAAATACATCCACCAGTTCTTCGTCCTCATTCCCCACAGGATCGGGTTCGGCAAAGGCAGCTTCCACGGCCTCATGAATACGCGCTTTGAAGGATTCACGGATGGTTGTCGCCTGCTCCTCCGTGAGCAGACCCTCCTCCAACAACCACTTTTCGTAGGTCGTTACCGGATCACGGGGCTCCCAAACATCAAAGAGCTCCCTGGGTACATACTTGGTACCCGAAGCCTCTTCGTGGCCCCGCATCCGGAAAGTGCGGCATTCCAGGAGGACAGGACGCGGGTTTTCCCGCATGGAAACAGCCAGCTCGCGAATGGTGCGGTAAACCTCCTGGATATTGTTGCCATCGATACTCAGCGCCTGCATCCCGTAACCGATACCCTTATCGGTAAGGCTTTCACAGCGATATTGCTCCGGCGTGGGCGTACTGAGACCGTAACCGTTGTTCTCGATCAGGAAAATGACGGGCAGATCCCACACCGCCGCTGTATTGAGGGCTTCGTGAAATTCGCCCTGGCTGGTGCCTCCCTCTCCGGTAAAAGCTACCGCAATCCGCCCTTCCCCCTGTAGTTTGTGGGCCAGCGCCACCCCGGCGCCGAGGGATAATTGTGGCCCCAGATGAGAAATCATTCCGATAATCCCGTACTCCAGGGTACCAAAGTGGAAAGACCGCTCTCTCCCTTTGGAAAAGCCGGAGCGCTTGCCCTGCCATTGGGCGATGAGTCGCTGGAGAGGTACATCCCGGGTGGTGAATACCCCCAGATTGCGGTGCATGGTAAATATCCATTCATCCGGCAATAAGGCGGCGGCCACACCCACCGATATGGCTTCTTGTCCGATACCGGAAAACCACTTGCTGATCCGGCCCTGCCGCAACAGAATGAGCATTTTCTCCTCAATCAACCGGGGCATGACGATTCGCTCGTAAAGGGCAAGCGATTCCTCCTTGCTGAGCAAGGAATGCTCATAAACAGGAGGTGGAAGGACTTTTTGAAGGAGCGTCATGGGGGCGGATTACACCGCAAAGTTAGAGGAATAGGGACGTACCAAACGCAAATAAAAAAGCCGCTCCCGAAGGGAAGCGGCCTGGTTGACCCACAAGGATTCGAACCTTGACAAACGGAACCAAAATCCGGTGTGCTACCGTTACACCATGGGTCAATCCTGTATCATCAGGAAGCGGGTGCAAAATTAAATCTTTCCCGCCAAACCCTCAACCCGCCTTGGGGTATTTTTTTCTCTGTCCCGCGTCACAAGCCGTCAGAATTCGCCCGTTTTCCGGTACAAACCGCGCAGGTTACGCCCGAGTCCCCGGTAGTCGAGACCATATCCAACGACAAAATCGGGCGGGATGGTAAATCCCACCAGATCGAGCGTAATCGGAAATTCCTGCATCTCCGGTTTGTGGAGAAGCGTCACCACACGGATGGAGGAAGGGCGGCGCTTCTGGAGCTCGCGGATCAGGTAATACATCGTCAGGCCGCTATCCACGATATCCTCAACGATCAGAATATCCCTCCCTTTGACGGGAACACCCAATCGGGCGCCTTCCATGACGATCTCGCCTTTGGACCGGGTACCATCATAGGATTGGAGCTGGATGAAAGCGATTTCGCAGGTGAACGGCAGGGCCCGCATCAGGTCCGCCGCAAAGATGAAGGATCCGTTGAGGACTGAAATCATCAGCGGATCCGGACCCAGGTCCCACGTGTTGATGGCTGCCGCCATGGAGGTGACCCGCCCGCGGATCTCCTCCTCGCCGATGAAGGGTTCGAACTGAAGATCGGCTAACCGTACGGATTCGGAAGTGAGGGCGGCCACCATGGAAAAAGTTTGGGTACAGAGGTTGTGGTTGGGCACCGTAAAGGTCTAAAAATTCCCGGCATGACCCGGGTTTTCATTCCCGTTTCCAAAGAACCGGCCAATGCCAAGGACGATATGCCCATTATACCGTTGCCGGTTACCCGCAAGGAACAACGGGATTGTCATGAAAGGCATAAAAAACCCCGGCCACCACAAGGATGGCCGGGGCAGGTTATGTCAACCCTGACAGTGGATTAATCCACCAGGATCATACGCTTGGTAGCGCTGTCGGTCGGGGTATCGAGCTGATAGAACAGCGTTCCGTTACCCTGTACTTCTGCACGCGTCAGGTTGATCTGGTTGTAACCCTTGTG
>JAGFIW010000167.1 GCA_024103195.1 Saprospiraceae bacterium | reverse complement strand
TGTCCCTGATGAGTCGCTGTTGCTCGGCATCAAGGGTCGGTCCGCCATATACCAGCCGGATCCGGCGCTCTTCGGCATTGATTTCGTTCCTGAGCAGAAAATTGCCTTCGATGATGCTGATGTTCTGAACGTACAAATTGGCATTTTCAATAAAACGCTCTTTTTGAACAAGGGGATAGCCGAAATAAATACTCGGTATCAGAACGATGGCAATGACGACGGAAATCCACTGGTTGATCCTTTTCTTGACCTGCGGGTCGAGGGACCCCCGGATGGGAAGACGCAATACCTGCGTGATGATCAGGGAGGCGATCGCAATAAATACCGTATTGATCGTGAACAGGTAAAAAGCCCCCAAAAAGAAGGAAAACTGTCCCGTAGCCAGGCCGTATCCCGATGTGCAAAGCGGAGGCATCAAGGCCGTGGCAATGGCTACGCCAGGAATGACGTTGCCTTTCTGTTTGCTGGTAATGGCGACGATGCCGGCGAGTCCTCCAAACAGGGCGATGAGTACATCGTAAATGGTCGGACTGGTACGGGCCAGCAATTCCGAGTGCGCCGTCGAAATGGGTGTAATGGCAAAATAAGCCGTTGAGGCGACGAGGCCGGCGATAATGGCGAAGCCCAGATTTTTGATGGCTTGCCGGAAAAGAGGCATGTTGTAGGTGGCGATGCTGTACCCGATACCATTGATGGGCCCCATGAGCGGCGAGATCAACATCGCTCCGATGATGACCGCCGTGGAATTCATGTTGAGGCCTACCGAAGCGACAATAATGGCAAAAGAAAGGATCCACAGATTGGTCCCCTTGAAAATAATGTCTTTTTCGATGGTGGCGTGGATCCGCTCGGGATCATCGAGTTCACTCTCCAGGTTGAGGTAGGTCAGCAATCGCCGGATCCAGAGCAGGTTGTTCATGACAGGAGCGGTATGCACATTATCAGGCCCGAATATAAGCGGAGACTCGGGTATATGTCCGCTTTGCTTTAGGCGGGCAGGTCCGGGACCCGGGATCATTGACCCCCGCAGGCGAAAGATACGGCTTTCGTAAGTGCCGGAATACGGCGTTCGCGTCTTGGAAGTAAACCGGATAAACTATAACTTTACCCCAAATGAGGAATAAGAAAATGAAAGATTGCGCAGCCATCTTGACATTTTGCATGATAATATTTTGTCATGGGTCGGGATTTGCCCTCGGTTCGCAAGGCGGCCCCTGCGACTCCCTGGATGTGCAGGGTGTCATTGGCAGCCCGGTCTGTGAAGGGGCAGATTTGACGTTTACGGCCTCGGGGGCCAGCTACTACCTCTGGGAAGGGCCCAACGGATTCACCAGCATGCAACCCATGGCCGTCATTCCCCAGGCAGGACCTCAACATGCCGGTACCTATCGGCTGGTGGGTTTTGATGTTTTCGGGTGTTCCGATACGATTTTGTTGGATGCCGTCGTCCACAGCCGACCGCGATTCCCGTTTGGAGGTCTCGAGGCATGTGCCGAAGGGCCGTTTTCCCTGCAGGCCGCCGGCGGGACGCCACCGCTGGAATACGCGATTCAGGAAGAACCTTTCCAAGAGGGAGGCGCATTTGCCGGCCTTTCGCCGGGTGATTATACGGTCCGGGTACGCGATGCCAACGGTTGCGCCGACAGCGCGCTGTTGACCGTTTACCCTTTGCCGGACATCGTCCAACTGATTGTGGTCGAAGGCGGGTGCAGCCAGCCTGATGGCAGCCTGACGGTGATCGCCTCAGGTAACGCACCCTTCCAGTATGACCTCAACGGTTCGCCACCCGGTGCCGTTCAGCAATTTGACGGCCTGAGTCCGGGTACCTATACCGTGCGGGTGACGGATGCCTTCGGTTGCAGCCGGTCCGCCACGGTCGAACTCCAAACCGCTACGGGGCCGGTCATCACCGAAGTCTTCGCGGAACCGGCCCAATGCGGGCTGCCGGATGGACGTATTCGGGTCAGCGTCCAGGGCAATGCACCCCTTGCTTTTTCGCTGGACAACAATCCTCCCCAGGCCTCGAGTACCTTCGGCGCTCTAGACCCGGGGACCTATACCATTACCGTCCATGATCCCTCGGGTTGTACGGCTTCAACAGAAGGCGTCGTCGAGCGGGCGGGTTGTGAAGTGTTTTTCCCCAATGCCTTTACACCGAATGGCGACGGGGTGAATGACAAGTTCCGGATATTTCCCCCGGTAGGCATTACGGCCTGGATCCTGCAATACCGGATTTACGACCGCTGGGGCACCTTGCTGCACGAAGCCAGCGACTTCCCTTCCACCGAATCCGGCCCCTGGTGGGATGGATTCCACAAAGACAAGAAGCTGGAACCCGGCGTATTTCTTTACACCGTTGATTACCGGATTGACAATGGGCAGGTCCAGTCGAAAGCCGGAGAGTTCAGCCTGATGCGCTGACTTGCTTCTGTGTCCTTACCTTGCACACCATGTCATCCGTGCATCGTTCGGGCTTTGTCAATATCCTCGGCCATCCCAACGTGGGAAAATCCACGCTCATGAATGCACTGGTCGGGGAGCGCATGAGCATCGTATCGGCCAAACCCCAGACGACCCGCCACCGGATTCTCGGCATATTGAGTGGTGACGACTTCCAGCTTGTGTTTTCCGACACGCCGGGTTTTGTCCTTCGTCCGGCCTACCGGATGCACGAAAAAATGAACGCATTTGTCGCCGGTGCCTTTGAAGATGCCGATCTGGTCCTGCTCGTCACGGAAGCCGGTGATGCCTATGCCGAAGACGACCTCCTGTTGCAGCATATGCAGGACAGCGAGGCGCCCCGATTCCTGGTGGTCAACAAATCGGACCGGACCGATCCGTCTGTCCTTGAACAGACCGTAAAGGATTGGGAAAATCGCCTGTCTTTTGACCGGGTCTTTGTCCTGTCCGCCTTGCAGCAGACCGGGACGGACGAATTGGCTGCGGCGATTCGGGACGCGATGCCGGAAGGTCCTGCCTGGTATCCCAAAGATCAATTAACCGATCGGCCGGAAAGGTTTTTTGTGGCTGAACTGATCCGGGAGCAGATATTCCACCTCTACGAACAGGAGATCCCCTACTCGGTGGAGGTGGTGGTGGAATACTTCCAGGAGCCTGCGGAAGGCGAAAAAGACCTGATCCGGATTGGTGCCGAGATTTATGTGATGCGCAATACGCAGAAGGCCATTCTTTTGGGCAAGGGGGGGCAGGCCATCAAAAAGCTGGGGATCCAGGCCAGGGCCGCGATCGAGGAATTCCTGGGCCAGCAGATTTATCTGGAGCTCCATGTGAAGATTCGTCCCAAATGGCGGGATGATGACCGCAGCCTCCGCTCCTTCGGCTACGTCGGCTGACCCTCGCCAAGGTTTTTCACCCCAAAATTACCTCCAATAGGGAAAGTTGTCTTATATTTGCCCTCCCAAGGGGTAAAACCCGGGATCTACATCGCGGAGTGGAGCAGTTGGTAGCTCGTCGGGCTCATAACCCGAAGGTCGCAGGTTCAAGTCCTGCCTCCGCCACAAAGAGAAGGGAACCGCGAGGTTTCCTTTTTTTATTCCAGGGAAGTGTCAAGTCGTGTTGAGGCCCTGGGGCCTCAATCCTGACCTCCGGAGGGGCGTCAGGACCTCCGCCACAAAGAGAAGGGAACCGCGAGGTTCCCTTTTTTATTCCAGGGAAGTGTCCAGTCGTGTTGAGGCCCTGGGGCCACAATCCTGACCTCCGGAGGGGCGTCAGGACCTCCGCCACAAAGAGAAGGGAGCCGCGAGGTTCCCTTTTTTTATTCCAGGGAAGTGTCCAGTCGTGTTAAGGCCTGCGGGCCGAAATCCTGAACTCCGCCTCGAGGCGTTGATAATGTCCAAGGAATTCCGGGACCCCGAAGGGGTCCACCCTCATAGCCCCGGGTGGAGCCCGGGGCTATGAGAGGAAAGGAAATCCAACCCCGGAGGGGTTGACCCTCACATAATGTTCGAAGGTCGTCCCACCGAA
>JAGFIW010000094.1 GCA_024103195.1 Saprospiraceae bacterium | reverse complement strand
GACATTCTGGCGGGCAACCGCAGGGATCTGTTGTTATTGGATGTCACACCACTCAGTTTGGGCATCGAAACGATGGGGGGGCTCATGGATGTTATCATTCCCAGGAATTCCAAAGTTCCCTGTGCATTTGCCCGTACATATACCACCTCTCTCGATGGTCAAAAAAACCTGAAAATCAGTGTTTTTCAAGGAGAACGTGATCTGGTGGTCCACAATCGAAAGTTGGGGGAATTCATATTGAAAGACATCCCCCCCATGCCCGCGGGCATCCCCAAACTGGAAGTACGGTTCCGTCTGAATGCCGATGGCATACTGAGCGTTGAAGCCGTGGAAACCCGGAGTGGCGTCCGCCAACAGATTGAAGTCAGGCCGCAATATGGCATCAGCGAGGAAGAGATGGGCCGAATGTTGATGGAATCCATCCAAAATGCCCGTTCAGACATGGAAGAAAAGAGCCTGAGGGAGGCTCAAAACGAGGCGAAGATGATGGTATCCGCCGCTGCCAGGTTTTTGAAACAGAACAGCAGCTGGCTGACCGGGGAACAACAGCAACGGATACAAAACCTCGGGAATGCCCTGGAGGGGATCATGGACGGCAAGGAGAAGGATGCCATACTATTGGCGATCCAGGAACTCAATACCTTTACCACTCCCCTGGCACATATCGCCCTTGAAAAGCATATAGCGGGGAGCTTGCCAGGCCGTCCCATCCAATAAGTAAAGGAAGGTCCATATACCCTCTAGGTCATGAGCAAACACAAAAGAGACAGGAACGGGGTTGTATATTCCACCAACCCCGAATATGTGTTCCGGGAGCCAACCAGGTCTGAGCCCTCTACCCTGCCTCCCTCCCGTCAAAAGCTGACCATATGGCTCGACCGCAAACACCGAGGTGGGAAAGAAGTGACTTTGGTCAGAGGTTTTGTGGGTTCAGATGAAGATCTGACGTCACTGGGCAAGAACCTGAAGTCGAAGTGTGGCACTGGAGGCAGTGTCAAAGATGGAGAAATCCTCATTCAGGGTAACCACCGGGAGAAAATACTCAAATATTTGACGGAGGCAGGCTATACGGCCTCCAAGTTGGCAGGAGGTTGACACCGTTTACTGCTGGCATTCGGGTTCATTCCGGCCTTTGGGCCTCTACCATCCTAAGCAGTCCTTGCATGTCCCTGAAGGCTTCTACGCCGGTCCATCCCCCATCTTCAAAGATTTTCCTGACCGCTTCCGCCGAAAAACTGCTGCATTCACAAAGTACCCTTCCTCCCGGTGGCAAGACACCGGCAGCATGCCTGGCCATGACGCGATAAAACAACAACGGATCCCGTTCCGGGCCAAATAAGGCGATGGCAGGTTCATGTCGTAGCACGTGTGTATCCACCGCCTCCATTTCCTCAGGGGCTATATACGGAGGGTTGGACAGGATGAGATCGAATGTGTCCAAACCCTGCCAGGAGGCATCCGAAAGGGCATCGCATGAGACCCATTTGACGGTGGCACCCAGTCTTCCGGCATTCCTGCCGGCAACTTCAAGGGCATCCGGGGAAATATCCCAGGCTTCGACGACGGTCCCAGGCACCTGCAAGGCCACTGTAATGGCAATACATCCGCTACCCGTCCCGATATCGAGGACCCTGGGGTTATGACGTAGTCGTTTGAGGTATTCAATCCCTCTTGCCACCAATTCTTCCGTTTCAGGACGGGGGATGAGAACCGAAGGTGTAACCTCAAACGGGTAACTCCAGAAATGGGCAATTCCCGTCACGTACTGCACCGGCTCCCCGCAAAGAATTCTGTTGACTGCCCGATCGAACCATGCCACCCGTTTGGTTTCCTGGTCCTGGTCCCATAACATGACCGGGGCATCCCTGACAAGCATTCGTGCTGTTTGCTTGATTTCCCGATCATCCAGGCCATGGCTGCGCAATCGCCGGCAAATATCCTGTCGGACCAATTCCCGATTGTCTGCCATCGTGGATACCGGCTTTCAGGACAAACGATTCTTGAAATCCTCGTACCCGAATCGACGAAAAATGACGGGCTTCCCCTCCGATGTCCACATCCCGATGGCAGGGTGCTTTACCCCGTTGAAGGTGGTTGTCTTAACCATGGTATAGTGGATCATGTCCTCCAGGATTACTTTATCGCCAACCTCGAGCGGACGATCAAAGCTGTAGGCGGCATGAAAATCACCGGCCAGACAACTCGTCCCTCCCAGACGGTAGGAAGGCTTGCCCAACTGGGGATCTCCCGCTCCGGTGACCTTTGGACGGTAGGGCATCTCCAGGGTATCCGGCATGTGCGCCGTAAATGAAACATCCAACATGGCCGTTTTGACGCCGTTGTTTTCCACGATATCCTGTACGGTAGTCAACAAATCACCGGTTTGCCAGGCAATGGCGCTGCCGGGTTCAAGGATGATTTCCACCGGGTATTTCTCCTTGAACCGGCGAAGAATACGCACCAAATGTTCCAGAGGGTATCCCTCCCGGGTCAGGAGATGGCCTCCTCCCATATTGACCCACTTGACCCGGTGAAGTACGTGCCCGAACTTCTTTTCCAAATGGGTCAAAACCTCCTCGAGGGCATAAGCATCTGATTCGCAAAGGGTATGAAAGTGAATCCCTTCCAATTCTTCTGGCCAATATCCCTGGAGATGTTCGGAGGTAACACCCAGGCGGGAAACAGGAGAGGCCGGGTTGTACAAGTCCGTCTTGACATCCGAATGTTCCGGATTGACCCTCAGCCCCATGGACACTCTTCTGTCCAATGACAACACCTTTCCTTTATACCGCTCAAATTGGGAGAGGCTGTTGAAGGTGATGTGGCTGGAATATCCCAATATTTCTTCAAATTCCTCTTCCAGGTATACCGGACAATAGGTGTGTGACAACGTACCCATTTCCTCCCGGCACAGTCGTGCCTCATGCAGACTACTGGCCGTGGCACCCGACAGGTATTCCCGCACAATGGGAAAGACCTTCCACATCGCAAAACCCTTGAAAGCCAAAATAATATCTATCCCCGCCTCATCTTTAACACGACGAATCAAAGCCAAGTTCTCACGCAGCCGGGTTTCATCCAGGATGTAACAAGGGGAAGGGAATTGGCTGTAATCAATGGCCATGCATCAAAGCTCCAGGTCGATATCAAACTTTTCGTGCCAGGGCAATCCATCCAAATTGAGCCGTTCCATGAAAGGATCCGGATTGAACTCTTCCACATTGAAAACCCCTTGTCCGGACCAGACACCTGTCATTACCATACGGGCGCCGATCATAGCAGGCACCCCTGTGGTATAGGAGACACCCTGGGCACCTGTTTCACGGAAGGCGTCCTGATGCCGGCAATTGTTCCACACATAATAAGTCCTTTCCTTGCCATCCTTGATCCCCCGAATCCGGCATCCGATGGACGTCTCGCCGGTGTAATTCTCGCCCAGTTCGCCCGGATCCGGGAGGACGGCCTTCAAAAATTCGAGAGGCACGATATCCACACCTTTAAACCGAACCGGCTCTATGCCTGCCATTCCGATATTTTGAATGACCCGAAGGTGGGTCAAATACTCGTCTCCGAACGTCATCCAGAAACGGGCTTGCTTGAGGGTCGGGAAGTTTTTCACCAGAGATTCCAGCTCCTCGTGGTAGATCAGGTAGGATTTGCGGGGACCGATGCCCGGATATTGCAGGACTTTGGAAATGGCATGCGGTTCGGTTTCGACCCATTTCCCTTCTTTCCAGTACTTCCCTTTTTGGGTGACTTCCCTGATATTGATTTCGGGATTAAAGTTGGTGGCAAACGCCTTCCCGTGATCTCCCGCATTACAGTCAACAATGTCCAGGTAATGAATCTCGTCAAAATGGTGTTTGGCGGCGTATGCCGTGAAAACACTGGTAACGCCGGGATCAAACCCGCATCCTAGCAACGCCATGATGCCTTTCTCCCTGAACCGGTCATGGAGAGCCCATTGCCATTTGTACTCGAACTTGGCTTCATCCCTGGGTTCGTAATTGGCCGTATCCAGGTAATGAACCCCGGTTTCCAGACAGGCTTCCATGATGGTCAGATCCTGGTAAGGCAATGCGACATTGAGGACCAGATCCGGTTGAAAAGAACGAATCAAGGCGACCAACTCAGGAACGTTGTCTGCATCCACGCGGGCCGTTCGGACGCGATCTCCACCTATATCGGCCGCAATCTGGTCACATTTGGATTTTGTCCGGCTCGCCAGAAGGATTTCGGAAAAAACATCGGGATGTTGGGCACATTTGAAGGCGACCACACGTCCGACGCCCCCGGCGCCAATAATCAGGACTTTACCCATAAAGGAAAGGTTTAGGAAAGGCTCAAAAGTAGGTAAAAAGATACTTTCGCCTTATGGACAGAGCCGTCAAAAGGGAAGCCAAATCCCAATCCTTCGATCCCAGCGGGGTCGGCAAAGCTAATGGTCACTTCATTGGCCTTCCCTGGGAGGAGGATGAATCAGAGGTGGTGGTGATGGCCATTCCCTGGGATGTCACGGTATCCTACGGGGCGGGCACCGCCGATGGCCCCGGCAATGTGCTCCGGGAATCTCTGCAACTGGATCTGGAAGATTCCTTTGTGGCCGATGCCTGGAAGAAAGGCCTGTTTGTCCGTCCGCCGGACGAGGCGCTGAGAGAAAAGTCCCGCTACTGGCGGAGCAAGTCGGCACCTTACCTGGCCCATTTGGAAAACGGAGGTTCCCGGGAAGATTTTGCCTCTACACTCGGCCTGATTAATGAGGCCTGCGGACAACTCCAGGAGGACATATACAAAGATGCCCGATCCATTTTTAACCAGGGACAGACGCCGGGATTATTGGGCGGAGACCACAGTACACCCTTTGGATTGATTCGTGCTTCTGTTGAACGTTTTCCGGCTTTGGGGATCCTGCAGGTTGATGCCCATATGGACCTGCGGAAGGCCTACGAGGGATTCATCTGGTCTCATGCCTCCATTTTCCACAACGTGACTTCCCGGCTCCCGGTCCAACGTCTCGTACAAGTGGGCATTCGGGATTATTGTGAGGAGGAAAGGCAATGGGCGGCCTTGCACCCGGATAAAATCCATGTCTTTCGGGACAGGGATATGGCCCGGGACCTCATGGCCGGGCACTCCTTCATTCAGATCTGTCAATCCATCATCGCGTCCCTGCCGGAGCATGTCCATGTCAGTTTTGACATTGATGGTCTTGATCCGGGACTTTGCCCGGGTACCGGGACCCCCGTTCCCGGCGGATTTCAATTCCAGCAGGCGGTTTTCCTACTGGAGCAAATCATTGAGAGCGGACGTCGTATCGTCAGTTTCGACTTGTGTGAAACAGGTGGTGCAGATCCCTGGGATGCCAATGTAGGGGCGAGATTGCTCTACAAATTGGCCAATCTGGCAGGGTAGGAATTCCTATGGTCCGACAAAGGGAAAAAACCTTTGAGGATGCCATGAAGCCCCCGCGTGAGTCAGTCGCCATATGCCGGTTGCGGTCCAGCTGCGTTCGTACGGCCTGGATTGGAAATGAGTCCAGGCGGCAGAAAACAAATGACGATCAAGGTCGCGGAATGCGATCGTCATATGCGGATGGAACCGGCTTGGTCTGGGAAGTGCCGGTCCTTCGGCCTTTTGGGAGCTGATCATCAATGTCTGGTGGAGAAGGCTGAGTTCATTGGAAGCCAGAAGAGCCACAAAGATCACCCTGGGGGCAAAACAACCGAACCCCTGGCACACCAGATCGAAGGGTTGAAATCCCCGTGCGACCGCCTCCACACAAAGGTCGATATCCCGGATTCGCCGGTCGGATCCATGGTAAGGAGGAATCAATGTTACATGAACGGGAGAACGGAGAGCTTTGGAGGTGTGAAAAAGACGTCCGGCTTCCAGTTTGAAGGCAGTGATTTCCTTTTGAACAGGGTCAGGGGGTATCAGGGCCCAAAAATGTAACCCTTCTGCATGCAGCACCATGCTCAGGCATTAAAAGTCAGTCTCATTCCAGTCCGGTTGGCGATAATGTTGCGACCGTCCCACACCTGATGCCCGTTTACCCAGGTCTGCGCTACCCGACCGGTAAACTTCAATCCTTCCAGCGGCGACCAACCGCATTGGTAAAAGAGTCCGTCCCGATTTACTTCCCATTCGGCCTCGGGATCAAGAATAACGATATCTGCCCATTGTCCCGGATCCAGATATCCCCGGTCCCGGATGCGAAAGCATTCCGCAGGGGCATGGCACATTTTTTCCACCAGACGGGGAAGCGTCAATCGGCCCTCCCGCACAGCCTGATACATCATGATTAACGGATGTTGAACCAGAGGCAGCCCGGCCGGGGCCTCCGCATATTTTCGCTGCTTTTCCTCCAGCGTATGCGGTGCATGATCCGTCGCAATGATGTCAATCCGATCATCCAGTACGGCCTCCCAAATGGCCTGACGGTCTTCGGGGTCTTTAATGGCAGGGTTGCATTTGATCAGGGTTCCCAGTCGTTCATAGTCTTCCGAGCTGAAGAAGAGGTGGTGGACACAGGCCTCTGCAGTAATTTTTTTGTCGGTCAAGGGCCGGTCATTGCTGAAAAACCTGGTCTCCTCCTCCGTACTGATGTGCAGGATATGGAGCCTTGTTTCATGTTTTTCCGCCAAAGAGATGGCCAGCGATGAGGAGATTTGGCACGCCTCCCTGCTGCGAATGAAGGGATGTTCCCTCATGGGGATATCATCACCGTAACGGGCTTTCCATATCTCCATATTGGCCCGAATGGTCGCCTCATCTTCACAATGGGTGGCAATGAGCATGGGGCAATTCCGGAACAGGCGCTCCAGTACGGCAGGGTCATTGACCAGCATATTGCCCGTGCTGGAACCCATAAAGACTTTTACCCCGCAGACCTTTGTGGGATCGGTCCGCAACACTTCATCCAGGTTGTCATTCGATGCCCCCATGAAGAAGGAATAGTTGGCGGGCGAATTTTCGGCGGCAATCCTGTACTTGGCTTCCAGCAGCTCCTGGGTCAGGGTTTGGGGCGAGGTGTTGGGCATTTCCATAAATGAGGTGACCCCACCGGCCACCGCGGCCCTGGATTCCGAGCGAATGCAGGCTTTGTGGGTGAGCCCAGGCTCCCGAAAGTGGACCTGGTCATCGATGACGCCGGGGAGCAGGAATCGTCCACCGACATCCACCAAACGCGCCCCCGCCGGCAGTGCCAGGGAAGAACCGACCTCCGAAATCCGACCTCCTGTGACGAGCAGATCTCCTTCCAAAATGCGGCCTCTGTTGACCACCCTTGCGTCCTTGAACAGAATTTGTTCCATACTGTCATTCTTCAATTTGGACCCGGTGCGCCTTTCACGCTGCCATGAGGGCGAAAAGAATCCCCAATCCCATGGCAGCCATTTTACGCCAGGGTATGGCGTGATGCCCTTTGGATTCGGATTCGAACAAAATCGTCGTGGATATATGCATCAATGACCCAACCACGAAAGCCAGCATCAGCCGGACCATCTGCGCATCTGGCAGCAAATAATACCCGGTCAACGCCCCCAGAGGACTCATCGACGCAAAAATGACCATGAACACCCAAAACCGGGATGGCAATGGCTGATTGATCCGTACAAGCAAAGCCATGACATACGCCTCCGGCAATTTATGAAGGGCTACCCCTGCGAGGAGATGATTGAACAGCGGATGATGATCATGCCCGTGACCGACAGCATGGGCATCCAGGCTTTCATAGCCGGATAAAGGCAATCCTTCCACGAAGGCATGCAAACACAACCCCCCGTAAATGACCAGAAAGGAGGATCCTGTCGCTTTTTCCCGGTGGATATGCCCGTGTTCCACGCCCTGTGAAAGGAGCGAGAAAAGCAACTGAACAACAAAGCCGGCCAGCAAAGCAAGCCCCGGGCCCCTGGCATGACCCTCCCCGAAAATGCCCGGTAACAAATGGGTGGCGATGATTCCCAATATGTAGGAACCTGCAAAGGCGAGGATGACCCCCAGCCATTCCTTGCGCTGTTCCTTCCAAAGCAGCGCCAGCCCTCCTCCCAGGAAAGCAGCCGCCAACAAGAGCAGATACTCCAAGCCGTTCATGTTTCCCTATTCAAGCGGTAGAGACGATATCGGGTCCAACCCCTGGACCAAATCCAACCTATCAGACAACCCAACCCCGCGCCAGCCAGAATGTCTCCTGGATAATGGACACCGACATACACCTGGCTGAGGGATATGGCCCCCGCCCATGCCCACCAAAGCCATTTCCATCTTCCTTGCAGGAATCCCATCCCGAAGAACATGAATGCCGCCAATCCGAAGTGATTGGTCGCATGGGAAGAGGTAAAACTGAATCCGGAGCCGCAGGGTACCAAAGGTCGCACCTGTTCCTTGAGCACGACTTCCTTGCAAGGCCTCAGTCGCCCGACGGCAGGCTTGACGATTTTACTGCTCAATGTGTCCGTAGCCGTAATGAGGGTGACAACTCCGATGATGAAAGGCCAAAACCAACGCCGCTCATTTAACCACAGGTAAACCAGGACAAATACATACAAAGGACTCCAAAACACTTTCTCCCTGAACAAAGGCGCGAGAATATCTGCCACCTGATTCTGTCCTCCCAAATGGATCAGGAGAAACAAGCGGGTATCCAAGGCAAGAATATCCTCCATGTCAGTGGTGTTTTTCGGGTTTGTGGCTCACCAAGATGAGACGCCCGGAACGATTTTCCCGGTAGGAAGACCCATCATAGTCGCCCAGGATGTCCCTGACCAAAAAACCTTCCCCCTCAAGCAAGGAAACCAGATCTTCCTTTCCATAGGCACGTACACGTTCCACATAGGAAACCGGTTGCAGGCCATCCGAGAAGGCGATTTCCTTATAAATGTACTCTTTGTCCGCAAACCTCCGGATATCGAACACGGTTCCTTCCACTTGGCGGATTTCGTGGGGAACCAATTCCTGTCTTATTTTTCCTGCGTTCATGAAATCCAGCACGAACCAACCGCCAGAACGCAGGCCGTGGAACACATTACGAAGGACGGCTTTATCCTCCCGGATGCTATCGAAATAGCCAAAGGAAGTAAACATGTTCAACACCAAATCATAATACCTGATACGGAATGGCTTACGCATGTCGTGTTGAAAAAAGGAAAGCCGATCATCTTCCATGCCGCGCGCATGGCGGATATTGGAAGGGCTGATATCCAATCCGGTCACCTCATACCCCAATCGCGAGAGATATCGGGCATGCCTACCCCTGCCGCATGCCAGATCCAGAATCCTGCTGCCCTGTTCGAGATGGATCAGGCGGAGTAAATGATCGATGAATGCCCTGGCCTCATCTTCGTTTCGCTCCTGATAAAGAACATGGTACCAGGGTGAATCAAACCATTTTTCAAACCATTCCTCCTCCATGATGCGATGACGAGGCGGTAAAAGTACTACGACTGTCGGCTACAAAGGCCTTCAGGGTCTAATTGGTAGCTTTGTGGCCACAAACTGGATGGCATGGCATTGATCACTTCGGTCTCAGGGATCAGGGGAACCATTGGAGGCCTTCCGTGCATGAATCTCACTCCCCCGGATGTGGTCCGGTTTTCTGCGGCGTTGGCTACCTGGATGCTTCAGCAAGGACTACCCGCCAGAATCGCCGTCGGGCGAGATGGCCGGACCTCCGGACCCATGGTACAAGGCCTCGTTCAACATACGCTTTTGGCCATGGGTGTCGATGTGGTCGACCTGGGGCTCACCACGACGCCGACACTGGAAATGGCCGTTCCCAGAGAGGGAGCCGGAGCCGGTATCATGCTGACCGCCAGCCATAATCCAGCCGAATGGAACGCCCTGAAACTGCTCAACCAGCACGGCGAATTCCTCTCGGAGTCCGAAGGAAAACAGGTGTTGGATCTGGCCGCTTCGGGCACCTTTTCGTTTGCTCCGGCCGACCGTATCGGCCGACACTTCCTCGCCGGCGATTACCTGGATTATCATATCCAAAAAATCATCGATCTCGAGGACGTGGATGCAGACGCCATACGCAACGCCCGATTTATGGTAGTGGTGGACGCTATCAATTCCTCCGGAGCCATCGCTATTCCCCGCCTCCTGGAAGCCCTTGGAGTGAGTTACCACCTTCTCAATCCGGAGGTGACCGGTCAATTTGCGCACAATCCGGAACCTCTGCCCGCTCATCTGAGCGAGCTATGCCGTATGGTACCGGAAAGGAAAGCTGATCTGGGAATTGCTGTGGATCCTGATGTCGACCGCTTGGCCTTTGTGGCGGAGGACGGCAGTTGGTTTGGAGAAGAATACACACTGGTCGCTGCCGCTGATCATATCCTCAGCCGACGTCCTGGCCCGGTTGTCAGCAACTTGTCATCCTCCCGGGCTCTGACGGATCTGGCGCGCCAATACGGACAACCGCACTATACTTCCGCCGTGGGAGAAGTCCATGTCGTTCGTCGCATGAAGGATACAGGAGCCGTGCTGGGTGGAGAAGGCAACGGTGGCGTGATTTTGCCCGATCTTCATTACGGACGTGATGCCCTGTTGGGTATTGCCCTGACGCTCTCCCTGCTCGCCTCCCGATCCATCACCATGCGTCGCCTAAGGCAATCCTATCCCGATTATGCCATGGCCAAAATGAAAATGGCATTACCCTCCGATTTCAACTGGGAAACCATGAAGCAATACCTTCGCCAAACTTACCGGATGGGGGAAATCAATGAGTCCGACGGGATCAAGATCGACCTGGACGAAGGGTGGCTTCACATACGGAAAAGCAATACAGAGCCCATCCTGCGCATTTATTCAGAAGCAAAGGACCTGTCAGGTGCCGAAAAACTCGCCCGGGAAGCCCTGGAACGATTGGAACAGCATTTGGCATTGACCGGCACCGCCTAAGCAGAATGGTATGGAAGTGACACACAAAACGCGAAAGGAAACACACACCGGACCTCTGGGAGAAGAAGCTTTGCGGGAACACTTCCTGAGGTTCAGACGGCACACGATTGGGGTGGATACCTGCTTTGTGGGGCCTTATGGCGAAGTCCCATTGGTGTATGCCGACTGGACGGCCAGCGGCAGACTCTATGGGCCTATCGAAGAACGGCTGGCGTTTGAAATGGGGCCATATCTCGGCAATACCCATACTGAAACAACCATTACCGGCTGTGCTATGACCAAAGCCTATCACCGGGCTCGTCATTTGATCAAACAGCATGTCGGAGCACATCCGGACGATATTCTCATACCCACCGGATCCGGGATGACCGGTGCTGTCAACAAGTTTCAACGAATCTTGGGGTTCAAGATCCATGAGCGCTTTGCCGCTCAGGTACACATGCCGGCCCGCGAGCGCCCTGTCGTTTTTGTCTCCCACATGGAACATCATTCCAACCAGACTTCCTGGATGGAAACAATTGCGGAAGTGGTCATCATGCCCCAATCCCGGGACGGACTGATCGATCTGGATGGATTCCGCCAAATGCTGGAGCACTTTTCGGACCGGCAGGTCAAAATCGCCGCAGTAACCAGTTGCAGCAATGTGACCGGGATCCGAACACTCTATTACGACATCGCCCGCCTCATTCACCGGGCAGGTGGCCTGTGTTTCGTTGATTTTGCCTGTTCGGCGCCCTATATCGACGTTTGGATGAGGCCCGAAGATCCTGAAGCTCACCTCGATGCCATCTATTTTTCCCCACACAAGTTTTTGGGTGGCCCTGGAACACCCGGTATCCTCATCTTCCGACCCGATCTATACCACAATGAAATCCCCGACCATCCTGGAGGCGGGACCGTCAAATGGACCAATCCATGGGGAGAACGGAGTTATATCAACGAAATAGAAGACCGCGAAGATGGAGGGACTCCGCCTTTCCTCCAAACCATCAAGGTCGCGCTTGCCTTCCAGTTGAAAGAAGAAATGGGAGTGCCGCAAATCCATGCCCGGGAAAAGCAACTACTGGATCGACTTTGGGATCGCATTGGCCAGGTGCCCGGCCTTCACATTCTTGCAGACCGGCATCGTGAGCGCTTGCCTGTCGTTTCCTTTTATATAGACGGACTGCACTATAATCTGGGTGTGAAACTGCTCAACGACCGTTTTGGGATTCAGGTCCGGGGAGGTTGCTCCTGCGCAGGTACCTACGGGCATTACCTGCTATCGATATCCCATGAAATCAGCCGGTCCATCACCGATGACATCGAAAAGGGCATTCTGATCTCCAAAGCCGGATGGATGCGTCTTTCCCTTCATCCCATCATGACCGAAGAAGAGGTGGATTACATGGCGGGTGCCATTGAATCCCTGGCGAAAAACCATGTTGAATGGGCCAGAGAATATGTTTATCTGCCTTCCAGTAACGAGTTTGTTCATCAAAAGGACAAACCGCTCGAAGATCAACTTGTCCATCAATGGCTTGATCATCCGATCACACCGGATTTATGAGTCCCAGGATTTACCTCGACCATGCCGCCACCACACCGCTTCACCCGGAGGTTTGGGCCTCCATGTCCGACATTCAGGCATCCGGGTTTGGCAATCCCTCCTCCATCCATCACGAAGGCCGCTTCGCTCGCACCCTGATCGAGGAAGCGCGTAAAACACTGGCCAGATATCTGAATGCCTCTTTGGGAGAGGTCTTCTTTACATCATGTGGGACAGAATCCAACAACATGATCCTGACAGGTGCCGTCAGGGATCTGGGTGTGACCCGCATACTGACCAGCCATATTGAACATCCTTGCGTGACCCAGACGGTTCGCTATTTGGAAAAGCAGTACGGCATTGACGTCGTCTGGGTGCCGCTGCTGGCTGACGGCCGGACCGATACGACAGGATTGCATCATATCCTGGCCCGTGAGCCGCAAACTCGCACAATGGTCAGCCTGATGCATGTCAACAATGAGGTGGGGGTCATCAATGATCTGGCTGAGATTGGTGGCCTGTGTCGCCAATTCAATGCCTTGTTTCATACGGATGCCGTGCAATCCATTGGCTTTCAACCATTCGACGTGGCGACCATTCCTGTTGATTTTGTCGGAGGCAGCGCGCACAAATTTTACGGTCCCAAAGGATGCGGCTTTGTTTACATACGCGCCGGTATCGGTATACGGCCCTATCTCCATGGTGGTTCGCAAGAGAGAAACATGCGTGCCGGTACGGAAAACACGCTTGGTATTCACGGGATGGGGACGGCACTCGCCATCGCCCAAAGAGAGGGATCGGAAAGGAACAGGACCATAGCGCAATTGCGAAAGACCCTGCGGGAAGCACTGGTACACGACGTCCCGGGAGTGACTTTCAATGAAGCCCCGGACCCCTGGCAATCCCCCAAGATCCTTAGTGTCAATTTCCCTCCTTCGCCGAGGACGGATCTTCTTCTGATGCACCTTGACATTGAAGGCATCAGCGCCTCAGGTGGAAGTGCCTGTAGTTCGGGCGCCGAGGTAGCATCACCTGTCTTGCAATACCTTTCGATTCCAGATGGTACCAAAACCCTCCGTTTTTCATTTTCGCCGGCCAATTCGGTGGAGGAGATGGTTCAGGTCAGTCATGTTCTTCAACGCTTGATGGTAGCCCCATGACACCTGATCAATCACCCGACCGTGCCACTTCTTCCATCCGGATCGGGATATGGGGGTACGGGCGTATGGGGCGTGCCGTCGAGGCCGAGGCGTTCCGACAAGGCATCCAGGTGGCCTGGATATTGGGTCGAGAGGATCTTTCCGGGGTGACCCCTGAAAGGATCAGGGAAGCGGATGTCGTCATTGAATTCACAACACCCGACAGCGCATGCGACAACGTGGTCCGTTGTCTCCATGCAGGTGTGCCTGTAGTGACCGGAACCACGGGTTGGAGTGAGCGATTGGAGGAGGCCAGCCTCCTGGCCCGGGAAAAAGGGACGGCTTTCCTGCATGCTTCCAACTTCAGTGTGGGTGTCCATTTGTTTTTCGCCATGGCTCATATGGTCACCCGCATTATGGATGGACAGACGGGGTACACACCTTCCATCGAAGAAGTCCACCATATCCACAAAAAAGATGCCCCAAGTGGCACCGCCATCACCCTGGCAGAGACGGTCATTGAGGCTTCCGGCGGCCAGCTTAAAGGCTGGCGAAAGGAATCTGCAGAAGTCTTGCCCGGGGACTTCATTTCCATTCACTCGATCCGGGAGGACGAGGTGCCGGGAATCCATACCTTTGCCTTTCAGGGGCAAGGGGATGCCATCAAGCTCTCGCATACCGCACACAATCGTACGGGCTTTGCGTCGGGAGCCGTGCTTGCTGCGCGTTTTCTGATTGGAAAAAAGGGTGTTTACACCATGAGGGACGTCCTGGGACTTGCTGGCTGGTTTGCCCGGTAAAAAAGAAGGATGCCGGGGGATTCCGACATCCTTCACACTATGAAAACACCCTAAGCTGGTAATATAACCTTATGGGGTCCGGAATAGTTTGCCGGTTGCGGACCTTAACAAAAAATTAGATTCCGCCTTCAGGCACGACACGATGATCACCTCCCGGACTGTAGAAAAAATCATGGATGCCACCCGGATCGAGGATGTGGTCCGTGAATTTGTACAGCTCAAAACCAGGGGGGTGAACCTGCTGGGACTTTGCCCTTTTCATCCGGAAAAGACACCCAGCTTTACCGTTTCGCCTTCCAAGAACCTGTTCAAGTGCTTCGGCTGTGGCAAAGGAGGGGATGCCATTGCATTCCTTAAGGAGCATGAAGGGTTTACTTACCCGGAAGCCCTCCGATGGCTGGCTGCCCGCTATCACATTGAAGTAGAGGAGCTTGAGGACAAACGGGCCGAAGATCCTGAAGAACAGTTGAAGGACCAATTATATGTGGTCAATCAGTATGCCCGGGACTATTACGTGCGTCAGATGTGGGACACGGATGAAGGCAAAAGCATCGGGCTTTCCTATTTCAAAGGAAGGGGATTTCGGGAGGCCATTCTTCGCAAGTACGAGCTGGGATATGCTCCTCCCAGCGGCCAATCCTTTTCTCTTCAGGCCGTTCAACAGGGCTTCAAACCCGAAATCCTGCAAAAAGCCGGGTTGGTCACCCAACGCAACCGGGATTTTTTTCGTGACCGAGTGATGTTTACCATCCACAGCCTGAGCGGCAAACCGGTCGCATTTGCCGGCAGAGTAATGGGCCAGAGTCAGGGCCCCAAATACATCAACTCCCCGGAAACGCCGGTCTATCACAAGTCCAACTCCCTCTTTGGCCTCTATTTCGCCCGCCCGTCCATCATCAAGCAGGACGAATGCTACCTGGTTGAAGGCTATACCGATGTGCTGGCTCTG